>CANLAH010000188.1 GCA_947488685.1 Acidimicrobiaceae bacterium | reverse complement strand
GACACCCTGATCGACAGAGTCTGGGGAAGTGATTATGTCGGAGACACCAAAACCCTAGATGTGCATATCAAGAGGTTGCGCTCCAAGATTGAGATTCTGCCCAGTGCCCCAGCGTGTATTTTGACGATTCGTGGTCTTGGATATAAGTACGACAAGCCCCGCGGGGTTTAGTATTCCCGTGTGAACACGGTCGATCCATCGCTACCAGACAAACTCGGTCGACGGCCAGGCGGACTTGCCCCAATCGCACCACTTGTTCGCCTCAAGCGTGTGCATGCTCTGATGACTGCAGGCGAGACCATTATGGCGGTTGCACTCGCTGACTCGTTGTTTTTGTCAATCAGTCCAGATGCTGCGCGGACCAAAGTCATTTTGTTTCTGGCTATCAGCATGGCGCCCTTTGCAGTAGTGGCACCTCTTGTTGGCCCAGCAATAGACCGCATGCCCGGTGGTCAGCGCTTAGTGATGGTACTCGTGTCGTTGTTGCGAGCAGTAGTGATGGTGGCCATGATGTTTAATGTCGATTCCCTCGCACTTTTTCCGCTTGCGTTTGCGGCTCTCGTATTGTCCAAGACCTACAGCATTGCAAAGTCGGCATTGGTGCCAACGACAATTGTCGGGGACGAAGGACTCGTTGAAGCAAATAGCAAGCTCGGACAAATCGCCGGAATTGTCGGCTTTGTGGTGGTATTCCCGGCTGGCTTTGTTCAGATATTTAGCACTCCTGCGACACTGTGTTTTGGTGCAGTTGTATTTGTCACCGCATCGGTCTTTGCGTTTCAGTTGCCCAAAGATGTCGTGATTGCTGATTCCCGTGCCGAACGCCTTGAGGTGCGTGAGTTGCATTCACAACAAGTTGTACGCGCAGCAAACATGATGAGAATTCTGCGTGGCAGTGCTGGATTCATGTTCTTTCATCTTGCGTTTTGGTTGCGTGGCGAAACTGCAGGTACAGCATGGTTTGGCATAGCAGTTGGATTCGGAGCACTCTGTACTTTGGGGGCAAACACAATTGCCCCTGAATTACGGCGCAAGATGTCTGTCGAAAGAATGTTGTTAACAACAATGATTGCACTTGCGCTCATGGGTCTAGTTGCGGGCTTCTCCGGACGCATACTTGCCGGTATCGCACTCACCGGAATTGTCAATGGTGCTGCTGCAATTGGTCGGCTGGCATTTGAATCGATTGTGCAGCGAGATGCCCCTGACGCAAACCGGGGTCGCGCTTTTGCACAATTTGAAACTCAAAATCAGATGGCGTGGGTCTTGGCCGGGCTGCTTCCAGTCATTTTCACTCCATCCGGGGAAATTGGTTTCTTTGTTGTAGCAATTGCTGGACTCGCTGGTTGTGTTGTCTTTATCAAACAAGTACCGCGCGCGACAAAGAGGTCTACTGCAGCTCCAGACGCGCGATCCATAAGCCCGGAGCATCCAACTCGTTAGGCGTAGGCAGGTTTGCCGCGTCAGCCGTGAGCATGAGCAAGGCGTCTTCTCCGCCGCGCTGCAGAACTCCATCGATGAATGCTCGTCCGCTCTGCAATTGTTGATGTGACAGTTTTAAACCTAAGAGATGCTCAACAAACACAGCATCCGGTCCGGTCTCAAGACGACGCCGCCGCGCTGCTTCTGCAATCTGTTTACTGCCACCAAGAATTCGCTCGGTGACGACATCAACGACATGATCGATATATGAGATTACGGCCGACGCGTGCGCATCAAGAAGCGGAGCGATGCGTTCTTGTTCTGGTGTACGAACTGCGCCCATTAGCACTGTTGGGTCTGCAAAGACACTTTGCAGATTTTGCATGGCACTTGGATCACTGATATCGAGATCTGAAAGTTTGTCAAAAATTGCATTCGCATCAGGGCGAAATGCAGCCACATGTTGTCTCACAAGTGCCGTGACTCCTTGGTCAACTGCGATCGTTGACAAAACAGCATGAGATGTGAGTTCATGGATCAAGACCCACATGCGAACATCGTCAGTATTGAGACTCCAGTCAACGGCAAATTTTTCAACAGATGAAGGCAGAAGCATCAGTTGGCTAGTGTCAGGGCGAGGCAGTGGTAAGTCGTACTGTCCAAATGCTCGCTGTGCCATTGCGCCAATCATTGAGCCGATTGACATTCCAAGAAGTGCTGGTGACATCATTGCGCTAAGACCAGAAAGCATCGACGACATCGGATCTTCGCTGCCGTCAGACGTTGGCCGCTGTGACAGAGCGTTGGCAAGGTCTGTAAACAATGGACGAAAGTCCTGCAATGTGCGGTGCGCCCACAATGCGCGCGTTGTGGGATGTAATTCTGTGCGTGTGTTGTGTGGGTCTGTCGAAAGCGTTGTCACATCACGCACATGCATGTCAGCAATAGTGGCTAATTCGGCAAACGCAAACCGCACCTGGGGATCAGGAGTTTCGTCAGGTGAGTCGCCAACCGCGCCGAGTACGGCAAACTGTTTTGCCATGTCCCAATTAAGTGGCCCCTGGCTAGACATTGCCTTGGCCATATCGGCAAAGAAAGGTATTCCGGCAAAGGGATTTGGCATATCTGGGGGTTCGGGCAAATCATCTGAGGCCATAGGGCAAGGTTATGCGCAGTTAGCCTGCTCTGCATGACCCAATCAGCACAAACAACGGTTCCTTGCTCCACCGTGCTGAATGCACAGTCGCTTGCTTCGCTGCGCGATGACGGTGCAGTCCTCATTCAGCAGACGCGATTATTTTTAAGCGACGCAACCAGTCGTCAAGTCACGCATCTTGTGTTCGTGTCGTCAGCAATGGTGTACGGAGCATGGGAAAACAATGCAGTGCCACTCACTGAAGACGCACCTCTTCGACCTGACCCTGAATTCTTGATGGTGTGCGCATTCGCTGTCGCTGAAGCCCTAGTCGAAGACTGGCGCAGCGCTGTGAGTGGTCGCTCTTCTACGATTCTGCGACCAGTTCCGGTAGTCACTCGCGGATCAACGAGTTCGTTAGTCGCAGCACTTGCTCAAGCAGCCGGAAG
>CANLAH010000187.1 GCA_947488685.1 Acidimicrobiaceae bacterium | reverse complement strand
GCAGTCGTCGACACGCTTGCGTACTTTGCAGTGGCTGCCTGTGTGGCTGTGATCGTGGCTGTTCCTGGAGCACCTTCAGGCGTGACTGTGACTGTGCTGGTGCTGGTGCTGGTGACTGTTGCAATTGTTGCTTTAGAACTTGTGTAGGTCCAGGCACCATTGCTGTTTGACGTTGGTGCTGCCAGTGTGAATGCTGGAGATGTCGTTTTCTGGTCCGTTGGCAGCACCCATGCCTGCACCACTGGAGTCAAGAGCGGCAAGGTAATCGTCGTCGGGTCCATTACCAACCTGAGTGCGCTATACGTAATCTTGCGATCACCGGCATCATCGCCGCTAAAGATCAACCCAATTGTTGCTTCGCCTTGGGCATTTGTTTGTGCTGTGGTTGGATCCTGTCCGGTCACTGTGGCAGTCACTGTCACGCCACTTGTCAGCACTGGATTATTCGAGCTATCACGCAAGCCAATCACGGGTGATTGTGGCAAAGACCATGTACCAGCCTCGCTGTTGCCCACTGGTGAATCAGCAGGAGTCACCACGATGAGTTGTGTTGCCACGCCAGCACTAAGTGTTGTGGATTTTTCTGATGCTTGTGTCACGCCAGTTGTTGGCGTGTAGCCAAGGGTGTAGGAGCCAATCAAGCCCGCGATGCCAAGACCAGTAAATGTGGCGATGCCTTGAGCGTCTGTAGTGGCAGTTGGGTTCAGCAGCGTTGCAGCTTTGTCGGTGTCGGTGTCGGGAAATTGAGTGATTGTTGCAGTCACCGTGATACCTGCAGTGGTGACCGTGTTGTTATTGGCATCAAACAACTGCACAGCTGGCTGGATTGCTAACGCTTCGGCGTTTGTGGCCGCTTCAGATGCTTCTGTTGTGATCTTGACTGTTGTGTAGTCGCCAGCAACAACAGTGAATTCTATTGTGGTGCTCAATTCACCAGACGTAAACGTCAAAATGGTTGCACCTGCTTGCGTCAGAGCCAAGTCAGTGAACCCAGCAATACCATTTTTGTTGGTGGCGACGGTTGTTGCGCCACTGAGACCTTGTGTTGATGATGCAACACTGACATCGACTCCCGAAACAGCAATGACGTTGGCACTTGAATCTTCAAGATGCAAGACGGGTTGTTGATCAAAGGCTTTGCCGCTCACGACAGAGCCAAAAGCCGTGCTGTTGACCAGCTGAGTTGCCGCTCCAGGGGCCAAGACAAATTTGTCTGATGTGATGCCTTCAAGACCTGATGCAGTAAATGTCAAAGTGATGTCTCCCATGATTCCCTTGAGAGACAATGTTGTAAACGTGGCACGACCTGTGGCGTCTGTGACTGCTGTATTGCCCGATAGCACTACATCAGTGCGACCAGAGACAGCCGTAATGGTGATACCGGCTGTTGAGATAGAGGCACCTCTTTGATCGAGGAGTTGCACAACTGGCTGGGTTTCTAACGCCAAGGCATTCACTCCACCAGAAGGTTGTGTTAGAAGAGACAAGACCGCGGGCACTGCAGGTGCCAGAGTTGTCACGGTTGTATCTGCTGGAGCGAGTGGTGTTGCTGGGGAAGTCTCGACAATCAATTCAGGATTTGCCGCCAACTTGCTGACAGCATCTGGATCAGTTGTCGGAAGCCCAGGGTCACTGTTCGCCATTAGTGGCTTTGTGAAAAACCAACGCTTCTTTGATGATTTGTTTTTACCGCATACAGAAAAGACGCCATTTTGTGTCCGTGTTATTCCTAATTTTGCACAGATCCATTTCTTTTCCTGAAGTACTGGATACCAAATGTTTTTTGGTGACAGAGCAGCACAGACAACTGATTGCTTGGAGAGCTTGATGATTTGACCAGGCTTGGTGCAAGGTTTTGCCACGAAGAGAGAAGCATTGCGTGTTGTTGACGACGTTTCTCCAGATGAAACAAGTACCCCAACTCCCGCAAGCAGAGCAACAGCAACGATGCCGGCGATGATTTTGTTAGATAAGAACCGGTTCATGAGGACTCTCTAAATCTGAAGGTACCTTCACCTTCACCTTCACCTTAGGGCATATCGGACGGGATTACTGCTCAGGGTGCTGGATATGGGTTTGCTGGATAATGAGCCTCTTAGCGAGTTCATTAGGCCATTAATTACACGGGGCGTTGGGGTATTAGGTGTACCTAACTAAAAGTTGCATCTTATGTATGGGCTACCTAACATCTAGGACATGTCATCGGCTTTTCTTATTACTTTGCGCGAAGGTTTGGAGATCTCTCTTGTCTTGGCAATTTTATTTGGGTATCTCACTAAGACCAATCGGGGCTCTGACTTCAGACACGTTTGGATTGGTTCGGGCATTGCTGCTCTTGTGTGTCTTGTGTTGGGCATCGTTATTAATAGTGCGGTTGGTGGTCTCAACGGAAAAGTAGAACAAGCAGTTGAGGGCGTGCTGGCGCTGGCTGCCTGTGCGGTCTTGTCGTGGATGGTGTTTTGGATGCGCGGTCATGCGCGAGGCATTGGCACTGAACTTCGTCAAAAGATTGATCACGCCACGACGACTTCTGCTCTGTCTGTTATTGCTTTTGTTGCTGTCACGCGCGAAGGTTTAGAAACCGTATTGTTCCTGCTCGGTTCGCGCAGTGCGACCACGACAACATCACAATTTGTCATTGGTGGCCTTCTTGGATTAGTCATCGCCGCAATACTTGGCTATCTCGTATATGTCGGGGGAAATCGCTTTAACTTGCGAATGTTTTTTAATGTCACCGGAATACTGTTGATCTTCTTTGCGGCTGGTTTGGCCGGCAAAGCAGTGCATGAGCTGCGCGAACTATTCGGCTTCGAAGGCGGTTGGTTGTTCTCTTCTTTGTGGGATCTGCAATCAGGACCACTGGCAACTGGCAATATTTATGACTTCTTGAAAGGTCTGTTGGGTTGGCACAATTCGCCAGAGCGGCTTCGCGTCATCACCTACGTGGTGTATGCAAGCACTGTTTTGACACTGTACTTACGCAACAACAGTTCAACGACCGGAGTGGCCAAACCCGCCACCCCTGTCGTTAGCGTCAAGTGACTCCAC
>CANLAH010000186.1 GCA_947488685.1 Acidimicrobiaceae bacterium | reverse complement strand
CGCGCAGCATTCTTTTTTTCAGATGATGCATCAAGGAACAAATAAGATCTGCACAGATTTCATCGGAGTAAAACGAACATCACAAAACGATGAGAGTGGACAGCGAACAATGTTTGCCAGCATGCTCGCTCAGTCAGCAGCGCTTGCGTTTGGCAAGACCGCACAAGAAGTTCGTGCCGACGGAGTGCCAGAATCTCTTGTCGCACATCGCACTTTTGTGGGCAATAAGCCAAGTTCATGCATTGTTATTCCGGCGCTGAACGCGTTTACGATGGGGCAACTGATTGCTTTTTATGAACATAGTGCCGCGGTGCAGGGATGGATCTGGAAGATCAATAGTTTTGATCAATGGGGAGTGGAGTTGGGGAAAGAATTGACCGCCAAGATTGAACCTGCGCTGACAGGGAAGCAAAGTGCCCAAACTGACTCGAGTACATCGATGTTGGCTGACTGGTACCACCAACAGAACTAGTTCGACGAGTAGCAGGATGCCAACACGGGTGGCAGACTAGTGAGAGGGAGATATCAATGGCACAACGTATTTTGGTGGCAAAAGTCGGACTCGATGGGCATGACCGCGGGGTCAAAGTGGTCGCTCGCATGTTGCGTGACGCCGGATTTGAAGTGATCTATACCGGACTATTTCAGACGCCAGACACAGTGGCTGCGGCTGCAATAGACGAAGACGTTGATGCGATTGGTCTATCTATGTTGTCTGGGGCGCACATGACTCTTGCACCGCGAGTGGTGCAGAAGTTGCGTGATCGCGGGGCAGATATTCCGGTGATTGTTGGTGGCATTATCCCTGTGCCTGATGTTCCTAAGTTGCGTGAGGCTGGAGTAGCAGGAGTCATTACGCCTGGTTCGACAGCAGAAGAAGTCATCGCCATGGTGCGCGCGGTGATTGATCAACACATCGCACAAGGACGCGTGTAAGCGTCTATCCTGCACAGTGATGCCTAAGCCAAAGCAACACGATCCGGCTGAGCGAATGCTCAATCTTTTGGCATTGCTTGGCAACAACGCTCAGCCTCAGACGCTTGAGCAGATCATGGACCAGATGGGCGCTGAATACGGATCCTCTGACGAAGGTCGTCGCACATCCTTTGAGCGCGACAAGGCGTCATTGCGCGAGATGGGCGTTCCAATTTCAAACATCGTGCTGCGTGGTGATGCCGCCGGCAAGACGGCATATTTTCTAAATAAAAAGGGATACGGCACGCTGGCGTCGCAACTCACTGTCGACGAAATCAAGGCCTTACAAGAAGCCGCTGCAATGGTGCAGATTGATACCGAGTGGGGTCGTCGTGCGGTAGTGCGACTGGGCGGCGTTATTGACGACCATGTTGGCTTTGGAACAATGCATCTTGAATCAGGCTCTCTTGCACTGCCCGAACTGTGGCGAGCCACAAACGAATGTCGTGTTGTGTCGATGCGATACAACGCCAAGGATCGCACTGTGCATCCGTACGGATTGCTTTCCCGGGATGGCTATTGGTACTTGGGTGCATACGATCTATCGCGCCAAGAAGAAGTCGTGTTTCGAGTTGACCGTATCCAAGGCGACGTTGTGATCGGAGCCACACCACAAGCCTTCGCGCGTCGAGCGGATTACAAACTTGCCGATGCAATGCCATCTGATGCCAAGTTATTTGATGGTGCAGATGAGCAGGCAGTAGTGCGCATTGACAAAGTGCTGGCTCTCACAGTTGCGCGAGAGCTTGGCCAATCCGGAGTTATTCTGACGCACGAAAATGGTGATATCGATGTTCGTGTGTCTTGCGCTAACCGTGTCGCATTTAGGGCTTGGTTATTCGCCATGGTTGATCGCGCAGAAGTTCTCTCGCCACCCAATGTTCGACAAGAAGTCATCGGTTGGCTCAACGAAGTCGCGACGGGCATCTGATGAGGGGGCGCAACAGTTGGAGGCGGCGTAGCGGCAAGCGCGGTCCAAGGTCGGCAAAAGTGCGCGTGCAGAATGCACTGCACATCATGCCGTGGGTCATGGAGCGTGGCGGCTCAACTGTTGAAGAAATTGCACAACAGTTTGGACTCACAAAAGAAGAAGTTCTTGAAGATCTGAGCACTGCAATGGTGTGTGGAGTACCGCCGTATTGTGGTGGCGACATGATCGGTGTTGTCGTGTACGAAGACGGAAGTGTTGAAGCACATCCATCGCAATCCTTTGATCGTGCTCTTGAACTGACATATGTGGAGATTTTTGGACTCAGCGTTTTGGCGGATGCAGCCGCTCAATTGCCAGGCATGAAACGTGACAAGAGACTGGCGTCTGCGATCGCAAAACTCCGTGATTTTCTGGGTGGAGACGTGGTTGATGTAGAAACCGAGCAAGCAACGTATCTTGACATCGTTTGGGAAGCTGCCGAAAAAGGAGAAAAGCTAGAGATTGAATATTTGTCTCCGAGCAAAGATATTTCGACGAAGCGAACGATTACTCCGCGAACGGTATTTGGTGATGCTGGGCACTGGTACACAACGGCTGATGATGATTTGAGTAATGAGTTGCGCACATTTCGCATTGACCGCATTCAAGAGGTGCGCGCGACAGGAGAAGTAGTGAATCTTGTTGCTGCCACGGCAATGACTCCGCGCTGGTTTCCGGACGACGGAACACTTCCGGTTGTGCGCGCGCATGTAAAGGCAGCTGCAGCGTGGGTGGTCGAAACGTATCCATGTCGTGATGTGCAGGAGAACGACGACGGCTCGTTTGATATTTCGATAGTGGTCAATAGTGCCCATTGGCTTGGTCGTCTGGCCTTGCGCGCAGGTGGAAATTTTGTGATTACGGAGCCGATTGAATTTATTGACATCGCACAGCGCACAGCGCAAACGGTGTTGCGTCGCTATTCGGACGTGTCTGAACTAGCCGATTGAGACTGTTGTTGGCGAGCCTGCGCAACTAGTGCAACAAGGAGCTGAGCCGTTGCCTGGGCGTCTGCAAGGGCGTTGTGTGCCGTGTCTCGCTTGATTCCGTACTTGTCAATGAGATGCGTCAGAGTGTGAGAGTGCTCTTTATTGGGGTCAAGGCTGCGAG
>CANLAH010000185.1 GCA_947488685.1 Acidimicrobiaceae bacterium | reverse complement strand
GGATGTGATTGGCAACACATGCAACGAGAGCGCCAATCTTCGTCTAAAGCAGACATCGTAAAAGAAGCGTTCTTGCGCACGGCCAAACTGGTCGTGGACATCCCAGAGGCAATCACACTTCCTGATTCTGCTCGCCGAACCACGGTGCGAATGGTTGCGGGTGCAGATGGCATTGTCGGATTTCGAGCATCTGACTCACACGACATCGTGACGACGTCAAATTGCATGGTCACTCATGACGAACTGAACGACTTACTCAAAGGTCCCGTACTCGAGGGGGCAGGTGAAGTCACATTACGAGTTGGCGCCAGAACCGGTGATCTCGGTGCATGGTGTCATGAGGGCCGACTCTCTGAGGCACTCCCTGCGTTAATCAAGCGCGGCGAAAAAGCACGAATGAAAGAAGTGATTCACGGTCATGAGTTTCAAGTGTCGATGGCATCTTTTTTTCAGCCATCACCTGAGGCCGCAGAGATGATTGCTGACACCATCGTGGCTGGACTCGACGACCTCGGCACTGAAGGCGGCATGCTCATCGATGCATATGGCGGCATCGGACTATTTGCAGGCTGTTTTGCTCATCGCTTCGATGAACTTATTGTTGTGGAAAATAACAAGTTGGCATGTGATGACGCAATCGTGAATCTTGCAGATTGTGCAGCCACCATCGTGGAGTGTGCTGTCGAACAATGGACCGCCACCGCCGCTGATGTCGTGATCGCCGATCCAGCGCGGGCTGGCCTTGGCAAGGCAGGCGTCCGGGCCCTGCTTGGGGCGCAGGCGCCAGTCTTTATTCTGGTCAGTTGCGATGCAGTTGCTGCTGCTCGAGATGTGGGCTTGCTTGCGGGCAATGGCTACAGCGTGCATTCTGTGACGGCACTCGATCTCTTTCCAGAAACGCACCATGTTGAAGTGGTGTCTGTGCTCACGAAGTCTTAGTTACTGCAATTACTTTGAATCAACTGCACTGCTTACTGCGTCGATCGCACGTTTGAGCTAACCCACGCCAAGTAGTTCAGTGGTAACCCACTCAGCAACCTCGGTTTTTCCGTAATCGCTGAGGTGCAAACCGTCGCGACGAATCTTCCTGTCGCGCGGTTCACCGGATGGTCCAAGAAAAGTGGGGAAGTCACCAAACTCCACCCGCAACCCAGCGGTTGCATCGACGACCAAGTCATTAAGTATGTCGATGCGCAGAGGATCATTTTGCGGCGTAATCACACGATCGACATGAGCACCGCGTAGCCAAATCATTTTTGCACCAGTTGATGTCAGCACCTCGGTTGCAAGTCGGTATTCCTTCTTGACATATTCATCAAAATTGGCAACCCCAACATGTGTCCATTCGGATCCAAGTGATGGCACAAGTCTGTCGGTCGCATCCCACGCAGTGATGTATCCGATCACAACATCTGGTCGAAACTGTGCCACCGAAGACACCCACGAGATGACATTAGGGTCGCTAAGTTTTTCAGTTGGCACAACAACATCCCATGCAGAACACAACTCGCCAACTTCACCTTCTTGCCCACCAGGAACTCTCTTGAGGCCGTATCGCGTGATAACACAGCCGTCATGAGACTTGTTGTACACAACTATTTTGCCTGCATGACCTGTCGCCCAAGTGGTGAGTGCGTCGCCAATCTGTTTGCTGACTGAATCGCCCACAACCAACACTCGTAGCTCCCCGCCTGCTGATGATCCATCGGCTGATGGGGGAGCAGGTATCAGCACTTGTTGAATATCTGGAGGCTTGTTTGCGTTAGCGCTCAGCAGTGCTACAAAAGCAATGGTCGTGACTACGAGTGCGGCCGCAAAGGTAGGCCAAGGCACGAGGCGTCGAACAGAAAAGGGCACCCGTCGACGCATGATTGGTTGCTCAATCAAATGAAAACTTAGTGCGGCGGCTGCAACAGTCAGCGCCAGCCCAAACACCAATCCACCCGTAGTTTCGAGTCGTCGTGGAGTAATCACAACGAGATAAATCGGCCAATGAAAGAGATACACGCCGTAACTGATTCGTCCAAGCCAACGCAACGGACCCCACTGGCAAAAAACATGAAGCGGACCCTTGGATGGCTGGGAGATTGCCACAATCAACACCGCAGCAATAACGGCGATGCCGAGAAATCCGCCGTTATTAAACATCCACGAACTTTGCTCACTAATTGTAAAAACTGCTATCACGAACCCCGCTACACCGACATAGCCAATCGCTACTGCAATCGCTCGCGCTCGCGCTGTATGTGGATGACCACGAAGGTGAATGATGCCTGCCAAGGCCATGCCCACAAATAACGCTTGCGCACGCGTGTCGGTGCCGTAGTACACGCGAGTCGGGTCACCGCCGGTGTACAGAATTGACATTGTCGCAGCAGAGGCCAGAGCAAGGAGCGCACTCAATGAGATAAGAACGCGCACTCCGTGAGAGCGAAAAAATTTCAGGCAGAACAACAAAAAAAATGGAGCAAACAGATAAAACTGCTCTTCTATCGCAAATGACCATGCGTGATACATCGGGGATGGGTTATCAAACTGCTGAAAATATGACACCCCAGAAAAAATCTCAAACCAGTTGGCGCTATACGACAATGTCGACACAAGCGACCCTGTCCATCGCGCAATCAGGGACCTGTCTGCCCATATTGCGAGATAGAGAGCAAGTGACGTAATCGCGATCAGCAATGCCGGAACGAGTCGTCGCACGCGGCGACCTGCATACGCAACGAGATCAATACGCCCAGTCGAGTGCCATTCCTGCAGTGCAATCGACGTGATCAGATAACTAGAAATTACAAAGAAGACATCAATCGCCAAGATTCCGCCTGGCAAAAAATCTGGACGTGCATGAAAGACGATCGGTCCGAGCAGGACCAGTAAGCCTCGAAGGCCATCAAGACCAGGAATATAGGCAAGTCGATGTTGCTTGCCTTCAAGAGAAGAAATGTTTGAGTCAGTCATAGTAAGAAGCCGTCTAATTCAGGTGAGCGAAATTACAGAATTTTCCAATTGTGACCAGACATCAGTGCGCCCTCTGGGGTTCGAAGCGAGTGACCCTGCTGACAAACC
>CANLAH010000184.1 GCA_947488685.1 Acidimicrobiaceae bacterium | reverse complement strand
TCGAGTGGTCGGGACGGGCATCTCGGATGGTGGCTGACGATGTGACATTTGCTGGTGTGGTGTGGTTGCGGTGCAAAGTGCTCACAGATGCAACAAGCCTGTACTTCTAGTTTTCTAATCCCGTTTCACGCGACCCAAAACTTCTATGATTATCGCTCGTGACCGTCTATATCCCTGAAGTATTCACCGAGGCTGAGGCCGAGATTTTGGTGCGTTATTTCACCAACCTGGACGGACCTGTTTTTGCGTTGGTCAACCTGCCAGAGGTAGTGAAGGGAGCACTTTTTGCTCGCTACAGTCGCAGCCCGAAAAGCCTGCGTCGATTATTTCTTGACGAGTTTGTGCACGATCTGGATCTGTCAGGTGACCACGGTGTAGATGCGCGAGCCGGACTTGCACATGCCGAGGGTCTGTACGAAAAGATCTTCGTGGAATATGGTGACGATTCAGTAGCGCAGTTGGGTGGAGTGCATTTGGCTTGCGAACAAGCATCCAATTTGTTGACCAAAATTCTCGAGTGGGGACGATTGATGAGTTACCTCGAGCAAAGCACTCGCTACATCAGCTACGACAATCGACTTGGTGGGCGTTACCGCTATTTCAGAGACCCAGCAATCTTGAACGGTCCGTTCGGTACGAGATATGTAGGCGACATGGACCGCATGTTTGACACCTACAGCAGTCTTGTCACGACGGTCACCGATCACGTGCGCTCCACGATTCCACGCTCGATCAACGACTCGGATTTTGTCTATCGACAGGCAACGCGTGCCAAGGCATTAGATGCAGTGCGAGGAATTCTTCCGGCGTCCGCGCTCTCTAACGTTGGCGTGTATGGCACGGGTCAATCGTACGAATCGATGTTGTTACGGATGCGTGCGCATCAACTACCAGAAGCGCGTCACTATGCAGATCTGATGCTCGTCGAGTTGCGCAAGGTAATTCCTAGTTTTTTGCGTCGCGTTGATATTCCAGAGCGCGGAGGCAGGTGGAGCTCGTATTTCGCCGAGAACAGGGAAAACACAAGTCAACTCGTTGACGACATGTTTGGAGCGCTCGATCCAGAACCTATGCCCGAAGTTTCGCTTGTTGATTTTGATCCAGACGGTGAGAACAAATTGCTCGCCGCTATTTGTTACGCACATTCACACTTACCCGAGTCGCAATTGCTCAAGCGTGTAGAAATGCTGGATCAGGCCGAAAAGGTGAAGTTGATCACTGCATATGTTGGCAATCGCGAAAATCGTCGACACCGACCAGGCAGAGCATTCGAAAGAACTGATTATCGGTTTGATGTGCTCGGTGACTACGGCGCATTTCGAGATTTACAACGCCATCGTCTGCTGACCATCGAGTGGCAGCGATTGACCCCTCATCATGGCTATGTGATGCCTGAACTCGTTGCCGAAGCGGGAGTGGGAGAGCAGTTTCAAGAGGCCATGGCGCGCTCTGGGGCTCTCTATGACTCGCTTTTGCCCGATTACCCCGAACAGGCGCCGTACGCGGTTTCAATGGCTTACAGGCTGCGGTATTCGATGCAATTCAACGCTCGTGAGGCAATTCACATGCTCGAATTGCGCTCTGCCCCTCAAGGTCACCCCGCATATCGTCGCGTTGTTCTGGAGATGCACCGTTTAATCGCCCAACAGGCCGGACACACCGCCATCGCCGATGCAATGTCCCACATGACCATGGTTGCTCCAGACCTTGAACGGCTTGATTCTGAGCGCAAATCCGAGTCGAGGAGACAAAAAACCTAATTCGTTGATTTGGATGTGAATTGGGCTATTGTTCGCGCGACAAGTGAAAGGGATAGTGAATGTCTGACGACGAAATCATTGATGCAGAAGACCTAGATCCAGCGATGCTGATCGAGGTAGACCCAGATGCCGAAGTGCTGGATGCCGACTCGATCGGTTTAGAAGGCGACGACGAGTCATTTGAGCTCACAGACGATCTCGCTGCCGACGACGCCCTCGAAGAAGTCGAAGATCCCGATGCTATTGCAGTTGCAACCGATGCGGTGGCAAAAAAGGCAAGCGAGGATGACGACGACGATGACGACTTACGCACCGAAGACGATGTTGAAGCCGACCTCGATTCGATCCTGAAAGAGAAGTTGACTGCTGCCGACGATACGCCACTCGATGACGAAGAAGAAGATGGTGTTGTCGTCGATGACAAGACCGATGGCATGGAACGTCTACAGCCGCGTCGACCCGACGAAAAACAATGCGCACAGTGC
Organism: Acidimicrobiaceae bacterium; assembly: GCA_947488685.1. Taxonomy (GTDB): domain Bacteria; phylum Actinomycetota; class Acidimicrobiia; order Acidimicrobiales; family Ilumatobacteraceae; genus UBA2093. The sequence goes on along the minus strand of CANLAH010000184.1, from coordinate 863 downwards.
TTCTTGCTGGTGCGCAACAGTGCTCCCGGTTGTCCAGTTGAGGATGATGCATGTCCATTGTTCAAATAGCAAAGCGCATCGCAAGTCTTGGTCGCGACGTTGCACGAGACGCCGTAGAGCACAACGCCGAATTTATTGAACAAGTTGCCCAGCGCGTCGAAGAAGTAAAGCAGAAAGAGATGCCCAAGATCAGTCAAGAAATTCGCAATGCGCGCGTGATCGGTGAGATGGCTGTCAAAATTGGCACTCAGCGAGTGCAGAAGTTTGTGGATGAGTTCAACAACGACTCTGCGACCGACAAGCCAAACGAGCACTAACTTCTGTGACGCGAATTTCGCCACTGTTCACTGTTCGCAGTGCAAGCAAAGAAGATGTAATGGCGATTGTGGAGCTAGCAACAGAAGCGCAAACCGAGATCGCCCAATTTCGAGGTCACGAACAACTACTAGAAGTTTGGACTCTTACTGAGCAGCAGTGGGCAACAGCAATCACTTCAGACAAAAATGTTGTGTTGGTTGCATTGAATTCAATGTCCATCGTTGGTTATGCCAAAGGTGACATCGATGTCAAGGGCGCAATTTGCACGGTGGGTCATGTCTTTGTCGATCCACAAGCACGGCAATTGGGTATCGGTGCAGGATTGGTCGGCGAGATTGCGCGAGTTGCAAAGTCCAAGGGATGCCAAACGCTCGATGCAGTTGCATTGCCAGGTGACAGGAAAATGAAAAACCTTTATGAGCGCATTGGAATGCCAGCGCGCTTGCTTATTGCCTCAAAAAATCTTTAGAGGCCCTGCCACACGGGTGGACGCTTTTCAATAAATGCCGTCAAACCTTCTTTGGTGTCTTGTGATTGCAGGACTT
>CANLAH010000183.1 GCA_947488685.1 Acidimicrobiaceae bacterium | reverse complement strand
ACCGCCTCCGCGGCGACCAACTGGAGTGCGCAGAGCATCGACAATGACGACAGAAGATGAAGTTGACATGCGATGCATCTTATTGGTCTCTGCGACAACTACCGTCAGTGGGCGATGGCTGCTCACGAATCTGACTTTGTCCCGACAATGCAACCCAGCAGCGACGCCTCTGGTCACCGCTATGTGCATGTCGTGGGCAGTTCGGTGTGGGTGCACGAATCCTGCGCTGATACGCAATGGACGACACATTTTTTGGGGATGCACGGCGACACGGCGTGTTGGGGGGTAGATGTTCCGCACGGACAAGACCCTGCAGACGGAGCAGCCGTTGATCTGCGCACTTTTTTTGGCAGGGCTACAGAGACCGAATGGGCAGTAGCGGGTCGTGCCGTGCAGTTGGTGGAGTGGGGGCGCACTCACAAGTTTTGTGGTCGTTGTGCAACGCCCACCCAGATCGCTGATAACGAGCGTGCCTATACATGTCCGACATGTCGGTTGATGTCGTTTCCGCGACTTGCACCTGCAGTGATCACCCTTGTGACTCGTGGTCAAGGAGACGACGAAGAAGCATTGTTGGCGCGCGGAGTGCAGTGGCAAATTCCGATGTATTCGTGTCTGGCAGGTTTTGTTGAGCCCGGCGAAAACTTGGAGCAGGCCGTGGCGCGTGAAATTTTGGAAGAAGTCGGCATCTGGGTTACCGATGTGCAATATGTGGCTAGCCAGCCATGGCCGTTCCCGCACTCTTTGATGCTTGGATTCCGCGCACGCTACGACCATGGAGACATTGTGTGCGATGCCACAGAGATAATGGACGCCAACTGGTATCGGCGTGATGCGTTACCAATGATTCCTCCAGGAATCTCAATTGCACGTCGACTCATTGATGATTGGGTGGCTAGCTAAGTATCGTCAGTGCGTGTTCGGTGCGACGTGCTGATCACAAAGCCTTTAGTGTTGAGGCATGAGCAATCTTGATCTTGGACGTGTTGGCCTGTGGGCATTTGACTTTGATTTGCAGCCCATGGCGGCTGCTCAAAAAGCAGTAGCGCGCATTGAGGAAATGGGATTCGGCACTGTGTGGGTGCCCGAGGCTGTGGGGCGCGAGCCATTTGCTTCAACAGCACTTTTGTTGTCGGCAACACAGAATCTGATTTTGGCAACTGGCATCGCGAGTTTGCATGCACGAACGGCAATGACAATGCAAGCAGGATGGAAAACGCTGACCGAAGCGTTTCCTGAGCGGTTTGTGCTTGGAATCGGAGTCAGTCATCAGCCGATGGTTGAAAATGTTCATGGCCATGCATATGACAAGCCGTATTCCACGATGGTGCAGTTTCTTGATGCAATGGATCGCGGAATGTATTTTGCTGCTCAACCCAGTACGCAGCCACGTCGAATGCTTGCGGCGTTGGGTCCAAAAATGCTGAAGTTGGCAGCCGATCGCACAATGGGTGCGCATCCGTATTTTGTTCCCGTTGAACACACGGTGATTGCACGTCAGGCTTTGGGGCCAGATGCAATGTTGGCTCCAGAAACGGCCGTCGTTTTTGAAACAGATCCCACTAAGGCGCGCAACGTGGCGCGACAACACATGAAGACATATCTGGGATTACCTAACTACACCAACAACCTAAAACGCCTCGGATGGACTCAAGAAGATATTGACGGACCATCGGACGCGCTTGTTGATGCCATTGTTGGGTGGGGCTCAACGGAGCAGGTTGTCGCTCGCATCAAGGCTCATCTTGATGCTGGTGCAAATCACGTGTGCGTGCAAGTGCTCACCGACACACCAGGAGTTCTGCCGATGGCGCAATGGAAAGAACTCGCTGACGCAACAAAAGGTCTGTAGTCCATTATGGAAAAAGCAGAATTAATACGAGCACTTCAGCGCGACGGAACAGCGCTTGCGACTGCGGCCGATCAACATCTCACGCGTTCGGTGGCGTCGTGTCCGGGCTGGACAATGTCAGATCTGGTGTGGCACACCACGCGAGTACACAACGCGATAGTTCAGATTATTCGTGACGGAGTTCAGGGCTTTGACAAGTTGGTTCCTGTCAAACGTGCTGACGATGATGAACTGATCAAGACATATTCAGCAGGTCTGCAGGATCTCATCAATGTCGCAACTCAGGCAGATCCAACGGCGATGATCTGGTCTTGGACAGGACCAGTGGTGTCGACTTGGGCAGTTCGACGAATGGCGCAAGAAACCGCAGTGCATGCGTGGGATGCAGTGAATGCGACAGGCACAAGTACCACGATCGAAGCAGCCCTGGCCAGCGATGGCATTGATGAGTTCTTGTCTAATTTCTTGCCGCGTGGTCGAGAGGGTGTTCCGGCGGTGGGAGGCAGTGTGCATATTCATTGCACAGACATTGCAGGCGAATGGACAATTACTCAGCCTGATGCGAGGACATTTGTTGTGACTCGCGAACACGCCAAAGGAACTTGTGCCATTCGAGGAGCGGCGAGTGATGTGTTGTTGGCACTGTGGCGCCGACTACCGCTGTCACAAGTAGAAATAATTGGAGATGCTGGAGTTGCGCAAAGGTTTATTGAACACACAGCGCTCTGATTAACGAAATTCGATTGTTCTCCATGCAGTTGCATTGCCGGCTAGGTCGATAACCCTGAATTGAATGCTGCGTGAACCTACTGGCACTTTGACTGAGTATCGAGCAGAATTGCGTGAGACTGAAGAACGAAGAACGGACTTCTTTTTGGATGCATCACGCACTTCGATGCGGGCGACACCAGATGCGGCGTCGCGAGTGGACACTGTTAAGCGAGTGCGCACACTTGAAGTGGCTACACCTTTTTTAAGGGCAAACTGCGGACCAACTGTTGCGGCCGCAATAGTTGGGGCTACAACATCGGTAGTCGGAGCAACAGTGGTAGTAGTGGTCCCCACTGGAGAGTCAGGGTCGCTAGGCAGACTTGTCGGAGTCGTGAGGGTGATGCTGTCACTAAAGACTGGTGAAGTGGTGTCGTCGGTGAGAACAAACTTGACATAGACCGTGCGCGTAGCTGCTTCGGTACCAGTTAGCGCAACGAGTGTCCAGTCGATCTTGGAATCGAGATCAAAGACTCGTTGATTTGTAAAGGTGCGTGTGTGAGAGATGATGACAGAGTCAGCGTTTTCTGGTGCAGTAATACTGAGAAT
>CANLAH010000182.1 GCA_947488685.1 Acidimicrobiaceae bacterium | reverse complement strand
TTTTGTTCGATCTCGTCTAAGAGCTCAAGTGGATCTCTGCCTGGTCGATCGAACTTATTGAGAAACGTCAAAACCGGAAGTCTGCGTGCCTTGCAGACCTGAAATAATTTGAGAGTCTGGGCCTCGATACCTTTGGCGGTATCGAGCACCATAATGACAGCGTCAACAGCCGCCAACACTCGATACGTATCTTCTGAGAAGTCTTTATGGCCAGGTGTATCAAGCAAGTTGAACATGTGTCCGCGATATGGGAATTGCATCACAGCAGAAGAGATCGAGATTCCGCGTTGCTTTTCTATGTCCATCCAGTCAGATGTTGACGAGCGCCGGTTATCGCGAGCATGCACTGCTCCGGCTTCTTGCACGGCCCCCGCGTAGAGCAAAAATTTCTCGGTGAGCGTTGTCTTGCCGGCATCGGGGTGGCTAATAATTGCAAAGGTGCGCCGATTTTGGGCTTCCTTGAGGACATCAGTTGTAGTGCTCACTGCGTCGCCCGACCTTTCTGAGTAGCAGTCAAACGCTATCTGCATCGACTCATCAATGGCGTACATTAAAGAGATGACCTCATGGAACACGACTGGCGGAATTCACGAGATTCCACTTTCGGGCGTTTCGGGTCGGCTGATGTTGTGCGGCAAGCACTTTATAGGGCCCGACGTTGAATCGACCCGTGCACTGCTCACTGACGCGACCATTGTGTGTTTGGTGCAGCGTCATGAACTCGAGCATCGTTACGACGAATATGTCCAATGGCTGGACAACAACGCAGATTCACAAGCGATCTGGTTACCAATTGCAGACCTTGATGCACCATCACTGCAAAGTGGAGTAGATCTCTGTGAAATCATCGAGGGCGGTGTTCGTGCGGGACGTAGTTTTATCGTGCACTGTGCTGCCGGTATTGGTCGTTCCGGAACCATCGCAGTGGCAGTGCTGATGCTTCTTGGTCTGTCATGTGATGATGCCATCACTCATGTTCGCTCACATCGTCCGATGGCGGGTCCAGAGACAGGTGCTCAGACAGATTTTCTACGAGCATTTGAGAAATATCTCAGTGATCGATAGCAGCGCCACCCAGATAACTCGACTCTAATAACGCACGATTGGCAGTGAGTTCTGCTGCTGAACCTTGCATTGTCAGTTCTCCATGAGCCATCACATAGCCACTGTCTGCCACGCTGAGCGCCAAGTTGACGTGTTGCTCAACCATGAGCACTCCAGCACCAGTGTCGTCGGCAATCTTTCGAACAAGCGGAAGCATGCGTTCTACGATGATCGGAGCGAGTCCCAAACTCATTTCATCAACAAGAAGTAGTTTTGGCTCAGATGCAAGGCCACGAGCCATCGCAAGCATTTGTTGTTCTCCGCCAGACAGCAAACCAGCACGACGACTCAGCAGTGGCGCAAGAACCGGAAACATATCAAGTGCGTTCTGCATCGCTGCTGCACGCCGCTCACGTGCACCAGTCAGACCAAGTTTGAGGTTTTCTTCTACCGAGAGATCAAAGAACAGGGATCTGTCTTCGGCAACATGGGCAACGCCGCGACGTGCAATTTTTTCAGGTCGTTCTCCGCTGATACTTGATCCAAATATTTTAATTGAGCCAGACACCATCGTAAGAATGCCCGAGACTGTGAGCAGGGTTGTGGTTTTGCCCGCACCGTTTGGTCCGAGCAAGGCAACAACTTCACCTGCATTCACTCGCAAGTTGAGTCCGCGAACAACAGGGATTCCGCCATAGCCCGCGTTGAGATCTGTAATTTCAAGAAGTGCTTCGCTCATTGTGGTGCTCCTTCTGCTTTTAGTGATCGTGCAGCATCAGCGCCACCCTCGAGTTGCATTTCTCCAGCACTTTCTCCAAGATATGCGCGTTTTACTTCTGGATGAGCGCGAATCTCTGCAGGTGTTCCTTCGGCAATAATTTTTCCGAAGTCCAGCACGTAAATGTAGTCACACACGCTCAACACCAAACCCATGTCATGATCAATCAAGAAAATACTGATGTCCTGAGTCAGTATCGACCGAAGATGTTTACCAAGTTGCTGTGATTCGACTGTGTCGAGGCCTGCTGCAGGTTCGTCAAGCAAGAGCAGTTCTGGTTTTGCAGCCAAGGCTCGAGCAACGCTGACTAATTTTCGTTGACCATGGGAGAGATCAAGTGTGAGGCGATCTCTGAACTCCCCAAGATTCAGAAGATCTAGTGCCCATTGTGCTTGTTGCTCAATTCCGAGGAGTCGTTTAGGGGAGACGAAGTCGGCAAGGAACGACCACCACTTTGTTTTTTCGGCCATCACAATGAGGTTGTCCCATACTGTGAGGTCTTCAAAGAGTTCTAATGACTGAAAGGTTCGTACAAGTCCGTTCAGCGCCCGATCCGACGGCGACACACCATCTAAGTCGGCACCCCGAAACTCGGCGCGACCAGAAGTGATTGGCGTAAAACCAGTCAGGGCATCAATCAGAGTTGTCTTGCCGGCACCGTTTGGCCCGATGAGCCCTGTCAATTTTCCTTTTTCGGCAGAGATATTCACCAGTGAGTTTGCGTGCAAGCCGCCGTAGCTCACAGTGAGGTCATGTGTTTGTAGTAGCGCGCTCATACTGAGGCCTCCTGAGGGATTGGTGACGCCGACACAATGCGTGCTGATCGCGCATGACGGATTTGATTCACAATTGATCGAATAAAAAGAGTAATCAGAATCGCCAACAAAATCATCCAACTGCGATCCCATGTATCAGTGCGCCAAGGGTTGATTCCGATTGCCCCCCAAGCAGCGCCGAGAACAATAAAGGGACCAAGCCTCTTGCCGACAGCGAGCCATTCTTTACCCCTCGCAATCTTGAGCCATGTTCCAAATGCCTGCAGCATTGGTTGATACAGAGTGGCCTGACCAGATGGGTGAGTGATCGCAGTCAGGATCATTCCGATACCACCAAAAATTGCGGAGTAGCGGTATGAGCCTTCGGAGTGGTGTGCTCCAAATGTTGCGATCAATCCGCCACCAGTCAGCATGCCGCCGATGATTGCTCCGTTGATTGATGCGATGCCACCGAGATAGGCAAATGCCAATGCTCCGAGTCCGACAAAGTATTCCCAGTTTTGTGGGCCGATCGCTTGCTGCTGAAACGCAAACATCACACCAGCAATTCCTGCGATGGCAGAAGACAATGCAAA
>CANLAH010000181.1 GCA_947488685.1 Acidimicrobiaceae bacterium | reverse complement strand
TACGCAAAACTTTATATACCAATTGACTATGTCGCGCCCGATCTAATTATGCTCGATCAATTTTCCATGTCTCAAATGCTCGATAATCGCCGGGTTGATCTCAAAAATTCTCTTTTGGGTCTTCGACATGGAACGGATAACCCTGCATATGTGATCGGCTCTGATGAAGTTCCTGGATGGAAAGCATTTCAAAACGCTGCACGCACTGCTGGATGGGAAATAATAACCGAATCAGCTCGAGAAAAGCAGTTAGAAGCAGCTCTAGATCTGGCAGCTAGGAATGAAGGGCAGATAATTACGATCGTCTCTAGCGCCGAGGATATTGTGGCCGACCTAGAGAAACGCGGCCACAAAGTGCAAATCATCAATGAAATGGACTAGGAAACTTTGTTAAATGTGTCATAGTCACATGAACTGAAACTCCCACAGTCTGCAAAATTCGAGATACTGCAACGGAATAGCTTAGGCAGACTAGGTCGCTGCCAACTAAGACGTCTCCCGGAGATGTCGACAAACTACGATTGCAACAATGAGTGCAGCACGAAAAACAAATCTCAGCCTTGCTGTGGTCGTCGTGATAATTGCAGGCGCCGTCTCGGTTGCAGCGGTGCTCGGAGACAGAACGTCAGAGGTTGTGCCCAACGTAGTGACAACGAGCACAAGTACTACTAATCCTGTCGGAGACTCCGATAGCGAAGAGGCGCCAATCACGGCTGATGCGAGCGGTGCACGCCCGGCCAATCTTGACGGATCTTGGTTTAGTGGGCAACTCAAAGGTGACGCCGACTTCGCCATGGAAAAATTACGTTGTAGTGAGTTGCGTCCATATCTGACGCTTGATCTGTGTGCCGTCGCAAGCACATCGCATGGAGCTTTTATGCTCACTGCTAGCGAGGGTTACTGGGATCCCGCCGAACCAGACGAAGCCGGTGTTGTTGAGATTCCTTTGTATTTCAACACCTACACTTTCTCCGCAATTGGCGGACCACCGCGTGCCGTCAAAGATTTAGAAGGCCTCACTACGCGCGACTACGAATCATCATTTGGCACACGTACAATCCAGTTATTCAGAGGCAAGTTGGGCCGCGATGAGATACTGGCACTAGTTAGCAGCGGTGATGCCGACAGTGCGTCTTATCAAGTAGTGCACATCGTTGCAATGAGTTCGACTGGTGCCCCGGTCGTGGTCGCCACGTACAGCGGGACCGACTTACGTCTCGCAATTGATAGAGCAAGCGTTGTTCTCTCCTTTTCTCGATATGGGCCGCCAACAGGCGAAGAATGTTGCCCCGACTACGCCACGATCATGCATCTCACGCCGGGACCAAACGGATGGACAGAGATATTTACCTCAACAGAACAAACCGAGGTGCTCCTTGATGGGATGACGCCATTGTCTTTGATTGATAAATATGTATTTCCGTTTAAGTCGAGTGGCTCAGGGAGCAACTAATCACCTAGCGTTGTCGTATGCCCGAATTGGTGACCAGAGGTCGCACGCTGCAGGTAGATCATCCGCTCATCATGGCGGTCATCAACGCCACGCCTGATTCATTTAGCGACGCTGGAGAATACGCAACACTCGAAGCACGCATGCAGCGTGCCCGCGAAGTGGTTGCAGCCGGTGCTGATATTTTGGACGTCGGCGGGCAGTCTGCAATTACGGGAGTTCCTGAAATCAGTGAGGCCGAGGAGATCGATCGCATCTCGCCAGTTATTGAATGGATTGCCGCAAATACTTCAGTTCTGATTTCTGTCGATACGTATCGGCCATTAGTCGCACAAGCAGCGCTCAAGAGTGGTGCACACATCATCAATGACATCAGCGGCTTGCTCTACGAAGAAGTGGCGCGAATAGTTGCGTCACATGAAGCGGGTTACATACTGATGCACAATCGAGGGCGACCAAAGGTGCGCTTGACCGATGCGAACTTATACGACGATGTAACACAAGATGTGCTGTCGTTTTTTCAGGAAAAACTAATTGTGCTGCAGGGTTTAGGGGTTGAGAAGCAGCACGTCATCCTTGATCCTGGTCCCGATTTTTCAAAAACACCTTCCCAAACAGTCGAAGTCCTGCGTGCCCTCGGCCAAATCACAGATCTCGGACGACCCGTGTTGTTACCAGTCTCTCGTAAGGATTTTATTGGAGCAATCACAGGCAAACCACCACGCCAGCGTTTGTCCGGAACATTGGCTGCTATTGCGCACTCACTCACGATTACTCGCTCAGGTATTTATCGTGTACACGACATTGGCGAAGTACGAGATTTCTTAGATGTTTGGGATGTCCTGAATAGCCATTCCCAGATTGATGCCGATGCGCTTCTTGACCGATCGTTGTGGCGATCGTAATTACTGATTGCGAAGCCGTTTCATGCAGATAGTCCGTGTAGCCATGCCTGCACATTGTCGCCGAGTTTGGCGACGTCGTATCCGCCCTCTTGCAAAACAATCGTGGGAAGTCCCAATTGGGCTACTGCTGATCCACAGCGTCTGAATCCTTGGGTTGTGACCGACAAGTCACAGATTGGGTCAGTAATGAAAGTGTCAAGACCCAATGACACGATGATTGTTTGTGCGCCATGCTTAATGATCTTCTCAAGCGCTGGCTCGAGAGCCAATAAATATGCGTCGTCATCCGTGCGAGCCGGAAGCGGCACATTGAAATTGCAGCGGGCACCCTTGCCGGTTCCGGTTTCGTCGGCGTGTCCCAAATAATACGGATACGCACGATTGGGATCACCATGAAGTGAGACATACAGAACATCTTCGCGGTCATAGAAGATTTCTTGTGTTCCGTTTCCATGATGATAGTCAACATCAAGAACGGCAACTTTTGTACCGGTTGTTGTTGCAATGTGATGAGCAGCGATAGCAGCGTTGTTAAAGAAACAATACCCACCGTATAAAGAACTCGTGGCGTGATGACCTGGTGGCCGACACAAACCGTATGAGTATTTGTCGCCTGACAGCACTAGTTGAGTAGCAGTGAGAGCAGTATCGACAGCCCCGCGAGCTGCTTCATAGGTACCACTTGTAAGAGGTGTAGTTGTTTCAAAGCACCACCAACCCAGTTTGCCAGTCACGGAATCGGGTTCTTGGCCCTGTGACATACCTCGACGCTGTGCAGGACGATAAAACATGTCCGGAACAACTTCGGGTGCAGCCCCAACATCGCGTTGATAGTCAGACCATGCTGTTGTCAAGGA
>CANLAH010000180.1 GCA_947488685.1 Acidimicrobiaceae bacterium | reverse complement strand
CCCAGTGATACAGACAGCGTCGTTTGAGTGCATCGTGTACGTCTCGCGTGCGATTTGATGTCAGGATCACAATTGGTGGCGTGGCGGCAGTAAATGTTCCGAGCTCCGGAACCGTGACCTGAAAATCTGAGAGGATCTCGAGTAGGTACGCCTCAAACTCGTCATCTGCGCGATCAATTTCATCAATTAATAAAACAGGGGGAGTGGTGGATGTGTTGTCAATGGCGCGCAATAGTGCGCGCTTGAGCAAGAAGCGCTCGCTGTACAGTTGACCTTCAAGAGCATCTGTTCCGGATGCCTTTGCCTCACCACTTGCCTCGGCTGCACGCAAGTGCAACAACTGACGTGAGTAGTCCCAGTCATACACGGCTTGCGACGCATCAATGCCTTCGTAACATTGCAGTCGAATCAGATCTGCACCACGCCATCGGGCAATTGTTTTGGCTAGTTCAGTTTTTCCGACTCCTGCTTCGCCTTCAAGCAATAGTGGCCGTTGCAACGAAAGAGCGAGCAGCACCGAAGTGGCGAGGCCATCGTCAGTGAGATAACCGTGTGTGGCGAGTCCTGAGCGGACATCAGCCGTGGTGAGTTCGCTAGCAAGCATTGACTACAGCGTAGGTCGCCACGATGAGCATTGTCTAAGTGCGAACAGATGCTGGCTAAGAATCAAAGCCCAACCCGAAGCGATCTAGCGAACGGAGCCACAGATTGCGATTTCCGGTATTGTCTTCGCGATTCAAAGACCAGCGGGTCGCCTGAATCCCAATGAACCGAAATGGCTCTGGCGGAAACGGGAGAGGTTTTTCTTTGACAAACTTTGTCGCGGTCGCCCTCGTGCGGCGCCCTTCAAGCAGATCCAACATGACTTCGGCTCCAAAGCGCGATGATGCGACTCCAAGTCCCGTGTATCCGAGCGCATATGAGACGCGACCTCCCATTGCTCGTCCCCAGAAAACGCAATAGCGACTTGATGTATCAATCGCGCCACCCCATGCGTGCGAGAAGCGAACATCTTCGAGTTGTGGAAACGTTTCAAAGAAATGCCGGGATAGTTTTGCCCATGTCTCGGGTCGAGACTCAAGTTCAGTTCGTACTTTTCCGCCGAAGAAATACATGGCGTCGTATCCGCCCCAGAGAATGCGATTATCTTCAGTCAGTCGGTAGTAATGGAACTGATTCGGAATATCGGAAAGTCCTTGACGATTTTTCCATCCGATGCTTGCAAGTTGTGATGGAGTCAGTGGTTCTGTGACCATGCAGTAGTCATAGACAGGCGCAATGTAGTGACGCAAGCGTCGCAGTAACGGATTAAATGCGTTTGTTGCGAGAGCGACTTTTGCGGCTCTCACTTTTCCGAGTGGAGTTGTGATCAGTACTCCGACACCATCGCGTTCGACTGATAGCGCCTTGGTGTCTTCGTAGATGCGAACGCCAAGTGTTTGGGCTGCTGCCTTAAGGCCCCAAACGAGTCGTGCAGGGTCAACGAGCGCGACACGATCCTTGTGCCACAAACCACCGGTGTAGAGCGGAGAATTCACTTGTTCTAACATCGCTTCTTTGTTGAGCATTTCAACATTTTGTCCAAGTTGGCGAAGTTGGCGGTAGTCCTCTTTTAACTCTTCGTTATATGAATCAGGGTGAGCAGTCGTGGCAACATCGATTGCGCCAGTTCTTTCGTAGTCACAGTCAATGCCGTATCGCTTGATCGCAGCCTCGATCTCGTTCATGTTCTCGAGTCCAAGGTCTTCAAGAATTGCGATCTCATTAGGGAACCGCTCTTGCGCATTGGCAATGCCGTGAGTGAGGCTGGCATCCATAAATCCGCCGTTGCGTCCGCTTGCTGCCGAACCGACTTCATGAGCATCAATCAACACAACATCACGAGATGGATCGCGCTCTTTAGAAATAATTGCGGTCCAGAGCCCGGTATAACCTCCACCAATAATGCATAAATCGCAATTTTCGTTGCGCACCAATGTGGGATTGGAATTAGGTTCGTCCACATCTTCGTACCAATATGGATACGGATCTGCGTCGGCTATCGCGTCTAGATGGCGCTCGTCCACCGTTCGCTCATCCATTGAAAATCACCGCCTCGTCTTTCGTCACAATAGCGCATGATCGACTGCGCTATTGAGCATGTGACTACAGTCTCAAGAATGGATTATGGAATTAGTGGAAAAACAGCAGCCGTTGCTGCTGCGTCAGCAGGGCTTGGGCTGGCCACCGCTCGCTCGCTTGCAAGCGCAGGAGTGCGGGTGGGGATTTGCTCGCGCGAGCAAGGCAGAGTCGATGCAGCAGTGGCAGTGATTGGACATGGGGCAATTGGATTTGTCTGCGATGTCTCAACTGCCGCAGGGGGACGCCAATTCGTTGAACAGGCAATCTCCAAGTTGGGCTCAGTTGATATTTTGATCGCCAACGGAGGTGGACCACCTGCTGGAACATTTGCATCAACGCCTGAAGATGAGTACATCGGTGCGCTCGAAAAAAATTTACTATCTGTGGTGGCAATGTGCCATGCCGCCGTGCCAGCGATGCGCGAACGCAAATGGGGACGTATTGCTGCCATCACCTCTGTGGCCGTGCGTCAGCCGATACCCAGTTTAATTTTGTCTAATACGGCTCGCGCCGGCGTGACAGGTTTTCTTAAAACATTGGCGAGAGAAATTGCCTGTGATGGCGTGACGGTGAATTCGATACAACCAGGTATCCATTCAACTGATCGAGTTGCTCAGTTGTACGGTGCAAACGCTGACGGAGCAGCGTTGGGGATTCCGGCTGGAGTCATGGGGGACCCTGCCGACTTTGGAGAAGTGGCAGCGTTCTTATGCAGTGAACATGCCAAGTTCATTACTGGTGTGCAACTTCATATTGACGGTGGCTCGTATGCCGGATTGTTGTAGCGCGCGCACTGCAATTCAGTTTCGTTCATAGTGGCATTCGCAGCAATGCGTTGTTCCCATCTGTTGCAGATTCGCCACGCCAACACCACTAGCAACCATCCAAAGATGCAGTCGACAACCCAATGTTCGCCAAAGTATGTGAGTGTGGCGCACATTGCAAGCGGGAACAATGCACTGCATGCCTGTATCCATCGTGCACGATTTCGCACCACCCAGATTGTGACGAACAGACTAAAGGCTGCATGGAGTGATGGCATCGCAGCGACTCCATTGAGAACCGCAGCCCCGCGGTCCCACACTTTTGACACCGTATGAA
>CANLAH010000179.1 GCA_947488685.1 Acidimicrobiaceae bacterium | reverse complement strand
GAGGGCTCGAAGCCCCCGACGAGGGAGAGGATGAACCATGACCCCTATATTCTACCGATGATTACTCCCACTCAATGGTGCCAGGGGGCTTTGATGTGATGTCGTACACCACCCGATTAATGCCCTCAACCTCATTAATAATGCGCTGTGACATACGTTCCAGCACGTCATAGGGCAAACGGGCCCAATCTGCAGTCATCGCGTCTTCACTGGTAACAGCACGAATAATGATTGGCCAACCATAGGTGCGTTCATCACCCATGACGCCAACACTTCGTATGTCTGCGAGCACGGCAAAAGCCTGCCAGATTTCGCGATCAAGACCTGCTGCCGTGATTTCTTGACGCACGATTTCATCGGCGTGTTGCAACGTGGCAACTTTATGGGGAGTAACTTCTCCAATAATGCGCACACCAAGACCAGGTCCGGGAAACGGTTGACGCCACACGATGTCATCAGCAAGACCAACTTGAGTTCCGACCTTGCGAACTTCGTCTTTGAATAGCGTGCGCAATGGCTCGACTAATTCAAGTGTCATGTCGTCAGGCAGTCCCCCGACATTGTGATGACTCTTTATCACTGCAGCAGTGCCATCACTTCCGCCACTCTCAATGACATCTGGATACAAAGTTCCTTGCACTAAAAACTTTGCATCAGTCAGTCCGCCGGTATTTTCTTCAAAGATTCGAACAAAGAGTTCGCCGATTGCTTTGCGCTTAGCCTCTGGTTCTGTCACTCCTTTGAGACGCTCAAAGAATCGTGCACCTGCATCAATGTGAATGAGTTCGATTCCCATGCTGCGGCGAAATGTTTCAACAACTTGTTCACTTTCTCCGCGGCGCATGAGACCAGTGTCAACATAGACACATGTGAGTTGTTTTCCGATTGCTTGATGCACGAGTGCTGCAGCAACACTTGAATCGACTCCACCACTGAGTCCACAAATTGCACGCTCGTTTCCGACTTGAGCACGAATCGCCGCGACTTGTTCTTCGACGATTGACGACATCGTCCAGTCAGGACGACAACCTGCGATATCAATCAAAAAATGCTGAAGAAGATCTTGTCCAAAATCAGTGTGCATGACTTCGGGGTGATATTGCACGCCGAAGATACGACGAGAGGTGTTTTCAATGACGGCCATCGGCGCGTCTGCAGTGCTTGCTGTTGCAACAAATCCTGCTGGCAATTCAGTGACTGCATCGAAGTGACTCATCCAGACGTTGAATTGTTGCGGAGTCTCAGAAGTGAGCAGCGTGCTTGCAGTTGCAGAGCGCTCCACAGTGGCGCGACCATATTCACCACGACCGCCACGCGACACGGTGCCACCGAGTTGCTGCGCCACCAATTGGCACCCATAACAGATCCCTAAAATTGCAATTCCAAGGTCATAGATGGCTGGGTCGAGAACGGGAGAACCCTCAATGTGGACACTCTTTGGACCACCAGACAAAATGATGGCTCGGGCGCCTTTGGCCACTACTTCTGCCGCGGTCACCCGATGCGAGACAATCTCGCTATAAACGTGTGCTTCGCGCACCCGTCGAGCAATCAACTGCGCGTATTGAGCTCCGAAGTCAACCACCAGCACAACATCGTGATTCGGGGTGCTGTGAGTTGTTTCACTTGCCATAACTTGTAGAACACTACTTGGCGTGTGACGATAGAGCCATGCCCCACCGTTTCATTGCTTTGACTTTCTGCACAATCCTCCTCTCTCTTGCTCCGTCATCGTTCTTGTCAACAGTTCAGGCTTCCTCTGGTGACAATTCTTTTGCCACTACCGATTCAACGACGTATGTCTATGACCTACAAGAAGACCCAGCGCAGTGCATCAACTCCAATCCACGACCCAACTGCGGCAAAGCCCCAGAGCAACCTGGGGACCGTGGCGGCTGGTTGCAATACACGGTCTTTGGAATCATGATTGCAGGATTGTCATTTATTGGCTTCAAGATGTTTCGCGGCGTTGCTCGTCGAGATCGTGCCATCGCTGAATCGCTCAAGGAACACGAGCAGTAAATCATTTTCGCGTTGACTCGTACTGATGGCGTCGTTTTTGCACGGCCTGTCGTGTGACACCAAGAAGTTCGCCGATGTCTGCATCTGACCAACCAGAATGAATTGCAACGTTCAGGACTCGCTCCTCTAACCACTTGCTTTCTGGTCCGAAAAATCGTGCGTATGCCTGCAGTGCACTGCGCGGGTTTGTCCCCAGCATGTACTTGATGAGCACAAGTAGTTCGTCGGAGTAATCCACAAACTTATGTGTGCCGTTCTTGTCCCGGGGTGCGGCGTGGTACGCGCGGGCGGCATGCCCTATAAAAAAGTGACAACTTGAGTTGTCACTTTTAAATAACGAACCCCCGGTGGCGGTGCGTCAGTGCGTCAGCGTGCGAGCAAGTCGGCACAAAATGCGACAGTTGCGCTGACGAGTGCATGCGGCGCTTCCCACGGAACAAAGTGTCCGCAGTCGCGCAATAAAAACGGTCCGACATGGCGGTCAAACACAACAGCAGCCATCTTGTCGAACTCTGGATAGATCACATGATCGCTTGGTCCAAATAAAATCAACGTGTGAGTCTGTGAATTGCGACCCATCAATGACGGCTCGGTGCGCTTGTCAGCAAAAAATGCTGTCTCGTAGTTGCCAAAACTGGCGCGGAGTTTTGCAGCATCTGCAAATGGTTCGGTATGAAAGTCAACATCTTCTGGCGTAAATGCGCCGGGGTGACCCCAATGTCGTGATGTGTAAAACGTGGCGATATAGCGGCGGCGTTGTTCATCTGTTGTGAATTCTGCGGCCAATGCATCTGCATCTGTTCCTTGACGCAGAAAATAATCGCTCGATTCGCGCGGAGGTCGAGTGTTCATGCCAGACATTCGCTCTTTGTCAAATGGCAGTGGTGAGTTAAAGAGCACCATCCGATCAACCCACGTCGGATAACGCATCGCAAGTTCTTGAATAACTGGACCACCCAAGTCTCCGCCGACGAGTACTGCGCGTGAGTACCCGAGGTGATCGTGCACTAAGGCATACAGATCCTTGGCATGTGACACGACATCATAAAAACCGTCGGGAGCAAGAGATGAGTCCCCGAATCCACGCAGGTCTGGCACAACCACATCAAATCCAGCGGCAGCAAAAGGCTCAATCACTTTCCAAAAAATGCGCTTGGTTTCTGGCCACCCATGCACACACACCAGTGCTGTTGCGTTTTGAGCAGA
>CANLAH010000178.1 GCA_947488685.1 Acidimicrobiaceae bacterium | reverse complement strand
GGCGAAGTGTCGTCATAGGGCCTGATCATTCCATCACTGGTATCGCCTTCTAATTTTGTGCGAATCACTTTTAGTGGCAGATAGTTCTCGCGTTGCTCACGCAAAATAAATCGCAACCTCTCAACTTCAGATCTGCTGAATTTGCGATAACCAGATGCGGTGCGCTCCGGTTCGATCAGTCCCTGACTTTCAAGAAAACGAATCTTTGAAATAGTTACGTCAGGAAACTCTTCCAGCAGCAAGCCCAAAACTTCGCCGATTGAGAGGTAGTTCTTGTCAGTCATCACAGGTCGTACATTCTGTCACTCATCTCACGAAATCAAAAAAGCAGTAATTTAAGAGTTACTAGCGCCGTCAAAAAACACCATTCGAAACTTACCAACCTGTAATTCGTCTCCATTCTGTAACAGCATCTCCTCAACCCGCTCCTGATTGACGTACGTGCCATTGAGCGATCCCATGTCAGTCATCACGTAGCCATCACTTCCAAGCCGCAATTCGGCGTGCCGACGAGAAACCGTGACATCGTCAAGACATACCGTGCATTCTGGGTTTCGCCCAATTTCGACACGATCAAGTGTCAGAGAAAACCGCTCGCCCGATCGCTCGCCCGAACGCATCACCAACAACCCGTGAGCATTCTGATTTCCGCGAATCTCACTCAATAAAACCTGCACATTGTCTTGATCACCTGGCGCGTCCTGCAGTGGATCAACTTTTGCCAGCACTATTGTGCGCTCGCTCGGATGATCGAGCACAGTGCCGCATGCGGAACAAAACGTAGATTCTGGAGGATTTCGATGACCACATGAGTTGCAAAATGTGTAGGCCATACCCCTACCGTAGCCTTCAGCCAACACGCCCTGCACGCAGGTTTGCCCGAATCACGGGCACATACATAACCGCCGTGTAGTAACTCAACGCAAGGCCAGGCACAGCGAATATCCATCCCAAGGCCGTTGCTCCATTGGCGAGCCCGAATGAACTGGATCCCAATAACAGCAATGGCACCGACGTCATCAAGAACAGCGTGTACCACTTGCCCCAATAACTGACCGCAAATCGCTGCATACCAAACAGGGTTGCTACCACCATGGCGCCGCCGACCGTGATCTCGCGCACAAGAATCGCGATACAGAACCAACTTGGCACTCCTCCATCGATCATCACGCCCAACGTTGCCACAATGAACAGCATGCGATCTACAAACGGATCAAACACCGATCCGAAGACTGAAGTCTGATTAAGTTTTCGAGCCACCCAGCCATCGATCCAATCGGTATACGAAATGGCACCCAACAACCATGCGGCGCCCGCGCGATTATCTCGTGCGAACAGCACATACAAAAAAACTGGCAACATACAGAGTCGAGCCAAAGTAATTGCATTCGGAATAGACCACATTCCGGAAGTCAGACTCGGCTTTTCAGCGCTCACAATCAACGACACTACAATCTTCACTATGCCCACACTGTTTACCCGCATTATCCGCGGAGAGATACCTGGCCATTTTGTGTACAAAGATGAGATCTGCGTCGCGTTCTTGACAATCAACCCCATCTCAACGGGTCATACGTTGGTGGTTCCGATTGAAGAAATTGATCAATGGACAGACCTACCGACAGCCACGTCAGATCACCTCATGCGAGTGGCAAAAAACATTGGAAACGCTCAAAAGCAGTTGTACGACTGCAGACGTGTCGCGCTCATCATTGCCGGTTTCGAAGTTCCCCACTGCCATCTGCACGTCATTCCAGCCGACACTATGTCCGACCTCTCGTTCGATCAAGCAGCATCTCATGTTGATCCGACAGAGCTTGCGACACAAGCTCAAAAGATTGCTTCAATTCTTAAAACAATTTGAGTTCGCCCAACGATTCTGTTTGTGTCAAATCGATTGGCTCAATCAATTCACTTCCATTATTTCGCGAACTATTTACTTTTGTACTGACCGCACACACCAGGAGTGCATCATTATCAACGACCTGTATTTGAGCAAGCGGGTTGATATTTTTATCGTCTAGCCAATTTGCTACTCCAGAACGATCCAGCAAAACTGGCATTCGATGATGTACCTGGCTCACCATGTCATTTGCATCGGTTGTTAATGCAACCGCAGAGTGCACAACCTGACCGTTCGACTGATTCGGGTCTTTCCATGCAGTCCACAATCCAGCCACAGCGAGAACTCCCTGATGTGAATAACGCGATTGACTTCTGGCAGAGAAATAAAACGGTTGCTTGATCGGCTTCATTGCGTCATGACGTAATTGCTCTTTCCACTCAAAGTAGCCATCCATCGGAATCACACAACGGTGTTGAGCTACCAAGTCACGAAACGATGGCTTCTCGGCAACAGTCTCAATGCGTGCATTTATCAGACTCGCCGCACGCGATGCATCCGGCGCCCAGCGAGGAACCAGTCCCCACGAAAAACTGACGACCGATGGCCCGCCTGTCGAATTTACAATCCCGAAAACACGGCTGGTTGGCGCAACATTAAAACTGATCGGCAATTCATCTGTATCGAGTGAAACAGAAAAAATATCAGAGATCTCTAGCGCAGTTGTCTTGCGCACAAATCTTCCGCACATGAACTAAAAATTAGTCCAACTTATGACCAGAGACCACCCGGGGTTGCAAATATCCAGACCAGCAATGGCGTGATTATCAAACCCGGAAGCAATGAGCCAAGCCTGATCTTCTTGATCTCCAGCAAATTAAGTCCAATGGCCATTACAGCCAACCCACCCGCTGCAAATAACTCTGTACGCATCCGCTCGTCCAACAACAAATCAAGACGAGTGCCAAACAGAGTCAATGTTCCCTGCACAACAAACACGCTGACGGCGCTGAATATGGCACCAACGCCGTATAGAGCAGCAAAAATTACGGTCATGAAACCGTCCAGGCTTCCCTTGATGATGTACAACTGCGGCGTCTTACCGCTCGCATCTTCTATTGCCCCCAGAATGGTTAACGGCCCAACGCAAAACAACAGCGAAGCGGTAACGAACCCAGTAACGAATCGATTATCAGCACTGTCCGATGCGAAACGTTTTTTTAACACTTCTCCAACCTGAACAAGGCGATCCTCGACACGGATCAACTCGCCGATTATGCCGCCTAACACCATTCCGAGTAGCGGAAAAACCATGTTGTGGGTCTTGATGACATCACTCAGCCCAAGTGCAAGCGTCACCAACCCAATCACCTGCACCACCAACACTCGA
>CANLAH010000177.1 GCA_947488685.1 Acidimicrobiaceae bacterium | reverse complement strand
GTTGCGCGATTAGCGCATGACTGGAATATGTCGGTGTGCGCAATCGATCATTTTGTGGGCCAAAATCTTGGAAGCGACCCAGAGAAGAGGCTCGCTGCATTGCCTTTGCTTGACGACGCGAATTATCTGCGCGATATTCATGAAGCAGCAGATGAACTAGGCACGCAAGTCACCGCGTTGATGGGTTTTTGCATGGGCGGGATGTACTGCTTGAAATCAGCCGGGAGTCAACGCTTTGATCGCATCGTAAGTTTCTACGGAATGATCAAAGTTCCTGAAGCATGGCGGGGTCGAGCCCAACGAGAGCCACTTGGATACATGATTATGGGAGATGCAGAAAAGGTATTGGCAATTGTGGGTGACAAAGATCCGTATACGCCGTTGCCTGATGTTGATGAGTTGCGATCAACTGGCGCTGTTGTGCAAATTTATGCTGATGCAGAACATGGGTTTGCACACGATGCGTCACGTCCATCGCACAGGCCTGAAGATGCAGCAGATGCGTTTTCTCGGGCGAGAGACTGGATGATGACCGCGACGAGTTAGTGCGAGCGTTGTTCGAGGCTTTGGCGATTCAAGATTTTGTAATGGCGGTCTTGTTGTTCGATCCAGTGGAGACGAATAAAACTAGCGATTGCTTTGTTGACGCGCTCGCGAGATGCGCCCACCATGCCGGCGAGTTCTTCTTGAGTCACCGGAAGCGTGAACTCATTTTGTCCGTTAGATAATTCGACGATGCGTTTTGCAGTGCGACCAGTGACATCCAAAAAGACGCTGTCAGAAAGAACTTCGTCCATTGTGCGAAGGCGTTTTGCAAGCAACCGGACAACATTCCACATGAGATCTGGATGCAATGTGAGCAACGGAAGAACTTCTGAGTAATTAACCTGCAGAACAGTTGCTGTTTCGATTGCACGTGCAGTTGCTGAGCGTGGACCATCATCAAGCATCGCTAGTTCGCCGAAGAGGTCACCTTCTTCCATAAGTGCGACAACTGTTTCGCGATGGTCGAGCGGTTTGTTATCAATCACAATCGCGATGCGTCCCGTAAGAACGACGTATAAAGCATCGGGCTGGTCGCCCTCAGAAAATAGGACGTCTCCGCGTACAAGAGAGCGCGTGGTTGCCTTGGCGGCCAGTGCGCTCAGGACCGGTTCAGGGGAATCGGAGAAGAATGATGTTTTCGAGAGGACTTCTGCATGACTTGCCACAACTCAGACGGTACTACCCTTTATGTGTATGAACTCCAACGAGCCAG
This sequence comes from Acidimicrobiaceae bacterium, assembly GCA_947488685.1. Taxonomy (GTDB): domain Bacteria; phylum Actinomycetota; class Acidimicrobiia; order Acidimicrobiales; family Ilumatobacteraceae; genus UBA2093. The sequence continues at coordinate 1,986 of CANLAH010000177.1, read as the reverse complement.
ACAATGTCTGGACCATTGTTGTGGCAGCGGGATCTGGACAACGCTTTGGTGGTGCCAAGCAATTCGAAATGCTGGCAGACAAAACCCTTGTTGATTGGGCGGCCATAACTGCTCGGGCTGTATCAGATGGAGTCATCGTGGTGCTTCCTCCCGGTGCAGCGCTGTCTCCTGGTTCAGTGCACGGTGGCGCGTCTCGTAGCGACTCTGTGCGATGCGGACTTGCTGCGGTTCCGGCAGATGCGACAATTATTTGTGTCCATGATGCGGCACGACCATTTGCTTCGACAGGCGTGTTTCGTTCTGTCATTGAAGCAATACAGTCGGGCGTTGATGGAGCGGTTCCTGCAGTAGATGTAGTGGACACGATTAAGACTGTCAACAGCGAGGGAGTAGTGATGTCTACTCCCGATCGTTCGATGCTGCGTGCGGTACAGACGCCACAAGCTTTTCGTGCCACGGTGCTGAGGCGAGCGTATGACACGCTGGGTGATGGTTCAGACGATGCGGCTTTGGTAGAAAAACTTGGTGGCAAAGTGGTTGTGGTTCAGGGCACTCCTGCTGCACGAAAAATAACGACACCAGAGGATTTAGAATGGGCTCGTCAGTATGCGCTTTCATTAACGCATAGTGAAATATGAGAAATCAAAGTGAAGCAGGAATCCAATGAAGAAAGATCAGTGATGGATATTCGAGTCGGACAAGGTTTTGATATTCATCGATTTTCTGACGCCCCAATAGCGGGACGCCGTTTGATATTGGGTGGAGTTGTTTTTGATGGTGATCGAGTGTTGATTGGTCACAGTGATGCCGATGTTGTCGCGCATGCGGTTGCTGATGCACTGTTGGGCGCTGCGGGTCTTGGTGATATCGGTCAGCACTATCCAGATACAGACGCGCAATGGAAAGGCGCTAATTCGTTAATGATTTTGACTGATGTTGCACACAAACTTCGTGATGCAGGTTGGAGCATTGGCAATGTTGATTGCAGTGTCGTTTGTGAATCACCAGTGATTGCTCCCCATCGAGATCAAATGCAAACTCTTTTGAGCGAGGCAGCCGGTGCACCCGTTAGCGTCAAGGGTCGGCGCGCTGAAGGTCTTGGCGCAATCGGCCGTAGCGAGGGAATCGTGTGTTTTGCATCGGCCGTAATAACTCGGCCGTAATAACTCGGCCGTAATAATAAGGAGCGAATAATGGCAGGTAAAAGTCCACAACGAGGTCGGGCTCCACAACGTGGCAGAGCAACAGTTCGTCGATCAACAGATCGCGGACTCTCCAACGCAGGAAAGAAATCTCCAGCCAAGGGACTCGGCGGTGAGCAAGTCGAAGGCCGTCAAGCCGTGCGTGAGTTACTTATTGCTCAGCGACGCAAAGTGCAGGAAATATGGATCGCAAGTGATATTGATGCGAGCGACATTATTGAAGACATTGTGCAACTTGCAGAAGCTTCGCGCGTTCCGGTCAATGATGTATCGCGTCGCGTGCTTGAAGACCAAGCGCGCAGTGAAGCACCACAAGGAGTCCTTGCATTTGCTGCATCGTTGCCTGAAGCAAATTTTGAATCGTTGTTAGTGGCCAACGGATCACGCAAACCGTTTCTCGTTGCTGTTGACGGTGTGACTGACCCTGGCAACTTTGGGGCATTGTTGCGATGTTGTGAAGGTGCTGGCGTAACAGGCGTCGTCGTGCCTCGACATCGTGCAGTGCATGTAACTCCTACTGTTGCCAAGTCGGCGGCAGGGGCAATTGAGTATGTGCCAATGAGTCTGGTGGCAGGTTTGCCCGGGGCGATTACTCAAATGCGAGACAAGGGTGTTTGGGTGGTTGGTCTTGATGACTCGAGCGATCGACCATTGTTCGATATTGCCAATCTGGCCGATGAAGCCATTTGTTTGGTACTTGGGGCTGAAGGCTCTGGTATTTCACGTCTTGTTCGGGAGCGATGCGACATGGTGGTCTCGATTCCGATGATGGGGCAGTTGGGGT
>CANLAH010000176.1 GCA_947488685.1 Acidimicrobiaceae bacterium | reverse complement strand
AACAAATGCATCTCGCCACGGCCGAGGCTGCGGTACGACTCAAGCAAACAGGCAAGCCAGTTACCTCCATATTCGGACTCTCGACTCTTGAACTTCTGGATGATGAACCAGCAACGCTCGAGTTCGCAGAACGTTTTTACAATGCCAACTGGAATGCCGGTATCGGATTATTTCGTGATGGTGTTCTGCGGTTTGCCAACCGCCAACCAATATCACGACCAGACCTGCAAGGTTCATTCGATCTCATTGGGTTTTCTTATTACTGTGCCCACGGCGTAAGAAACGGACACATTGTGCCGTACCCAGAATCCAACAATCCTTCTCCACTCGGATATTCAATTTGGCCACAAGGACTCGGTCTAGTGCTTGATCGCCTCCATAATGAGTTGCCGACTACACCGCTGCTGATCGCCGAATACGGCATAGGTACAAGCGATGACTCAATTCGTGCCGAATACTTGCGGGCAGGTCTCGACATTGCACAAGATGCGATCCAGAGAGGCATCGATATCCGAGGCCTCTTTCATTGGACTGCGGTTGACAACTACGAATGGCTTCACGGGTTTGCGTTGCAGTTTGGAATTATCAACGCAGATCGAACGATAAAACCAAGTGCCAAATTGTTGCAGCGCGAAGCGCAACACCCGTTGAGTACAGTAACTCCGTGACCACCAAAATTTCTGCGACTATCCCCTCCGACACATCAATCGAAGTTTGGCGTGCTGATATGGCAGCCATTGCCGCAATGGCACCTATCGCTCGACTTCATGTATGCGCAACCCTTAATCGTGCAATGGCCCAGATGCAAGACGAAGCTGTCAGACGTCAATACCCGACGTACAACGATGCGCAGGTAATGCGCGAGCTCATTAAAAGGCAATACGGATCAAAGATTCTCGACGACATCGACAACCATCAAAATAAGCGACGCAATGATTGATCTCGCCATTGCGCTTCGACGTGTGATCCAAGCCCTCGAAAAAGCTGGTGATCAGTACATCATTGTTGGATCAATGGCTGCGGGAGCATGGGGAGTAATTCGGGCGACAAGAGATGTAGACATTGCCGCAATGGTGTCACTTGAATCACTTGCCCAATTAGTTGAAGATCTATCTGCAGATGATTTATACGCCCCCATTCTCGATATTCGAAGATCAGTAGAAAATGGAGGATCATTTAACGTTCTTCATCCATCATCCGGTGGAAAAGTAGATGTCTTTGTTTGCAAATACGACAATGAATTTGAGAACATGCGGCTCAAACGTCGCATCCGACTTGAAGTGCTTGGAGTCCCTGCATGGGTCGCTTCGCCAGAGGATGTGGTTCTTGCAAAATTGAAGTGGAGAGAAAGTTCACGCTCAGAAACCCAATGGAGAGACTGCATCGAAATTGCCTCTACTCAAGTTCTTGATTTGGAACATATGAGGCAATGGGCTACTCATCTCCAACTTGACAAAGATCTGGAAGATCTCATAGTTGCAGTAGAGAGCAATCGGTAATCAACTACTGTTGAAAACATGGAAACTGAAATCAGCAAGCTTCGTCGACTCAATATCATCGCGGGATTCCTGCATCTGCTCTCGCTAGCGGGCATCTTGTTGCTCTCCAATGATGCTGCACTACCCGTCAATGCCACCTACCTCACCGAAGCACCTGGTACGGGCAACTTTTCTGCCCCCATCAACCTCTTCAACATCAATATCAGTTACATGGTTGCAGCGTTTCTTGCACTCTCTGCTTTTTTTCACTTTCTGATTAGCTCCAAAGCAATGTTTCCAAAGTACTCAGCAGGACTACGCAACAACATCAACGTCTTTCGTTGGGTTGAGTATTCAATTTCGTCTTCGCTCATGATCATTGTTATTTTGCAACTCAATGGAACCGCCGACTACATCGCACTTCTCGGAATATTTGGCGTCAATGTCTGCATGATCCTCTTTGGATGGCTCCAAGAGCGTTACACCAAGCCTGGCGATGGCGACATGCTTCCATTTTGGTTTGGATGCATCGCGGGCAGCATTCCATGGATTGCAACTGCAATCAATGTCGCTCACCCAAAGGGTCCGGCAGAGTCAACAGTGCCAGGGTTTGTTTACGGCATCGTCATCTCACTGTTCATACTCTTTAACTGTTTTGCAATTGTGCAGTACAAGCAGTACAAAGCCAAAGGCAAGTGGGCCAACTACCTACACGGTGAGCGCATCTACGTGATTCTGAGCCTTGTCGCCAAGTCGATACTTGCATGGCAAGTGTTCGCTGGCACACTCGCTTCATAAATACATCCACGAAAAAAGGCTCTAGAATTATGGGTATGACGACCCAAACTTTCACGATGTACTCCACCCAGTGGTGCGGTTACTGCAAACGCCTTAAGTCTGACTTACAGCGAGCAGGGATCGAGTTCACGGAAGTTGATATCGAGCATGATGCCGAGTCGGCCGCGCTAGTTGAAAAGGCCAACAACGGTAATCAAACCGTGCCAACGCTTATTTTTACTGATGGAACATCTATGACCAATCCATCGCTTGCAAAGATTAAAGAGCATCTGGCTCTTTAGGTAATTGAATAAATTAATCACCAATAAACACCTGCATCGGCGTACGGAGAACTCATGGCCAGATATGTAACAACAATTCCAAGTTCGCTGACTCAACAAGAGGCGTTTGTATATATGGCAGACCTTCATAACTTTGCCAAGTGGGACAAGGGTGTTGTCAAGGTTGTACAAGTTGAAGGCTCTGGCGCTGGCCTTGGAACCATTTTTGACGTGACAGTAAAGGGTTTCGGAAAATCCACTTCAACATTGCGTTACACCACCACCGAATACGACGAGTTCTCAAACATCTTGGTGCGAGGCGTCAATACCTTCTTCACCTCGGTTGATCGCGTGACGATCATTAAGACAGAAACAGGTTGCGAAGTAATTTACGATGCAACGCTGACTGCAAATTGGATTATTGCTGGAATGAACCTTGTTCTCGGAAAAGTATTCAACAAAATTGGCGATACCGCTACAAGCGGCCTTCGCAAAGTACTCGCCTAACGGCTGACATTAATCACCAAATGATTGGGCCGGTTGCCTGGAGAGCACGCCCTTCGGCACGAACACCCTTAGCAACAAGACCTGGAGCCATCTCTTGCCACAACGCGGGTAAGCGGTAATGCGCTACACGAGGGAACAAGTGGTGCAAAGCATGATGGTCATGTCCGCGAATCAAGAACGTTGATCCTGGAAACACTGCGACACGTGT
>CANLAH010000175.1 GCA_947488685.1 Acidimicrobiaceae bacterium | reverse complement strand
CCACGCACCGGAACAACGCATCTCTTGAACCTTTTATCAGCAGATCAAAGCATGAGGTCGATGCCGCTATGGGAAAGTTACGAACCGATCCCGATCCCAGGTGATGGCGCCGGCCCTGATGGTCGCGATCCGCGTTACGTGCGCTGCGCCAAAGAGTGGGAACAAATGCAGGTCGTGACTCCGCACGTAGCACTCATGCATCCGATGGACCCTGAGCACGTGCACGAAGAGATTGAGTTGATGTTGCCAAACTTTGCTTCGTACAACTTGGAGTGGGTAGCGCGCTGTCCGCAGTGGCGCGATCACTATTTGTCAACCGACCAACAGCCACACTATGACTACATGCACACCATGCTCAAGGTGCTCACGTTTTTGCGACCACGCAAGCGATGGATCTTGAAGTCACCCCAACACTTTGAACAAATCGGTCCGTTGATGAACACCTTTCCAGACGCAACCATTGTGATGACTCACCGAGATCCTGTAGCGGTTGTTCAATCGGCGGCGACGATGATTACGTATGCGGCGCGCATGGCATATCACACAATTGATCCTGGTTGGTATATCGATTACTGGACGGACAGAATCGACCGTCTCCTCACGGCCGCCGTACGCGATGTTGACAAAATTCCACCTAATCAGCGCATCGATGTTCACTTCAATGACTTCATGGCAAATGATGCAGACATGGTGAAACAAGTATGTGATTTTTCGTCGCATGTGCTGAGCAAAAAAGCGGAAGAGCAGATCAATAAGCGTGTCATCGAGCGTTCTCGTGATGGACAGGACTCAGTGGTCTACGATGTACGAGCGGACTTTGATCGCACTCCTGAACAGATTCGGGAAAGATTTATGCCGTATCTCGAAAAATTCAATGTGCCAATTGAGGTGAAATAGCATGGAGAGCAGTTCAGATATACAAAAGCAAGTTGATCACCTGATTGATACTCGGCCCGGAAAAGAACTACTTCAGCACCACTATGAAGATCCTGCCCGCGAAGTGGCACCCGGGATATTTCGGTCAAGTGGAGCAACTGCTGCATACATGATTGTGCATGATGAGGGCAGAATAATTGTCAACACGGGCATGGGGTATGAAGCAGTGCATCACAAGCGTGTATTTGACGCCATTTGTTCGGGTCCGACGACTCATATTCTGACAACGCAAGCACATGTTGACCATGTTGGTGGCGTTGCACTATTTCGAGATCCAGAAACCATCTACATTGCGCAGCAAAATAATGTTGTATGTCAGGCTGATGATGCTCGCATACAAAGTCTGCGTTATCGCACTGCAAAAGTGTGGTTTGACATCACAGGTGCCGCCGCACAACGAATAGCGTCCCAGAACCCTGGTGTGCCGATGAGGCAAGACTCTCCAACACCCGATGTTGTTTTTGCGGATCGATATAACTTCAAGGTCGGCGGTCGTGATGTAGAACTCATCGCAGCAACGGGCGAGACCATTGACTCGATGATTGTGTGGCTTCCCGCATCACAAACTGCACTCATCTCAAACCTGCTCGGTCCATTATTCCCGCATTTTCCAAACTTCAATACATTGCGAGGGGATAGATATCGTTTCGTCGAACCGTATCTAGAGACCGTAGACAAACTTCGTCATCTTTGTCCCTCCATGCTTGTAACTGGTCGCCATGAACCAATTATTGGCTCTGAACTTATTGATGCAGCACTCGCACGCCTGCACGGAGCAGTGGATTTTGTACATCGCTCAACTCTTGAGGGACTTAATGCAGGTCGTGATGTATTTACATTGATGAAAGAGATCACACTGCCACCCGCTCTGCGCGTTGGCCAAGGTTATGGCAAGGTGTCATGGGGTGTTCGAACAATCTGGGAAACATACATGGGGTGGTTTCATTTACAATCAACAACAGAGCTCTACCCGAATCAATCTATTGAAGCGCTATTGGAACTCGTCGACATCGCGGGCGTAGAAGCAGTACTAGATCGAGCCAACCAATTACTTGAAGTCGGTGAACCAGTACGTGCAATTTTTTTGGCAGAGGCAGTACTTCACAAGAACTCCGATCACGCCTCTGCGTCGGGTCTCCTCGTGCGAGCACACGAGGCGTTGCTGGCCGCAGGCGGTGATGAGAGTTTTTGGGAGTCAGGTTGGTTGCACGACCAGATACAAAAGTGGTCCAGTCCGCAATAGACAAGGGCGCATGGCGGACTCTCCAATAATCCTCTAGTCTTTGCTGTATGAAGTCTAAAAATTGGTTCAAGTATCTTGGTGTCGCAATGGTGCTGACTCTTGCAGCTTGTGGAGGTGGCGGCGGCGCTGGTGGCGATAGCGCCACTCCAGACATGACCACCCCGGCTTTAGAGGCAGTCACAGTTGCAAGTGGCATGAACCCAAGCCCTGACGGGTTTGCGTTTCCGAATTTTGCATCAAGTGCTTCAACAGCAGAACTTGATACCGCTGACATGGTCACGATGTTTGGATCAACTCCAGATATCTGTGTTGATGCAGCAACACCCTGTGTGCTCACGGCAGAAGCATCGGCGTGGGCTCGCATGGTGAACCAAGCACGAATATCTGGACACTGTGAAGGACTTGCTGTGTTATCTGCAGCACGCTTTACGGACAAGTTAGATCCAAAGACATTTACGCTCACCAATACGGGTGACGTCACTCACGCCCTGATTCGGGCATTTGCGACGCAGTTCTTTAAAGAGGCACAAGATGCCACCAAGAAGTTTTCCAAGAAATCCCCCAGTGACATTGTGGCAACACTGAGCGCATCACTCAAGAGTGGTGTTCCTGAATACACCCTTGGCGTCTATACCGACATAGGTGGTCATGCCATCTTGCCAATTGGCGTCGAATTCCCCTCCGCTGACATTGCCCACATCAAGGTCTATGACTCCAACTGGCCAAATGCAGACCGCTATGTCGCAGTCAACCTCAAAGAACAAACATGGTCGTTTGCATTCTCCGGTGCTGACGCTGCCAACGATCCCGATATGTGGACCGGAGGCAAAGGCGACATTGACATCACTCCGTTCTCTGCGCGTGCTTCAGCAACGTGTCCATTTTGTGGCGACAAGAGTGGAGTTGAAAAATCTCTTCTCCTTGTGCGCTCTGCCTTGCCAAACTGGTCAATAGAAACTGCTGACGGAACCATTACCCCTGGCTCAACAGACGTAGGCGACACCTCAGTTCGCCCAGTACGCGCAGCAGGCACAACAACAGACACTGATGCCCCCACTGACTATCTGGTCTCGACCACGATTGGAGCCACCGGAATCACATTGCACTTGGGTTCAACAGCACGCGTC
>CANLAH010000174.1 GCA_947488685.1 Acidimicrobiaceae bacterium | reverse complement strand
AGCAATGTGTTCCATGCAAGGGTTGCACATTTAATACGAACAGGAAACTTCACGACTCCTTGTAATGCCTCAAGATCACCGAGTTTGACATTTTGGTCGTCTGCTTCTGCAGTCTCTTCTTCTTCGAGTGTCATCATTGACTTGAACCGCCGAACGATAGACCGAACTTCTGCAATAGGTTTGCCCTTGACGGCTGCAGACATCATTGATGCCGAACTTTGACTGATTGAACATCCCTGTCCAGAAATTTTGACGTCACTGACGAGACCGTTGTCAACGGCAAGATAGACCTGGATTTCATCTCCACAGAGTGGGTTATGACCTTCAGTGCGCACAGCAGGTGGAGGCAATTCACCGCGATTTCGGGGACTGCGATAATGATCAAGGATGATTTCGCGATAGAGATCTTCAAGACCTGGCATAGAGGGTTCCTAGTGTGTTGGAGTGGTTAAGAGGGACTAAAAAATTCGCTTGCCTGCTCTAAAGCATCGCACAGAGCATCGGCATCCTGGTGGTTGTTATAGAGATAAAAACTGGCACGCACTGTGGCATTGGCTCCGAGCAAGCGCATCAGGGGTTTGGCGCAGTGATGGCCCGCCCTGACACACACATTGCTTTGGTCAAGAACCTGGCTGACATCGTGAGGGTGGAGGTCTTTAAAAGCAAAACTGTGTGTTGCTCCGCGTACTTCGATATTGGTCGGACCGTGGATCACGATGTCGTCACCGAATCGTTGCGTGAGTTGATTCATTGTGTATGTAGCAAGATCGATTTCATGGGCACGGATGTTGTGCATGCCGATCTTAGAGAGGTATGCAACTGCAGCGCCGAGGCCGATTGCCTCAGTGATAGGCGGAGTACCAGCCTCGTATTTGGCCGGTAGTTCAGCACAAGTAAAACCATCAAGGCGCACATCAGCAATCATGTTTCCGCCGCCCATGAATGGCGGCATTGCATCAAGCAACTGCTGGCGACCCCACAACAGGCCGAGCCCCGAAGGGCCGCACATTTTGTGCGAAGAAAAGACTAGAAAATCGGCATCCATATCTTGGACGTCAGTGGCCATATGTGGCACCGACTGGCATCCGTCAACAATGGCGATTGCACCTGCGCGATGCGCGGCAGCACAGAGAAATTTAGAAGGATTAATTGTTCCGAGCACATTAGACATTGAAGTAAATGACAACACTTTGGCATCCGTGAGAAGTGCATCAAGGTTGCTGAGATCGAGTTGACCGTCAGGAGTGATGGGAATATAACGCAACACGATTCCGCGCTCAGCGACAAGCATGTGCCACGGAACAATATTGGCGTGGTGCTCCATGTGCGTGAGAACGACGACATCACCCTGCTTGAGATTGGCGATTCCCCATGTGCGAACGATCAGGTTAAGTCCCTCAGTTGCGTTTTTGGTGAAGACGACTTCGTTGGCATTGGGGGCATTTATAAATTTTGCAACTGCAGTGCGAGCGCCTTCGTAGAGGTCGGTTGCCTCTGCTGCCATTTGATATGCACTGCGATTGATTGGCGCGTATCCGTTTTCGAGAAAATCCGTCATCGCATTAATGACTACATGGGGTTTTTGTGAAGTGTTGGCAGAATCTAAGTAGACGAGGGGCTTACCATTGATAACGCGCGATAAGACCGGAAAATCTTGTCGCAGGTTTGTAAAATCTTTGGACATGTCAGGCCTTGTATGCCTCGTAGCCGTTGCTCTCTAGTTCGACTGCAACTTCCATCCCGCCAGACTTGACAATTCGTCCGTCGATCATGATGTGCACAAAGTCAGGCTGGAGCTCGTCAAGGAGCCGTTGGTAGTGAGTAATAAGAACGATGCCAAGTTTGGATCGGTCTGCTTTAACCTCGCGGATACCTTGAGCCACCGTGCGAAGCGCGTCAATGTCAAGTCCGGAATCTGTCTCGTCAAGAATTGCTACTTCTGGCTCAAGGATGGCCATCTGCATAATCTCGTTGCGCTTTTTTTCTCCACCAGAAAAGCCTTCGTTCAAATAGCGATCAACGAAAGACGAGTCCATGCCGAGGCGCTTCATCCAATCCATCGCAGACAAACGCAACTCCAGAATTGAGAGATCGATTCCTTTTCGTGCTGAGAGTGCTTGTCGTAAAAATTGGATCACTGAGACACCAGCGATTTCTTGCGGATACTGAAACGCTAGAAATATTCCGGCCTTAGCGCGCACATCTGTGGACCAGTCAGTGATGTCCTCGCCATGGAAAAGCAATCGACCCTCAGTGACTTCATATTCTGGCGACGCAAGAAGCGTGCTCGCTAGAGTCGATTTACCTGAGCCATTGGGGCCCATGATGGCGTGGACTTCGCCCTCGTTGACTGTGAGCGACAACCCCCGCAAGATTGATGGGGAAATCGGGTCTCCTTCGTCGGCGACAGGCCGAGCGTGCAGGTTGTCAATACGAAATAATTCGGTCACGCTCATATTCTAGGCGCCCGACACGGATTAGCACTATGGACGTAGTGCTAATTCAGGCTGCTCTCAGGGCGACCCACAACTGCCGATATGACGTGTATTCGTAGGGCTCAGCCACGTACCCAGCGCTCAGGAGTTGGCGATGAAATCTCGGAAGTGAGCGAAACGGGAGCCCGGCATCGACGTGGTGGGCAAGATGAAACCCGATGTTGTAGGGCACAAGGTAGAACCGCGCAAGCCAACTCTGTCGCACCGAATGGGTTGTGATGCGACGATCAGAGTCGGCGCGCAGGCCACCGTGTTCTGCAATTGATCGCAACCTGTTGATCACACGCCACGCCGTAAGAAACGGAAGCACCCAGAGCACAGGGTAGATCCACCAATGCCCGAGCGCTAGACAAATCCCAAACAGCAAGGCTTGGACGCCAATCATTTTCCAGAGTGTGTGACGCACTCGCGCGTCGGGTGATGTCACGCCGCGAAGTTGTTGACGTAATAGACGGATTCCGGTTTGACCGGTTGCATCGCGCACAAGTTTGCGCTGAAAACTTGCCAGCGTGATGGGATAGTTGGCGTACAACGCAATGTCTGGTTCGTCTGGGCCAAACTCTTGACGATGGTGCGCCATGTGCACGCGGCGGTAGGCGTCAGTGCTGGTGAAAACAACGAACCCAAGGAGCCACCGACCGACCGTGTCGTTGATGCGCTTGTTGGCAAAGAGCACACGGTGTGCAGACTCATGCATGAGTGATGCAAATTGTGCATGCGCACGACCCATGAGCACAAATGCAATCGGGATACCAAACAATGGATACGTTATGGCTCCCCACATGATGGCGATTGTCTGAAGATATAAAAATATGAGTGTCCATGCATTTCGAAGCGAAGAAATATGGCGAAGAAGCTGTCTATTTTTTCCAAGTGGTCTTGCGTTGAGAGAAACATTTTCTGTTGCGCGAGCAATTGGCAACGAGGCTGGCACCA
>CANLAH010000173.1 GCA_947488685.1 Acidimicrobiaceae bacterium | reverse complement strand
ACAACAGGTGCCTCTGGTGTTGCTACTTGAGTGGAGTCAAGTGCAGGAGTTGGTTGAGTTGCACCGGGCTCGATGCCAGTTGTGGATGCAACAACAGCAGGAGGTAATGGTTGAGTTGCTTGCCAGAGTTTTTTCTTCTTAACAACACCACAGACCCAGACAATGTCTGACTTCTTGCGAATCGCTCCAGGGGATTTACATGCTTGGGCTTTGCCTTTGGCTTTCATGGTGGCATACCAAAGTGATCCCGTGTTTGTCTTGGCACAAACAACTGATTGCTTAGAGACCTTGGTGACTTGACCAGGCTTCGTGCAAGGAGTTGCCACAACGAGGGCAGCATTGCGTGTTGTTGACGATGTGTCTCCAGAGGAGACGAGTACGCCAACTCCAACAAGTAGAGCAAGGGCCACAATGCCGGCGATAATTTTGTTAGACAAGAACTGATTCATGAGAACTCCCCTAGTACTGAGACACCTACAGAATAGGGCACGTAGGACTGGGATTCTGGTCAGGGTTGCTGGGTACGGCTAGGCGTGCGCTAGTTCGCACCAATCTCTGTAGCGGTCATCTTGACCTCGCACGGCTTTGCCATATACCTCACCAATTGCAGCCGTCATCGGACCAGGGCACGGGACGACGCGGTCGTCGACTGAGTTGACAGCGCTGACTTCTGCGGCAGTGCCACAGACAAAAATTTCATCGGCAATGTACAAATCAGATCGTGCCAAGTTGCCCACTTGAACCTCATAGCCCAAGTCATGCGCAATGCGCGTGACACTACTTTGAGTGATTCCCTCTAGAGCACCAGCAGAGAGCGGCGGGGTGATGATGACACCGTGGCGAGAGACGAAGATATTTTCTCCCGTGCACTCGGCCACAAAACCGTGTGGGCTGAGCATGATGGCTTCGTCGTAACCGGCTTTGAGTGCTTCTACTTTGGCGAGAGAGGAGTTGACATAGTTGCCAACGGTCTTTGCTGCTGGTGGCATTGTGTTGTGATCATGGCGCGTCCATGAAGAAATCTTCATGCGTACACCTTTGGTAAGCGCGTCTTCTCCGAGATACGCACCCCATGGCCAACAGGCAATGGCTACATCAACGGTGCACGGCAAAGTATTGAGTCCCATTTCTCCATAGCCGTAATAGGCAATCGGGCGAATATAGCAACTCGGCAAACCAGTCGACACCACGGTCTCTTTGGTGGCCGCAACAAGTTCGTCAACCGAATACGGCAATTCCATTCCCATGATCTTGGCGCTTGAATGCAGTCGTTTGATGTGCTCTGTCAAACGAAAGATGGCCGGACCATCACTCGTTTCGTAGGCACGTATTCCTTCAAACACGCCAGTTCCGTAATGCAAGGTATGTGTCAGGACATGAACTTGTGCCTTGTCCCAATCGACAAGTTTGCCGTTCATCCAGATTTTCGGTGTTGGTATTAGCGTGGGCATTCCAGGCTCCTCATTAATTGTGCTGTGCGTAGGCTACTTGCCTGAGATACGCGCAGTGATGGTGTTTGCGATTTCCGTAGTTGAACCACTCGTTGGTTGTGAGCATGCGGCACGCACTTGGTCGGCTGCTGAGTGTTCACCCAAGAAGTCCAACATAAGAGCCGCCGACAAGATAGCCGCGATGGGGTTTGCTTTGCCGGTGCCAACAATGTCTGGAGCCGAACCATGGACAGGTTCAAACATCGATGGACCTGTGCGTGCTGGATTGAGATTGGCAGATGATGCCAGTCCGATTCCGCCGCTGACTGCCCCACCGAGGTCGGTGAGGATGTCGCCGAACAAATTGTCGGTAACAATCACGTCATAGCGATGTGGATCTTGAACGAAATAAATACATGCCGCGTCAACGTGGTTATACGCAGTTGCGACAGAAGGAAACTCTGTTGCTACTGCATTGAAGGCACGTTGCCACAGATCTCCGGCAAAGGTCAGAACATTTGTTTTGTGCACGAGGGTGAGATGCTTGCGTTCTCGCGACTGCGCTAATTCAAACGCATACCTCACGCAGCGCTCAACTCCCATGCGTGTGTTCACGCTTCCTTGTGTGGCGACTTCGTGTTGTGTGCCTTTTCGCAAGACACCGCCTTCACCAACATATGGTCCTTCAGTGTTCTCGCGGATCACTACGAAGTCGTGAGGCGTGACATGCCCCGGCGCAGTGCCGATGAACGGTCGTTGGTTGATATATAAATCAAGTTCGAAACGCATCTTTAATAAGAGGCCTCGCTCGATGACTCCGGGCGCAACTTCTGGCGTTCCGACCGCACCAAGCAAGATGGCGTCAAACCCACGCAATTGCTGCAGCACCTCATCGGACAAAATTTCTCCGTCACGCAGATATCGAGCACCCCCCAAGTCAAAGTCCGTTGTGCTGATGTCCACCCCAGTGGCGCGCACCACTTTGAGCGCCTGCTGCGTCACTTCTGGACCTATTCCGTCTCCGCCAATGACTGCAATACGATGTGCCATAGGTATTCCATCGTAGAACCCGCCGATAGTCTTTCCCCCTATGGTTAAACATCTGCTGTCAGAGGCCACATACCAGCGCCTCATTGCTGAAATCACACATCTTGAGCACACCCAACTGCCCGAAGTCGCTCAAAAAATCGGACGGGCCCGCGAAATGGGAGACCTCAAAGAGAATGGCGACTACCACGCCGCCAAAGACGAATACGGATTCCTCAACGATCGAAAGAATCTGATTCAGGGCGTCATTGACGAGTCCGAGGTTGCTCCCGCGCCAGTCGCCGGAGTCGTGGGCTGGCTGAGTTCTGTCACGGTGTTATTTGATGGCGATGATCCGTCTGATGCTGAGACATACCTGATTGGTCATATCGAAGAACGAGTCAACGGAGTCGAAGTCATGAGCCCGTCATCACCAATCGGCGGCGCATTGATGGGACAAAAATCTGGTAGCACAATAAAAGTAACGCTCGAAAATGGTGCCACAGTGGCTGTTGAAATCATCAGCATTCAATAGCACGACATGTCACTCCTCGACGACGAACCTTCGATCCCCAACTTGCCGCCTGGGCAGCACATTAATTTGCCTGGTCGAGGCACAACATATATTCGCCAGTTAGATGGCCCTGCCGGTGCACCGACACTCATGTTGCTTCACGGATGGACCGCCACGGCAGACCTGAATTGGTTCACGTGTTACAACGAACTCGCCAAACATTTTCGCGTAGTGGCTATTGATAATCAGATCAACGCAACCTTTTCGGTTATCAGATTGCGCAGACGATGTCGCGGCATTGGCAGATCAACTCGATATCGCGACATTTATTCCTGTTGGATATTCCATGGGTGGAGCAATTGCTCAACTTATGTGGAAGCGCCACGAATCTCGGGTACGCGCCTTGGTGCTGTGCTCAACATCTGGATATTTTGCAGAGTCTCGCGAAGAACGCATCGGCTTCTTGGGTTTGCAGGGTCTTGGTGCATTGGCAAGACTCACTCCAAA
>CANLAH010000172.1 GCA_947488685.1 Acidimicrobiaceae bacterium | reverse complement strand
ATGGGGCAAAAACAAACACAAGTCATTGCTCCAAAAGAAGAATCGCGTCGCGAGCCAGTGCGTGACCCGACTCCCAAGAAAACCGTCACGGTCGACAAGGGACTACCGCCACCGCGGCGTTCGTCAACCCTGCGAAGTTTGGCGCCAGCAATTATTTTGGTGGCGATCGCCGCCGTCATGGTCGTGTTTTTATGGCGAGGGCTTCGCGATACCAAGGCGCCTGTCATCCCGGGGCAAACGCAAGAAGCGCCAGGCGCAGTTACCCCTGTTGACACTTCTCCCGTCACTGTTGTTTCTCTCAAAAGTTACGACCCCAACGGTGACGACAAATCAGAGAACGAAGCAATGCTCGGTGCACTCTCAGATAACAATCCTCAAACTGTTTGGACCACGGTCTGCTACGGCGACAAATACTTTGGTTCAAAACGTGGCGTCGGAATTGTGATGCAACTATCTCGCTCGAGTGCAGGGCAAATGACAGTCGACATGGGTAGCGCGCCATGGAGCGCCGAGATCTTTTCATCTGATGCCGGTATTCCGGACAGCATCAAGGGGTGGGGTCCGCGAGTGACGAACGGCTACGCCACCCAAGAGGGCGTGGCCACGTTCAATGTGTCAACGTCAGGAACCTATATTTTGCTGCTGCTTCGAGAAATCGGTTCGAGCCCATCGTGCAGTACATCGAACCCGTTCAAAGGAGTTATTCGAGACATTGGGTTCACGGCGTCGTAACTCGTTGCCGTCGCAGTGCTTGGTGACGTTGACCTAATGTGGTACATCAATCGCGACGATAGATCTCTTGTGGCTGCGGCCCACCAGAACGACACTGGTGCGCTTGACATCCTGTTGCGACGGCACTACGACACCATTCGGGCAGTATGTCATCGCATTGTCATCGACAGCGGCGGCGCCGATGATGCCACGCAAAATGCGCTCATCGCAATAGCCAGAGGGATTCACGCCTTTGATAATCGCTCGAGCATCACGACCTGGATGTACCGCATTGCCGTCAACGCATCACTTGACGAGGTGCGTCGTACCCGTCGTCGGCCCCTGCCAATGGACCCTGCTGACCAAAAAATGGGCGCCATATCCGTCACAATGGACGACATGGCCAACCTCGATGACCAACTCTTGATCTCTGACGCCCTGCAACAGGTCGACCCAGACTTTCGCATCCCTGTTGTGTTGCGCCACGTCGCTGATATGGACTACGAAGAGATTGCACGAACTCTTGATATCCCCGTGGGCACTGTGAAATCGCGAATTGCACGGGGACGACAACAACTAGCCCAGATGATGACAGAAGGTTCTCCATGACGACTCCCATCGATGACACTCCAGAGTCATCTGACTTTGCCCAAGAGCGTGCTGTGATCGACGCATTGCGCTCTGTACCGCGCGCTACTGACGCCGTTCGCGACGCACATATTTCGGCGGCTCTTGGCGCGTTCACAGCGACTGCGCGACGCCGCCCGCCACAGTGGCTGAGTATTGCTGCAGCGTCAGTGGTCCTTGTCGCCGGAGGAGGACTCGCCGGTCGTGCGTTAAGCAACGGCTCAGATCAACCCGGCCAGCAGATCACACGTAACTCTGCTGTTGGCACAACGATTGCTCCAACACCAGCGCTCGCTGCATGCATTACCACTATGAAAAATGCCACGTATCTTTCTACGGCCACAGTAAATGGCGTTGACCTTGCGTTGTTCTTGAATACCAATAATTCATTGCTCGCTGTGCGAATCGCTGACTGCACCGAAATTGCAAGCCTTGACATTTCAAGCACAACGCCGTAGTTGCGGGGCTCAGCGTTAGGCTTTGCCCATGCCATCAAACCCACTGACAGACCCAAATTGGGCTCAGCGAAGCGTTGACTTTATTGACCGCATTGTGGTTTTTATTCGTGACCACACCACGCGACCTTTAGTGAAGTCTGCGCGCGTCGTGGTTTTTGGCACGCTTGTGGGCATTGGCGCAGTGAGTCTTTTTGTGCTGTTTTGTATTGCTGTCACACGTGGTCTTCAATCCGCACTTGATGCCGTCGTCACCCACGATGCAAGCGTTTGGATTTCATATTTTATTTTGAGTGCTCTCTTGTTCATTGCAGGGATCGTGCTCATGAAACGTCGACACGAAAGGAACCCGTCATGAGCACTGCTCGTAACGTCATAATTATTGGATCTGGCCCAGCGGGGCTGACCGCCGCTATCTACGCGGCTCGCGCATCTCTTGCTCCGTTAGTGATCGAGGGAGAATTATCGTCCACGTCTGATCAACCAGGTGGCCAGCTGATGCTCACCACCGAAGTAGAGAACTTCCCCGGTTTCCCCACTGGCATCATGGGGCCAGAACTCATGACGAATTTTCGAGATCAGGCAGAACGCTTTGGCACCGAGTTCATCACGGAAAAAGTCACGCGTGTTGATTTTAGTGCTCGGCCTTTTCGTGTATATATCCGCGATACTGAATACACGGCCAATTCGATCATTGTCAGCACTGGTGCCCAATCACTCATGCTCGGACTGCCAGAAGAAGAAAGCCTCATCGGGCATGGTCTCTCAACATGCGCGACTTGTGACGGATTCTTTTTCCGCAATCAAGAAATTGCCGTTGTTGGTGGTGGTGATTCAGCGATTGAAGAAGCAACTTTTCTTACAAAGTTTGCTTCGAAGGTTTATCTCATTGTGCGTCGAGATGCGTTGCGCGCATCGCGCATCATGCAAGACCGTGCTATCGCTAATGAAAAAATTGAAATCGTGTGGAACTCTCAAATCACTGCGCTGCACGGCGAAACTCATCTCACGGGAGCCACACTTATTGACACGATCACGAAAGAATCTCGTCCCCTCGATGTCACTGGTGTGTTTGTGGCCATTGGGCACAGACCAAATACGGACCTCTTTAAAGGAATCCTGCACATGGAAGATTCTGGCTATCTGATCACCAAGCCTGGCTCTAGTTACACCGATATTCCTGGTGTTTTTGCCTGCGGAGACGTGCAAGATCACACCTATCGCCAAGCCATTACGGCGGCTGGTTCGGGCTGCATGGCTGCCATAGATTGCGAGCGTTGGCTTGAGGCTGAACACGACTAACGGGTGCGTTCTCGGTAGAGTTTGAGCGAACGAAAGGGACCAATCATGGCCGAAGGAATTGTCACACTCACGAGCGCAACATTTGACGAGGTAGTGCAATCATCGTCTACTCCGATCTTGGTTGATTTCTGGGCCGAATGGTGCGCACCGTGCAAAGCAATTGCACCGGTACTCGCTGATATCGCAGTCGAGCAAGTTGGTCATCTTGCAATTGCAAAATTAAATGTTGATGATCACGGAGATATCGCGCAACGTTTTGGCGTGATGAGTATTCCGACATTATTGGTGTTTGATAAAGGCGAATTGCAAAAAACACTTGTTGGTGCGCTCGGAAAAGGGCGACTTCTTCAGGAGTTATCAGAATTTCTTCCGTCTTCCCACTAACACCCGGCCAACGGGGTGAAGCAATCCG
>CANLAH010000171.1 GCA_947488685.1 Acidimicrobiaceae bacterium | reverse complement strand
TGTTTCATTGCTTATCCTAACTTTACATAACTATGATTATGGGCGAACCAATACGGCCACAACCACACGACCATACCGCCTATGGCTGGCTCGGATCTTGAACTAACGGCCTTGCTGCGTCTAACAGCCACGACAACGCAGCCTTGTAGTCGCGCGTTGTTGGATCAATCGATGGATCCAGATCTTGTTCCACGTCTTGAACTGCACACCGCAGGACAAAAATCTGATCCCGCAATTTGTCTCGCTCGGTACGAGTGATTACCAGCTCATCTTCGCTCAGCGCGAGTTCTGAGGCTCGCTGGCGGGCAACCCAATCCCATTGTCGACAGGCCTGAGAACAAAACTCTCGTCGCCTACCAGCACCCGAATTTGGCGGCAATGGACTTCTGCACCATCTGCATTTGAGGGCGTCCGGTATGGCGACTGGGGTTTGCGTATGTTGAAGCTCGTTTACGTGATCGCTACCAGGCTCATGTCGACTGGGTTTCGTCATGACGAAAAGGTAGGCCATGACGCGGCAAATTGCGAGGATTGCAACGCATACTGAATGGATGTCAATTCGCGTAGTTGCGCCGCATCTCGAGGCTCCAAGTCGCTTGCTCTCAAGCGATAACGCTTCGGGCACTCATCCCCTAGTCATGGAAGCGCTCCAACAAGCAAATGCTGGTCATGCACTTGCCTATGGCAATGATCGTTTTACTCACGACGCCGAGGACGCGTTTTCAGAACTGTTCGGCAAAGACGTTGTTACTCGGTTTGCATTCGGTGGCACTGGAGCCAATGTGATGGCTCTTGCAAATATGTTGCAGCCTGCAGAAGCAGTTGTGTGCACTTCATGGTCACACATTGCAGTTGACGAAGCCGGAGCACCCGAGCGATTCCTTGGGGCGAAACTTATTGATATCCCCTCGGTCGATGCCAAACTTCGCCCAAGCGACTTGCAATCGCTGTCGCATCTTTTCGGTAGTGAACACCATGTGCAACCTCGTGTTGTTTCCATCACGCAAGCAACCGAACTCGGCACGCTCTACACGGCAAAAGAAGTGAAAGATCTGTGCACTGCAGCACATGAAATGAACATGCTTGTGCACATGGACGGTGCTCGTATTTGCAATGCAACTGCCGCACTTGGAGCGACACGAGAAGCCTTGCGCTCTTTCACTATTGATGCCGGCGTTGACGTCTTGACATTTGGCGGCACGAAAACGGGTGTGATGTTTGGTGAGGCTGTGATTTTCTTTAATACCGCTCTCGCCGGACGCTCGCTCTACATACGTAAGCAATCAACCCAGTTGTATTCAAAAATGAGATTTATTTCTGTGCAGTACTCGGCATTCCTGAAGAACGATCTTTTTATTGATTTGGGTGTAGCAAGCAACTCTGCAGCACAATCGCTTTTTGATCAGGTACGGGGCATCGAAACGTTGCAACTCACAACCTCCCCGATCGTCAACAGCATCTACCCCGTCCTCAATCCTGATGTAAGCAAGGCTTTGCAGGACTGGTCGTTCTTTTGGGACTGGGACGCTGCAAGCCACCAGGTGCGCTGGATGACGGCTTGGGATGTTGACCACACCGATATCGCTCGTTTCGTTGCTGGTCTCAAGTCGCTCCTCGGCTAAAAGTCACATCGCCTTAATTGACCAGTTAGTTAGTTCTCCACTACAGTTCGCTGCGGGGGTTGTATGGCAGCGGTCGAATTTGGACAACGGATTCAAGGCGATGATGAGTGGATGGAGAATGCCGCTTGTTTAGGCCTCACCAATATCTTCTTCCCCGCGATTGCAGAGCGCCCTCAGACGCGCGAACGCCGTGAGGAAATGGCTCGATCAGTGTGCATGGACTGCTCCGTACTTGAAACTTGCCGAACATTTGCGCGTGAGAACCATGAGTATGGTTTCTGGGGTGGAGAGTCCGAAGAAGAGCGACACGCAGCGGGTTATCGACTTATCGCACCTATTGGCGTGCGATCACTCTCCCGTCACTAAATCTCACTTGGCAGTGTTGCTGCCGTGATCGACGCTGAACGCATTGTTCGTCTTGCTTGGACCGATTACGGAGACAACCGTTCAATAGTTGAGATAGTTGAAGTCAGTGCACACGTCTCAACCAATCATGTATTTCGACTGCACCTAGACGATGGCTCACATGTTGTCGGCAAGGTTTCGTCGTATGGCTCGTACTTCTTGTTTGCAGAAGATCACGATCGACTGTTCAAGCTGGTGCAGTCGCTTAGCAACTCACGATGGTCTGGTTTTCTCGCACAAGTCTTACCCCGTGATGGTCGTGCCTATACGTGGTACGACGGTTCGTGCTGGGCGGCGTTTTACAACGATGTTGAGCGCGGCACACAGTTGCCACGCATCATCAGCACCGATGACATTGTTTTTCTGGCTCGTGAGATCGCCGGATTCCACAAGGCATGTGCAGAGGCAGCGCTTGATCTGCCGTCTACATCCAATTCGGTCAAGGGTGATGCGATTCATCTACTGGACCAACTTTCAAGTGAATTTGCCCCTCGCAATTTTGATTTACGTGAGAGCGACATTTCGTACTTGCGCACATCAACACACAATTTCTTGACAAACCTAGAAAATATCCATTTTGATGAATGGACAAAGATTCCAATTCTGGTCGATTGGAATCTTGGTAATTTTTCTATTACTGAAGACGCAAATTTGGCGAAACGCTTGTTTACTCGTTGGGATTATGACTGGTTTCGTATTGACACACGAATGCTTGATTTCTATTTTCTTTCACGCGCCGCATCACACACCGGTGACAAGACTCAATTCTCGTACTCCCCTCACACGTTGGTCGAGCCGCGCTTCGTTAAATTTTTGCAGGCTTACCATTCGGTTTACCCACTTTCACGGGCTGAAATTGAATTCTTGCCAAGCGCCTATCAGTTCTTCATACTCAATTACGTCATTCGAGAAGGTGCAAAGTTTTTTCGCTCAGATTTAAGTACAAGATTTCGCAAGGATGCGGTGCGACTGTATCTGCCGATGCTTGAATCACTGGATGTCTCGCCGCTATTGCAAATACTTGCCTAAATATCAGTCCGAGATCTTGCGCAGGTCAGTGCGAAATTTCTTGCCCTTCTCGACATAGATGAGCGCACCCATTTCGATCTCGATAGATCGGGCACGTCCTTCTTTGATGGTCGCCGGACTTCCAACTGCGAGTGCTCCAGGAGGAACAATGGTGTCATTGAGAACCACCGAGTTTGCAGCAACAATTGCGCCAGTGCCGACAACTGCTCGGTGCAAAACAATTGCTCCCGACGAGACTTGGGCTGAGTTGGCAATGGTGCACGACTCAAGATGAACAATATGTCCGATAACGCAATCGTCGCCAACAATTGTTGGTTGATTTGGCATGGTGTGGATCACAGTGTTGTCCTGGATGCTCGTGCGTGCTCCAATAATAATTTCTCCATCATCGCCGCGTAAAACAGCACCAGGCCAGATGGTTGATTCAGCACCGATTGTGACAGAGCCGATGATCACCGCATCGGGATGTACAAAAGCAGTTTCGTGGATTACAGGTACACGGTCGCCGTATGCATAAATTGTCATGATTATTACGGTAGTTCCATGGCGATCTCATTGGAGAACTAGGTCATCTGGCTGTACCGTAGAGC
>CANLAH010000170.1 GCA_947488685.1 Acidimicrobiaceae bacterium | reverse complement strand
ATGCGTGCAACCGGAAGCCGGAAGTCACAAATTGAGACTTTGATAAAAACAGCAAATGCCTGTGGTGGGCTGAAAAGAAACACTTAGGTTGCCATGAGCTGCATGAATGTTGTCTTGTTGCCGTCGCTTGGTCGGCCTGCTTCAGACTTTGATGATCTGTGTGGTGTGCTCGCAATGCACGGATACGAGGCACTTGCGATAGATCCGACAGAGAGTTTTGTCGGCGCGCCTACATTGCACGACCTGGCTGCTGATGTTGTACAAAAGGCCTCAGACCAGGGCATTGATGAGTTTCATTTGGTGGGGCATGCATTTGGTAATCGGCTCGCACGAATGGTGACTGCTGATTTTTCTTCGCGTGTGGCCTCGCTCACCCTTCTGGCATGCGGTGGTTATATCGAGATTGAAAAATCTATTGCTGAATCCTTAACTGCCTGCTTTGATCCAACTGTCAGCACTGAAGACCTGCTTGCACATGTCTCTCGCGCATTTTTCGCACCCGGCAATGATGCAACCGTGTGGTTGACTGGCTGGAACGCTCAAGTTGCTGCGTATCAGCGACGGCGACGAGCACTCGAAGCCACTCCACGACATGAGTGGTGGGATGCTGTTGCCTCGCGGGTCTTGGTAGTTCAAGCAATGCAAGATGTGCTGGCGGTCCCTCGCAACTCTGAGATCTACATTGATGCTCATCAAGATGTCGCTACTTTGGCGCGTCTTGAAGGTGCTGGGCATGCAATGTTGCCTGAGCAACCAGCCCGAATTGGCCTATTGCTGACGGAGTTTCTTGACAGTGTTCATTAGGCACCACCACGGGACCGGCGCGAGCGGATACGGTACGCAGTGATGGAAGCGCGATTGATGACATGGAACCTGTGGTGGCAATTTGGGCCATGGCGCGAACGTCAAGGCGCGATCTTGGCAACAATTCGTCAAGAGCAGCCAGACATTGTGTGTTTGCAAGAAGTATTCGAACAAGAAGGAGGGCTGAACCAAGCAGCCTGGATTGCAGAAGAACTCGGACTCTATGTGGTGCACACAGAAGGACCTTGGTATGACGGCATTAGTTTTGGAAATGCAATTTTGAGTCGTTGGCCGTTGATCTCGTCGCAAGAACATCGATTGCCACAAGTAGATGGACTTCCGGGACATCGTCGTGCGATAACGGCTGAAATTGATACGCCCTATGGTCGTTGGTGGGTAGTCAGCACGCACCTTGATCACAAATTTGATGCGTCGGCAACGCGGCTCGGACAATGTGAGGCACTCTGTTCAATTGTTGACTCGTTGCGTAGAGATCCCGAAAACGAATCACCCGTGTTGATGGCTGGAGATTTCAATGCTGTTCCCGATAGCGATGAAATCCGCATGTTGACAGGACGAAAAGAACCTGCAATCGCGGGTCTCGTGTTTACTGATGCATGGGAAGTTGCAGGCGAAGGAGACGGTTTTACTTGGCGCCGTGATAATCCATACATCGCAGAGACAACATGGCCCAATCGACGACTTGACTACGTATTCGTATCGTGGCCGCGACCAAAGCCGATGGGCAACCCAGTTCGGGCATGGCTAGCAGGCTGTGAAGCAGTTGATGGCGTACAACCCAGTGACCATGCGGCACTTGTTGTTGATCTACAGATGATTTCCTTGTAGGAAAAGCAGGGTTGCGGTTACCACGCACACTGCATGCGTTTTATGCCGTTGATAAAAGCACTTTGCAGGTAGGCGGGTTCGCCCGTGATGTGCATCGTGGGTAGTCGACGACGTAGTTCATCAAACATCACCATGATCTCGCGTCTGGCGAGGTTTGCACCTAAACAAAAATGTGGCCCGCCAGCTCCGAAGCCGATTTGCACAGGAGATGGTTGACGAGTGACGTCAAAAGAAAACGGATTCTCAAAGGCTCGTTCGTCACGATTGCCAGAGGAGTACCACATCACTACTTTTTCATTTTCTTTGATCGGTTGACCATTGATTTCGGTGTCTTGCGTGGCTGTGCGACGAAAATGTATGACAGGTGTGGCGACTCGAACGATTTCTTCGACGGCAGTTTTTGAGTGCTGGTCGTAGTTGTCAAACCAGATGGCGCGTTGGTCTGGATGATCAGTCAGTAGTTTCATTCCGTGACTGATTGCGTTTCTGGTTGTCTCATTACCTGCAACTACCAGCAGAATAAAAAATGACCCGAACTCTTGAGGCGTGAGGCGTTCTCCGTCAACCTCGGCGTGCATCATCGCCGATGTCATGTCGTCCTTGGGGTGAGCCAGACGATCTTCGCCAAGCGTTTGGGCGTATTGAAAGATCTGCATTCCGCATGAGATGAGATCATCGATGGAGCTTCCGAATTCGGGATCTCCAACTCCCAGAATGATGTTGGTCCATTGAAAAATCTGCTTGTGATCTTCTTCTGGAATTCCCATCATGTCGCAAATGATTTGCAATGGAAGCATGGCGGCAACTTCTTCAACGAAATCACAAGACCCGGACGGGAATTCTTCTAGCAGGCGATCGACAACCTTGGCTGCACGAATTCGTACTTGGTCCTCGACGCGGGTGATTTCTTTTGGAGTGAATCCGCGAGACACAATAGAGCGGAGGCGAAAATGCTTTGGGTCATCCATGTTGATCATCGATCCAAAAAATTCATTCAACTCGACGGGAAGGTCACCAATGCTGGAACCCTTGCCGCTGCAGAATATTTCTGGATTACGACTGACATGCCAAATATCTTGATGGCGAGTGAGGGCGCGGTATCCGGGGCCTTGCGGGAAAGGGGAGCCTTCGATCAGGATCTCCTCAAAGAACTGAAATGGTGATTCGTCGCGCAAAGTTTTAAATGCACCTTCGCGAAAATCGCGGTCGGCTGTCCAAAACTCTTGGCTCGATAAATTGATCTCGTCGAGCGATATGTGTGGTAATTCCATGACATGAACTGTATTGCTCCGTGACGCACGGAGGCACTATTGGTCCTAGTTTTGGGTGATGGCAGAGTTCACCTTTTTTGTTGATGCAGATTTGTACATCACGTATGGAGCAGAACTGCCAGCAACTGAGGCAGACCTCCAGGACGCTGGTGTACGCAAAGTGGACATCCCCAATGAGTATGGCGCCGACCTCGGCGAACGCATTCCGGTGCGAGTGGAGGGCTCTATTCAGGGACTGAGGTTCTATGCGGCTTTGCTTGGAATCCGTGATGAAATGCAGTTGGAAGAACTCAATCGTGTCTTGAATGCAGCCCAGGCTCGAGGCGAGAACGCCATTGACGAGTAGGTGGGCTAGTCCCAACGCAGTGATGCGGGTCGCAAGTGAGTATCGTTGAGCCCTGTTCCAAAGTCTGGAACCATTTACGAGAGAGAACACTATGCCCGAAGCAGTCATTGTCGCCACAGCCCGCAGCCCGATAGGTCGCGCTAACAAAGGTTCGCTCAAGGACATGCGCCCTGACGACATGTCAGCACAAATTATTCGTGCGCTCATGGCCAAAGTTCCCCAAGTACAAGCGTCTGATGTTGAAGACCTAATGATGGGTGTTGGTCAACCCGCCGGAGAAGCAGGCTTTAACGTGGCACGAATGGCAGCACTGCTGGCCGGCCTTGACAATGTTCCGGGCGTCACGGTGAACCGCTACTGCTCGTCAAGCTTGCAGACGATTCGAATGGCAGCACATGCTATTCGCGCCGGAGAAGGCGACTGCTT
>CANLAH010000169.1 GCA_947488685.1 Acidimicrobiaceae bacterium | reverse complement strand
GCCTCGCGATGCGCCTGCTTTCCGGCAGGAGTGAGTTGCCAAAGAGATCGCGCCTCACGAAATAGCGCCAACTCATGCGATTGAAGATGCTCAAGATTGGATTGCACCGTGCCCAAATCAAGAGTGGAGATCTCACACAGCGTTTCTGTCGTCGCAAAGCCCTTAATGCGAAGGGCATGATGAACAAGGAACTGTGGAGTTGATTGCTTCGCCATATCGCCTCTCAGCGTAGTGACTAGCAGTGGTCAACAAGGAATGGAGATGTCTTTGGCCGATTCAGATGTCTTTGCCTAATTCAAAGGCCAGGTACTCTTCGCCAGTATCTTCCCAGTCCTCGAATTGAATCACACCCAAGTCTTCAAAGCGATGACGAAGCCACTTGTCGTTGCGATCCAGGAGCCCCAACTTTTTACAGTTCGGCACAATCTTGGCAAACAGCATCTGCTGAAAAATTGTGCGGGTCGGGTCCTGCAACAAGATCGGAGCGATTTCCTTTGTGTTCACTCCGAGGCGATCCCAGACTTCTTGTTGCAAGAAACGGTCACGCATACGAACGCTTGCCTCAAACGCAAACTCTTGACGCTCTTTGATCTCGACGTCGGTCATCTGGGCGTACACCTCTTGAAGGCTCAGCACACCAAAAGCAACGTGACGCGCCTCGTCGCTCATGACGTATCGCAACAATTTCTTGAGCAATGGCTCCTGAGTGGTTTGGTGCAAAAAGCCAAAAGCGGCAAGAGCAAGCCCTTCCACCATGATCTGCATTCCCAGGTATGTCATGTCCCAACGGCTATCGGTGATGATGTCGTCAAGCAAAAGACCAAGGTGGGCGTTTACTTGATATCCGCCGCCGAGTTTTTCGTCAAGGTATCGAGCAAATACTTCGACGTGTCGCGCTTCGTCCACCACTTGAGTACTTGCATAAAGTTTGGCGTCATACCACGGAACTGTTTCTACAATTTTTGCCGTACACACGAGTGCACCTTGCTCTCCGTGCAGGAACTGTGATAGCTGCCAGCGTCGACCTTCGATTCCGAAGTTGAGCCATTCTTTATCGCTCCACTTACTCAGCGAAGACTCAGAGAACAACGAAATATCAAACCCTGCACCAAGCGTTGCTTGATCTTGGGCGATGGTTCTTTCGACGTCAACTTCGGTCTCCCACGGAAGGTCTGTTGAGCCGTTCCATTGACTGGTCTTGGCTTTTTCGTACAGCTTGCGCAATGGTGGTCGAGTCAGTGAGTAGTCCCACGTAAACACCGTGTCGTGCGTGTGTGGCACAAGGTGCTCCGTGGCATCTCTGTCGGTATTTGTGATGGCGAGAATCGCTTCGATGTCATTGACTTCGTTGCGACCGATGAGATCTTGGTTTGTGTTATCGATAACAGTCATGTGTGTCCTTTTTTGTCTTTTTGTTGTCTTTTTTAGAGAATTGAATGAGTAGAAGTGTTGAAATATGCCTGCACAAATCGACGAGTGCTGTCTTCGTTCGAGAAATCAACGGTCTGAGAGGGTGCTAAGAAATACGAGATGACAAGACGGCTCATAATCTCGACAATTTCTGCAGCCTCTTGCGCCGTGATGAATCTTTCGGCTAGTGGCGTGATAAATGCGGTCGCGATACGAATAATGCGCGGTACTCCGCTCACTGTGAGGTCACCAAGCGCTTCACCCGGAGCCGTCGCCATGAGTGCGGCTAGGTGCTCGTCATGTTGAAGTTCAGAAGTTGCGACAACGATGCTGCGCACCAAGAGATCTTCAAGCGAATCTGCATCCTCAATGTGTGCTCGCAAGAGTGTGAAGAACTCCTCGAGACTGCGTTCGCGCAAGGCTTCCAATAAAACGTCACGTCCGCCCGGAAACAACCGATACACCGTGGCCCGAGATGCAATGGCGGCCTCGCAAATGTCATCCATCGTGACATTTGCAAAACCAGACGAGTCCACACATGCCCGTGCAGCATCAAGAACACTGAGATGCGCTGGACTGCGGTATTCGCTGAACTCTGCCACACTGAGACACTAACGCCTCTTTTGTCTCACTGTCAATATCTGGACCTACTCCAGGACGACGGAGTAATGGGCATTCCAGCTCTTTTGCTAGGGTTTGACCTGTTCATCTCCTGAAAGGCCCTTATGCGTCGTTTTTTGATTACTCTTGCCGTTGTTAGTTCATTGGGCCTTACCGCCTGTGGAAGCTCTGATTCGAGTTCTGACACAACAGCTGCTGGTGATGCAGCAAAACTTGCCGGTGGTACTGGCAATGACTGCACCACAGACAAGACACTTACCGCTGCAACCTTGACAATCGGAACGGGCACACCTGCCTTTGAGCCATGGGTAGTTGGAGATGCTCCAGAAAAAGGCGAAGGGTTCGAAGCAGCCGTGGCATACGCAGTTGCGACAGAACTTGGGTTTGATAACGAGCACGTCTCGTGGGTACGCACAAGTTTCGATGAAGCAGTGCAACCAGGAAAAAAGAACTTTGACTTCAACTTGCAGCAATACTCCATCACCGAAGAGCGCAAAAAAACTGTGAGCTTTAGCGATGCCTACTACACGACCAATCAAGCGATTGTCGGATTTGCTGATTCATCTGCTGCTGGTGCAAAGTCCGTTGCAGATCTCAAAGGACTCAAATTCGGAGCACAAACCGGAACAACAAGTCTTGGCTTTATTACTGATGTCATTAAGCCTGATGCAGAGCCATTTGTCTACGACGATAATGCTGGAGCAAAAGCAGCACTTGAAGCAAAGCAGATTGATGCGATTGTTGTTGACCTGCCAACAGCGTTTTACATCGCTGCTGCTGAAATCGAAGGGGCTGTCGTCATTGGTCAGTTCCCTGCTGATGCAAATGCGACACCAGAACAATTCGGACTGGTCTTCGACCTTGAGAATCCGCTAGTGGCTTGTATCAACACCGCTTTGGCAACCCTGAAAGATAACGGAACACTTGCCAAAATCGAAGCAACGTGGTTGAGCGACAAGACCGGCGCACCAGTCATTAGCCTCTAAAAATCGCAGCACCAAGTGGCGATGCGATGACCGTAGAACCACTCTCCCGCCGACAACTATTTGAACGCGCGCAACGTCGCAAATCAACGCTGATTGCTGCGGCAAGTACGTCTTTAATTGTCTTGCTTGTCGTTGTCTTGATACCAAAGATGCCCCGATGGGACCGAGTTCGGCAATCATTTTTCAACGCCGAGCGATTTAGAGACTCCTTCCCTCGACTGCTTCATGCTTTTGTGCTCGACATAAAAATCTTTGCATGGTCTGTTCCGTTCATTGTTGTGCTGGCGTTACTTGTCGCAATCACTCGCAACAGCAGATCGCCAGCACTCTTTCCCCTTCGTGCATTTGCCATTGCGTATACCGACATCATGCGTGGTGTTCCTGTTTTGCTGTGGATCTACTTGATTGGGTTTGGCGTGCCTGGCCTTGGCATGGATCGGCCATGGAATAGCCCATTGTTGTGGGGATCAGTGGCCCTGGTTTTGACCTATGCCGCCTATGTCGCAGAGGTGTTTCGCGCTGGCATTGATGGCGTGCACGAGAGCCAACGAGCAGCCGCTCGCTCCTTGGGTCTTTCGAACATGCAATCACTCAGATTTGTCGTGTTGCCTCAAGCAATACGCAAAGTAATTCCGCCGCTCATGAACGATCTTGTTAGCCTGCAAAAAGATGTGGCGCTCGTCAGTTTGATTGGTCCAGTTGAAATTCTGCGGCAAGCAGGTATCGACAAATCAAAGTTTGCCAACTTC
>CANLAH010000168.1 GCA_947488685.1 Acidimicrobiaceae bacterium | reverse complement strand
CATCTCAGTAATGCGCTTGCTGCTGTCATGCCAGCGCCAAATCCGACAAGCAACACAAGGTCATCTTGCTTCAGGCGACCTGCGTCAGCGGCATGAAACAAAGCCAATGGTATTGATGCCGATGACGTATTGCCCGTATATTCGATTGTCATTGCAGCACGGTCCATTGGCACTCCTAATCGCTCACATGCAGCGGTGATGATACGAATGTTGGCCTGATGCGGAACAATGAGCGTTATCTGGTCTGCAGTGACTCCGGCGTGTTGCATTGTCTTGGTGGCCGAGTCAACCATGATGCGAACTGCCCGACGAAACACTTCCTTGCCGTTCATCTGAACATTCTCTCCGAGTTCGGCGAAGAGCAGACTTTCAAGACTTCCGTCAGCATCAAGATCCCAGCTCACTAATTGACCAGGTCCTGATGTTGTCTCAAGCACGGCTGCACCAGATCCATCTGCAAACAGAATCGCCGTATTGCGGTCGGTCCAATCAACAATGCGAGACAGTGTGTCGGTGCCAATAACAAGTGCTCGCTGCGCACCCATCGCCAACAATCCATGAGCAGTGACGAGCGCATACACAAATCCAGAACATGCAGCATTGACATCAAATGCACCACACCGAAGTCCGAGAGCATTTTGTACGTTCGCAGACGTCGCAGGCACTGTTCTGTCAGGAGTGGTAGTGGCTAACACCAACACATCGATTGATGCTGGGTCGACACCGGACATCTCAAGGGCGGCGCGTCCACTTGCAATGCTTAATTCAGCAGTTGTGCCACCAATACTGCGCTGATGAATGCCAGTTCGCTCCCTGATCCATTCGTCATTCGTTTCCATTGTGGCGGCGAGATCATTATTGGTGACGACTTTGTTTCCGAGCGCAGAACCCCAACCGGTGATGCGCGCACCTCGCACGCCTGCGGGAATGATTGGCATTATCGACTCCGTTTCATGACGTTTGCGTTCTGAGCCATGCAATTGGTTGCCGCGACGTGACGCGCTCGCCATCGACAGCAATATAGGCCTGCAGTAGACCGTCGAAAGCCGAACGAACTTCGTGTTCGCCAACATGTCCAATCACTTGACCTACCAAGATCGGGGAGTGCGCGGGGATTTTTAACGGCGTGAATAGTCCGGCGGCCGGACTCACTATGAGTCGCTCAACTGCAAAAAGATGCTCACCCTCAATATGGGGAGGCGCCGATGGTGACTCGGCATCAACCCAATCAATGAGGTTGTCAAGTTCTTCTGGCGTTGACACGCTGATCGTGCGTGCAGAGTCAACCGTGCGCTTGGCCATTCCGGTGAGCACTCCACCTGGTCCGAGTTCAACAAAGCCAGTGACTCCGAGCTCGGCCATTGTGAGCAAACAATGTTTCCATCGCACGGGACTCGAAAGTTGTGCTGACAACAGCGAACTCCAATCCGAACCAATGTCGTGGGCAAGTGCATCTACGTTAGAGATGATTGGAACTTCGGTATCTCGCGGCGCTGCAAGAGAAATAGCCTCGCGCAGTCTGTCTCGTGCGCTGGCCATAAAAGGTGTGTGAAATGCGCCAGACACCGGAAGCGACATTACGCGTTTTGCACCGAGCTCTTTTGCAATCACTCCGGCCGCACTGACTCCGGCAACTGAACCAGCGATAACAACTTGGCCAGGTGCATTGAAATTAGCAACCCACACATCACTGTCAGCGCGTCGACAAGCAACTTCAACTTGATCATCATCAAGACCAAGAATTGCCGACATCGTGCCCGGAGATGCCAAGCCTGCCTCGTGCATGGCATCGGCCCGCGTGGCAACAAGAGCAACTCCTTCTAAAAGTCCAAGTGCACCGGTAGCGGTGAGTGCGGTGTATTCCCCAAGACTGTGTCCAGCACAAAAACTTGGCTCAATACCAAGGCGCTCAACTGCATCAAGAACCATCAGGCTCGAAACAAAGGTGGTGAGTTGCGCATTGCGCGTGTCTTTCAATTCTTCTGCATCAGCATCAAGCAAGAGATGTGCAATATCTCGACTGATAATTTCAGACGCCTCAAGCACAATTTCCCAGCTCTCATGGTTGGCCCATGGCCTGCCCATGCCGGGCCTCTGTGAGCCCTGACCCGGAAACGTAAAAGCGAGCATGTTCTATGGAATCTCCGAAATCTGGGGGGCGTGAGTTCAGCCGACCTCATAACCATAGACGGATTAGCAAGAAGCAAGGGGTAACTCAGCGGTACGCCAGCCCATCCGATACGCTCTTTCGTCCTGGCCCGAGTGGCGGAATGGCAGACGCGACGGACTCAAAATCCGTTGTTCGTAAGGACGTGTGGGTTCGACTCCCACCTCGGGCACCAGGTGATCAATACACTTTCCCCCATGGGTCAGCGACTTCTCGAGCGCAAACTGCGCCAGACGAGCGACAAACTCCGCGAGGCACGTCTTGAGCTGCTCGTCGTCCAAGATCAACTTGCCGCGCTTGTCGATGATGCCGACGACCTAGCCGTTCGAGCGCTTGTCTCAGAGACCCCCGCCGCCGGTTTTGAACATCGAGATGCTCAAGCACATGTTGATGTGATGGTTGTCCATCGTGGCAGACTCGTAGCCGTAGTTACCGAGCTAGAAATCACGATCGATCGCCTGCTCGACCAAATGAAAGATACAACTGAGTGACAATACGAGTAGTAATCGCAGAAGACGAAGCCATCATTCGTCTTGACCTCAAAGAGACTCTCGAAGAAGAGGGTTACGACGTTGTTGGCGAGACAGGTCGCGGAGACAAAGCTGTCGAACTCGTGCGAGAACTGCGCCCAGATCTTGTGATCCTCGATATCAAGATGCCGGGGATGGATGGATTAGCAGCAGCTCGCATTATCTCGGCCGAAAAAGTTTGCGGCATTTTAATTTTGACTGCATTCAGTCAACGCGAAGTCATTGAAGAGGCTCGCGATGCCGGAGCGCTTGCATACTTAGTCAAGCCTTTTCAAAAGAGTGATTTGATTCCAGCAATCGAAGTTGCAATCGGACGGTTTCGCGAAATGCAGTCGCTGAATGGCGAAATAGACGCTCTCGGAGAACAACTAGAGATTCGCAAAACTCTTGATCGAGCCAAGGGAGTCTTAATGGATAAGTACAAACTCTCTGAAGCAGATTCTTTTGGGTTCCTCCAGCGTTCTGCCATGAATCTACGCCTCACAATGCATACCGTTGCAGGTCAAGTGGTGGCTGGCGAACTTCATCCGTGAAGACTGCGTCGTAAAACATGTTGACGATGGCCCTCGATGGCAACTCGTTGGCGTATCGTGCGTTTTTTGCACTACCCGAAGACATGACAAATGCAAGTGGCCAAGTCACTAATGCAATTTATGGCTTCACCACGATGTTGTTGACATTGCTCAAAGAACACTCACCTGATCGAGTGATCGTTGTATTTGATCGACCCGAACCCACATTTCGACATCTCGCAATTCCGGAATACAAAGCCCAACGAGCGGCATCACCAGACATATTGCGACAGCAACTCGCGCTCATTCGAGAACTCCTGGATGTACTTGGAGTGACATGGATCGAAAAAGCAGGCTTTGAAGGAGACGATCTCCTCGCAACACTTGCCACCACGATTGCTCAAAACAAAGAAGATATTCTGATCGTCACTGGCGATCGAGACAGCTATCAACTTGTCGCTGACCCACATATTCGAGTGCTGTATAACAAAAGGGGAGTAAGCGAATACGCCATTTACGACGAAGCGGGCATCAAGGAGCGCACAGGCGTAACACCT
>CANLAH010000167.1 GCA_947488685.1 Acidimicrobiaceae bacterium | reverse complement strand
AGGCGTCAATAATTGACCACTGATGGTGTGTGGCACGGACGAAATAGTTGCCACATTTGCCGTGACGTCTTCTCCGACTTGTCCATCACCGCGAGTCGCGGCCTGCACAAGAACGCCTTGTTCGTATCGAATACTCATTGCAAGACCATCAATTTTTAGTTCACAGACATATTGCACCGGGACATCCCCCAAGATTTTGGTGACGCGATCACCCCAGGCCTGCAACTCAGCGAGGTCCATTGCGTTGTCAAGACTCGTCATTGGCACACGATGCTTGACTGGATCAAATGTTGTGTGTGCGACAGGACCTATTGATTTTGTAGGCGATGTGCTGTCGTTGAGTTGAGAAAACTCTGCCTCAAGCGCACGAAGCTCTCGCACAAGAGTATCGAAATCGGCGTCGCTGATTTCGGGTGAATCACTGACGTGATACAGGTCGTTATGACGCGCGATGAGTTGACACAATTCGCCGTATCGCTGAATTTGCTCAGGAGAAGGCGCCGTCAAAGGTTTTGGTCTGCTTGCCATCCCCTACAAACTACTCATTGGCTGTATGACAACCCTTGACACAATATGTGTATTCAAGAGCCAAGCGTCAACCGCGAGGCAGTGGACTGTTCTTGTACTTTCAGAGAAATCTCATCAACGAGCGCCATCACCTGAGTTGCAAGATCATCCGTGTGCATTCCAAGACCGCATACCGGAGTCACGATGCTGTTGCGTCGCAGCAAGACTGGATCGACGCCCTTTCGCACCAACGAGCACCACATATCGGTCAATGATTTCCAGGCTCTATCCGCGGCAGTCGGAATCGGCCCGTCCGTTCGCAAGACACCCCACGCAATCACGCCACCTAACTCAAGATACTCAGAGATGCGACTTGCGACGGCCTCTATCGCACTGATTGCGTGACCAGTTGGAGCTGGAATCGACAATATGGCTGCACCCATCGAAAACATTGCATTCCATTCGGTATCTGCACAACAATGGATTCCATTCAGATTTTGTGACGAGATAGCCGCTAACGCTCCTGATACCAAGTCAACGATTGCATCAGGCGAGAGATCGCTCTCGCCCGCCAATGCCTCAGTAAGTAACGGCTCGTCCACCATGATGATTTGTGTGCTCATGGGTAATGATGCTGACACAATTTTTTCGAGTGCCTGAATATGTGAACGTACCGCACGCAATGCCAGATCAAAGGCAACGATTGCGGGAACTCCGGTTCGTACGAGTGTCATCCCAAGTGTGACGGGTCCGACAAACTGCCATTTCACCCACTGCGTGTCGCGACGTGCTCCGGCTGCATCAAGAAATGCCCGATAGCCCACAAACGCATCATCAGTTATGTCCGTGACAATTGCAGAATCTTTCTTGAGCGCTGCAACATCGACATTGATTCCGCCGTACTGGCCAACCGTCACACCTTCAATACCAACAAGTGCTTGAGCAATCATGGCTTCGGCAGGCGACCGCCGAGGCAACGTGGGCATCGTTGGAATAGTTGTAGCGCTCCATGCGAACTCAGCAGCGACGATTGCATCCCGATGAGGCAAGCTTCCGACTCCCATTGATTGTCCAGGACGCAATGTGGGTAATTGATTTGGGATCAACACTGCCTCCTTTACACTTGGGCTATCTCAATAGTGCGAAATCCTTCTTATTCACTAGCAAATACTCCGGTGCCTCAACGAACCGTGGAATCACCACCCCGACAGAGAAGTATGTAGTGATGCGGACGCGCGCGCTCAATACATTGTGGATTCTTCGTGGTCTCTGGCTACTTGTTGCGATTGCTGCGCCATGGGACCTTCTGGCATGGCATTCCTCCCCTGTCAATGTGGTACTAGAAATCACCGGCTGGTTAATTTGGGCCATCGGAGCAGTCAGTCTTTTTGCCGTTGTGCCCGTCGGACTAACTGCCATTCGGCTCATCGCTCCGATGATGTTTGTCGGCGCCATCGTTGCGCTCCCCCATTCATTACGTGACAACAACTCACCACTGTTGTGTCTTGTTGCATTACTCAGCACAACTCTTTGCCAATTTGTGCTCTTGCAACCAAGCATCACTAACGCAATGGTGCAGGGTGGTGCATATGGCAACGAGACGCGTCTTGCATTACGCACTCCAGTTCCGTATCTTGCACCCGCCATTGTGACATGGGTATTACTGGCCTCATCATTGATGGCTGGACCACTTTTACTCGCTGCTAAACAATGGATACTTGGCGCTTGCATCACTGCGATCGCTCTTGGTCTTTTGTGTGTGGTGCCATCACGCATGCATCGCCTATCGCGGCGTTGGCTGGTTATTGTGCCATCTGGAATCGTCGTTCATGATCATTTAGTTCTCGCAGAGACAATGATGCTGACGTCCTCAAATATTTCACAAGTCAATCTTCGTGATGCGCCCTCTGACGAGGCAGACCTCACGGGGGGTGTATTTGGCTCACGGCTTGTCATTGCTTTAAGCGAGTCTGAAAAAGTTGTAATTTCTACGATGACGATGAAATTTTTACACAGCGCAGAAGCACTTCATGTACATTCTTTTGCAATTGCACCACTAGATATCGCGCAAGCACGACAACACATTCTGAATCGTATGTCGGGATCAATTAGCGAGTGACAACGCCACCACCAAGAACATACTTATCAGAGATGTCATAGAACACCACTGTTTGTCCCGGCGCAATTCTTTTCTGCGAAATTTTCCAGTCAACCCGGGCCGTGTGTTTGTCGACCACGGTCAACGTGCCTTCATGACGTGCTCCATGGGCACTTCCCTGCACCAAAATTGTTACGGACGAAGCGTCAGCATCTTTTTGGTGTGGCCATGACAACCTATTGAGCGTTATTGAGTCAACATAAAGATCTTGTTCTGAGCCAACGACAACTTTTTGGTTATTGACGTCAACGTCCACCACGTAGCGTGTTGGACCGCCACCTAAGTTCAGCCCGCGGCGTTGTCCGACCGTCACAAGTTCTACAGCCTCAACTTGTCCTGCGGCAGTGCCATCAATGTCAACGACCTCAGCAGTTCGAAACGCGATTCTGGATCCGAGAAATCCCTCTCGGCCAGTGGTGCTGCCAATGAAACATACATCTTGGCTATCAGGTTTTGTGGCAGTTCGTAATCCATGTCGTTGTGCGATCTCACGCACCTCTGACTTGTTCATTTGGCCCACCGGAAACAGGGTGTATGCCAAGTCATCGCCTGCCAGCATGTGCACTACATAACTTTGATCTTTTTTAGGATCTTCCCCTCGCACAACACGCAGATCGCCCTGCGGTGATGGCTCAATTCTTGCATGATGCCCTGTGGCTACTGCGTCAAAGCCCAATGCATGCCCCCGTTCAATCAGTCGATCAAATTTCAGATGACGATTGCACTCAATACACGGATTTGGAGTGATTCCGTCCACATGTGCCTGCACATACGGTGCCACAACATGCTCGTTGAATTCTTCGGAGAAGTTAAAAACAAGATGGTCGATGTCTAATTGTTGTGCCACACGGCGAGCGTCATCAACATCGCTCACAGAACAACATCCTGTGTCACTTTCGCCGCCCCATAAGCGCATTGTGACGCCAACGACTTCGTGTCCTTGTTCGCGCAAGATCAACGCAGCCACAGATGAATCGACGCCACCAGACATTGCCACAAGCACTTTCATTGTGCTGTCACTTTACGTTTAGTGGACTGCTGTAGACGTGTGACGGCCTGATCAACAGAACTGATTGCAGTATCAATATCAGATTCGGTTGTTGT
>CANLAH010000166.1 GCA_947488685.1 Acidimicrobiaceae bacterium | reverse complement strand
TCCTGGCGGACCTAGTCGTGGCCCTGCTGGTGCTGGAGCTCCTACCGGTGCTCGTCCTGGCGGACCTAGTCGCGGGCCTGGTGGACCTGGTGGTCCTGGCGGCGCTCGCCCTGGTGGACCCGGTCGTGGTCCTGGTGGTGCAGGTGCTGGACCTGGCGGACCCGGGCGTGGACCTGGTGGTCCTGGTGGTCCTGGTGGCAGCGGTCCGCGTCCAAGTGGACAGCGTCGCGCCCCACGCAAAAAATCTCGTGCACGTCGTCGCGCCGAGTTTGAAGATCTTCAGCCTTCGGCCACGTCATACACAGCGAGCAACGCACCTGTTCCGCAGGGAACCATCCTGATTGAGCGAGGCGTGTCAGCACATGAGTTTGCACCAAAACTCAATCGCGCTGCAGCCGACGTTGTTCGATTTTTACTTGAACACGGCGAAATGGTGACAGCAACCATGACCTTGTCTGATGAACAAATGGAACTGTTCGCTCTTGAGATCGGTGCTGAAATTTTGCTCGTTGATCCAGGTCAACAAGAAGAAATGGAGCTACAGGCGCTCTTTGACGACAGCGATGACGACGACGAAGAAGCACAACAATCGCGTCCACCCGTCATCACTGTGATGGGCCACGTTGACCACGGCAAGACAACACTTCTTGACAGAGTTCGCTCAGCCAACGTTGTCGCCGGAGAAGCAGGCGGAATCACACAACACATCGGCGCATACCAGGTCGAGCGAGATGGTCATTTCATTACCTTTATCGACACACCCGGTCACGCCGCGTTCACCAAAATGCGCGCTCGTGGCGCACAGGTCACCGACATTGTTGTTTTAGTTGTCGCTGCTGACGACGGCATCATGCCTCAGACAATTGAGGCCATCAGCCACGCCAGAGCGGCCGATGTCCCCATCGTTGTTGCCGTCAACAAGATTGACAAAGACAACGCCAATGCCGAGCGTGTTCTCACGCAGTTGGCAGAACACGGTTTGCAACCAGAAGCATGGGGCGGAGACACCATCGTGGTGCAAATGTCAGCGCAGCAAAATCTCGGAATTGATGAACTCCTCGAACAACTTCATGTTGTTGCAGAAATTGAAGAACTCACTGCAAACCCAACTGGTCGCGCCAAGGGAATCGTTCTTGAAGCAAACCTTGATACGGGACGCGGACCTGTTGCAACCATTTTGGTTGACAAGGGAACCCTCAAAGTCGGCGACCCTATGGTGGCCGGAGCAGCGTGGGGCAAAGTTCGTGCCATCATCAATGATCGCGGAGAACAAATCAAGGAGGCTGGTCCTTCAACGCCAGTCCAGGTTTTGGGACTGTCGGCAGTGCCACGCGCAGGTGATGAGTTTCGTTGTTCGCCAGACGAAAAAACTGCTCGCATGGTCGCTGAGGCGCGTGAGCATCGATATCGCGTTCTCAACCAACGAGGCGACGCTCGGGTCAATCATGGCGTCAAACTCGAAGATATTTTCAGTCAAATTCAAGCCGGAGAAGTCGCCACTCTCAACCTTGTCCTAAAGGCTGACGTGCAGGGATCCCTCGAAGCACTCAGCGAGAGCCTGCGCAAACTTGAACGCGACGAAGTCAAACTTGCTTTCGTTCATCGCGGAGTTGGCGGAATCACCGAAAACGACATCACGCTTGCGGCCGCAACAAACGCAACACTGATCGGCTTCAACGTGCGACCAGACAAAAAGGCTCGCGACATCGCGGAGTCCGAGCATGTTGAGATTCGTAGTTATGAAGTCATTTATAAATTGCTCGAAGACATCGAACGCGCCATGCTTGGTCTGCTTGCCCCAGAATACGAAGAAGTTGTCACCGGCGAGGCAGAAGTACGTGAAATATTCCGAGTTCCCAAGGCCGGATCAATTGCTGGTTGTCTGGTACAAAGCGGCACAATCACGCGCGGATCCAAAGTACGTTTCTTGCGTGAAGGAACAATTATCTGGAAGGGTTCAATCAATACCTTGCGTCGTTTCAAAGACGATGCTCGTGAGGTGCGTGAGGGATTTGAGTGCGGAATCGGACTCTCGGACTTCCAAGATCTCAAGCAAGGTGACATCATCGAAACGTTCGAAGAACGGCAGATAGAACGGGTATAACTGCAATGGCTGATGTAGATTTTTTCTTCGATCCAGTGTGCCCTTGGGCATGGATCACATCTCGGTGGGTAACTGAGGTTCAAAACTTACGTTCATACGACGTGACCTGGCGATTTATTGCACTCAAAGTTCTCAACGAAGATCGGGACTACTCAACTTTTCCCGAAGGGTATCCAGCAGTCCACATGGCAGGCACAATGGGACTGCGTGTCGCTGCTGCGGCACGAAATGCTGACGGAAACGAAGCCGTGGGCAAGGTGTACACAGCGCTCGGAATGTCGTTTCATAATCGCAAAGAGCGGGATGTTTTTGTCGCTGACCCACACGCAGCAATGACCACCTTGCTTGCCGATGCGCATTTGCCAACACAATGGGCTGACGCTGTGCACGACTCTTCGTATGACGAACTCATTCGTGCAGAAACAATGCTTGGCCTCGAACGCACCGGAAAAGATGTCGGCACTCCGATTCTGACGTTTCATCCAGGGTCCGCCCAAGAAGCCAGTTTCTTCGGTCCAGTCATCAGCACAATTCCGCGCGGACAAGAAGCACTCAAACTCTGGGATGCAGTCGAAGTACTTGCAGCCACTAGTGGCATGGCTGAACTCAAGCGATCGCTACGCGATCGTCCCTCTTTTGACTAAGCACACTACGTATTAAGGGAGTGACATGAAGGTCGTCTATACACCAGCACACTTACTACATAACCCAAGTGTGGAGATTGAAAAGTCCACGACACATTCACCGTTTGAAAACATTTCGCGAGCCGAAAAAATTCGCGAAGTCCTCAGCGCAGACACTGCTTTTGATTTCATCTCCCCAACGCAATGGGGGACCGCACCTATTAACGCAGTTCATGATCCCGGCTTGCTTCGATTTCTGACAACCGCATGGTCTGACTATCAACGCGATGTTGGGGCTGCACCCGAAGTTGTTCCGGACATGTTTTATCGTCCTGCACAGCGTCGAGGTATGTCACAGGGCCAAGAACCCGATTCCGTGACAGGCAAACTGGGTTGGTGGTGCTTTGAAACAACTACGCCTCTTACAAGTGGCACCTATGAAGCCGCTCGCGGAGCTGTTGATACTGCTCTTACTGCTACTCAACTAGTGCTGTCAGGCGACAAATACTCATACGGTTTGTGTCGACCGCCAGGTCATCACGCCACCTCTTCTTTATACGGTGGATATTGTTTCTTTAACAACGCTGCAATTGCTGCTCATCACATTGCAACAACAACCGGTACAAAAGTTGCCGTCCTTGATGTTGACTATCATCATGGCAACGGAACACAAGAAATCTTCTATGACCGCGAAGATGTTCTGTATGTCTCGCTTCACGGTGATCCCAACCGTGCATATCCGTATTATTTGGGACACGCCGACGAAACCGGAACCGGCAAGGGTGCCCGCTGCAATTTCAACGTGCCGCTTCCTGCTCGCACAGATGACGACGCATATTTGCTTGCTCTCGAACCAGCGCTTGAAAAAATCATTAAGCATGGTGCACAAACAATCATCGTGTCTTTAGGTCTAGACACTTTCATTACTGACCCAATCTGTGACTTGTCGGTCACAACCGAAGGATTCAGACGCTGTGGATCAGCAGTAGCCCAATTGGGACTTCCCACGATTGTGTTGCAAGAGGGCGGATACGACGTCGCCAAACTCGGCGACAAATGGCAGGCA
>CANLAH010000165.1 GCA_947488685.1 Acidimicrobiaceae bacterium | reverse complement strand
GCCTGAAAGCATTGATACAAGAGCGGTAGCCGTCGTGGTTGCGTCAATGGTGGAGTCGGCCAAACCATGCGACTGCCAGCGCCGAATTGAACTCGCCACACGAGAAATATGTTCGCGCCTCGAACGAATACGTGCCTCGTTCACAGATTTATCTTGAGCGGCCACCTCTTCGACAAGACGATAGAGGTCGGCATTAGCACGAACGACAGCAAGATAATTGCGGTTCGAGATAAGGAGATTATCGATGGGATTCCCGCTGTGACGGCGCTCAAACGACACAACCTCACGCTCAATAGATTTATCAATCAATGCAACAAGATGACGAAAGATATCTAACTTTGATTCAAAGTATGTGTAGAAGCTTCCGCGCGCCACACCTGCTGTAGCAACGATCTGTTCTACCGTCGCTTGGGTATATCCGTACTCTGCAAAAGTAAGACGTGCTGCATCAAGTAAATTTTGACGCGTTCGCTTTGCTTTTATTGTTTGTGATGTATCAGATGTTGCCCGACGTTCGGCAGCGACACCACTTGCCACCCATCCACCACGCGTGATTTCTGGAGTGACTACTTTTTGTTTTTGCACACGACTCACCATTACTCTCTCATCTATCCCGTCATTGTTACGCCTGCACGGCGAAGTAGATCTGCCTGGGCTTCGATTGCGCGGAGATAACCATCTGCTGTTCTTTGACGTGGTTCAGGAACAAGATGCGTCACGCCAACTTCTTGATAGTGATCAATCTCAGCCAAAATAATGTCGTGATCATCCTCTAAAGCATCCCATCGTGTGCGCATTGAGATCTGAAAACTAGATTCTGGTCTTTCAGCGCGAAGTTTTTTAACTCGTCGCCCTGTCTGCTCAGGCGACAAGAATGCTCCGTGCCAACCATCGCCCACGCGAATCGCACGCGCTAACGCGACATCCGCATGCCCACCTACCCACAGCGGCACATGACCCGTTGGTTGTGGTTTGGTTCGCATCGACACAAACCGTGCACCGTGCACCGGAAAATCTGCTGTGATGTGATCATCTGTCCATACTCGTTTCATGATTTCAATTGCCTCATCAGTGCGCGCACCCCGCTCAACAAACGGCACACCGAGCGCATCAAACTCTGCTTCTAGCCATCCGGCTGCGATTCCTAAAATAATTCGACCATTGCTGAGCTGATCAATTGACGCCACCATCTTGGCAAGCACCAAAGGATTGCGCATCGGCAACACCAACACTGTTGTTCCAAGTCCGACGCGATGCGTACACGCGGCCACCCACGTCAATGCGACAAGGGGTTCATAGATATAGGCAGACGGCGGGTACTCTGCGCCAGTTGGAACAGCCACATGATCACTGACCCATACGTCGGCATATCCCAAATCTTCTGCGAGTACTGCTGCTCGAGTCATGGCATCACCCGACGATGCAGGCCCTGCTTGGGGAAGATGAATGCCTGCTGTCATAACGTGATTGGAGGACATGCGCTTCAATGTAGCACTTTTCGACATAGATGTCGAAAAGTGCTACATTGACCCAATGGTCGAGCAAGACATCGAAATTGACACGGGCGAAGGTTCGATGGGGGTCTTTATTGTCCACCCCGACAAGACAACAAATGATCAAACGCAATATCCCGTCGTGTTATTTCTCATGGATGCTCCCGGCAAGAGACCGCTCTTACATCAGATGGCACGAACGATCGCCCAACAGGGTTACTACGTCATGTTGCCGCATCTGTATTACCGCGCAACATCAGAATTCGAATTGGACTTCGCTAGCAAAGACTCAATGGCGCGGATGACAGAACTCATGCGTGGCATTGGCAACAAAATGGTGGCGCGCGATGCTGCTGTTTTGTTTACATACGCCGATGCAGACAATGTTGCTGACGCCACGCGGGTTGGTTGCGTTGGATATTGCATGAGCGGCCCATTCGCCCTCTGGATTGCAGCCGAACACGCCAACCGCGTGCGGGCTGCAGCATCGTTCTATGGCGTTCGTCTTCATACTGAAGCAACCGATTCCCCCCACACGCGATTGAGTGAAATCACCGGAGAAATCTACGTTGGTTGTGCCGAACATGACGACTACGTACCAATGGATATGGTTGATCGCTGCGAGGCAGCAATGAATGACTCCGGAGTACGTGGTCGGCTCGAGCGGTATTGGGGAAACCATCACGGTTTTGCATTCAACGATCGCCCTGCATACGACGCTGTTGCTGATCAACGTCATTGGGATGTCTTACTCGACCTCTTTCAGCGAAATCTTCAGCCTGAAGGTGGCTCATGAGTGATCCTTTCGTCGGCGTGGCGCGAGTAGCAGAACATGTCGCTTCCGTTCGGCTTCTGCGACCACCACATAATTATTTCTCGACTGAAATGATTTCTGAAATCGCTGATGCATTAGAAGAACTTGATAATGACGACTCCTGTCGCGTTGTGATTCTTTGTGCGGAAGGAAAAAATTTCTGCGCAGGTGCTGATTTTTCTGGTTCAGCACCAACATCATCAACGCAAGATCTTTATCGTGCCGCAATACGACTGTTTCGCACGCG
Source organism: Acidimicrobiaceae bacterium (assembly GCA_947488685.1). GTDB lineage: Bacteria > Actinomycetota > Acidimicrobiia > Acidimicrobiales > Ilumatobacteraceae > UBA2093. Next base: position 1,313 of record CANLAH010000165.1, on the reverse strand, counting down.
TAAGCCCATCGTTGCGGCAATTCAAGGAGCAGCCATTGGTGGCGGACTCGGCGTCGCACTTGCTGCTGACTTTCGCGTTGTGTCGCCTGAGGCACGGTTCAGCGCCAACTTCGCACGACTTGGTTTTCATCAAGGTTTTGGACTCTCCGTCACGTTGCCTCGTCTGGTTGGCCAGCAACGCGCAGCAGAACTGCTCTATACGGGTCGCCGAGTTAATGGCGAGGAGGCTGTGTCTATGGGTCTTGCGGATCACATCGTGCCGCACGAAGGGCTGGAAGAAAGAACCTTGATGTGCGCAATTGAGATTGCTGGGTCGGCACCATTGGCTGTCGAATCAATTCGAGCGACTTTGCGTGGCAACCTTGCAGACCAAATAGCAGCGGCGACCGATCACGAAATGGCAGAACAACTTCGCCTTCGACGAACCAATGACTTCGCCGAAGGCGCACAAGCCATGGCGGAGCGACGAACTCCCCGATTTGATCGTTCATAAATACCTTCAAGAATAGGAAAGAGAAAGAAAGAACTATGTCCCCAGTTGCTGGAGTAATGACAATTCCCGATTACATGAGTCCTGCACAAATCGTAGAACATGTTCAACGACTCGAATCGTTGGGGTACAAATACGTGTGGATGCCCGACATATTTGGTCGCGAAATTTATGTCACTGCCGGCTTCATCTTGGCGAACACCACTCGCATTGGTGTTGCCAGCGCCATTGCACATGTCTACGGACGTGATTACATTGCGAGTGCTCAAGCAGCACGCACTCTCTCCGAATTTTCTGGGGGTCGATTTATCCAGGGATTAGGTGTTTCTAATCCCCTAGCGTCACAGATCCGGGGCATTCCGTGGGAAAACCCCGTCCAAAAGATTCGTGAATACGTCACCGCCATTCGCGACTACACACCGATGAACACTCCGTTCAATGGCCCACCCGTAAAGATCTTTGTTGCCGCACACGGACCAAAAATGTTGGCAGTCGCAGCAGAAGTCGCTGATGGAGCCAACACATATATGCAAACACCCGAACACACTGCCCAAGCACGCAAAATTCTTGGACCAGATAAAGCCCTTAATGTGCTCTTGCCGTGTTGTCTCTCGACAGACCCGATTGCTGCACGTGAAGCTGGACGACGAGCAATTTCTATTTACTTACCACTCCCTGCATATCAAAATCAGTGGGCATCGCAAGGTTTTACCCAGGCCGACTGGAGTGATAACGGAAGCGACAGATTGGTCGACACGTATGTTGCATGGGGAAACCTCGAGACAATTCTTGCGCGCATGCAAGAACACATTGACGCCGGCGC
>CANLAH010000164.1 GCA_947488685.1 Acidimicrobiaceae bacterium | reverse complement strand
ATCATCAGACACAACGGCTGCAGCATCAGATACAACGGTTGCTGAAGCGCCTGCGATGACTCCAATACCTGGTGGAGAAATAATTGTTGCAGGTGAAGCAGAGGTATCAAACCCATGGATTCCAGCGACGATGCAGTGCGACTCGTATTGCAGTCAACGTGCTCATACATTCTTCGACTCAATCGCAGCGTTCGGAAAAGATAATGAAATACACGGATTCCTTGCCGAGAGCATCACACCAAATGCTGAGTACACCGAGTGGACAATCACGGTGCGACCCGGAATTCTGTTTACTGATGGAACACCCGTCAATGCTGACGCAATTATCCAAAACCTTCAGACAACCGGCACAGGATTCCTTGTTGCAAAAGCGCTCGTTGATGTGGCAAAAGAACCAAGTGCAAAAGATCCAAAAGTAATGCAACTCAAGATTAAAAAGAATGATGAGATGTCACTGACGATCTTTACGGGCAAAGGCGGCGATCAAACCAAACCACTTCCGTGGCCAGGATTTGCGTCATACCTAGCAGGTCAATGGGGTCTTATTGCATCTCCTGCATGGCTTGATGCTCTCGCCAAAGATCCAACGCTGGCAACAAAGCCAATTGGCTCTGGTCCTTTCATCGTGCAAAGTTATGCACCACGTGAAGCGCTCGTCGTTACCAAAAACCCTAACTACTGGATGAAAGATGCTGCAGGCGTGCAATTGCCATACCTAGACAAGATCACCTTCAAGGTAATCGAAGACAGCGAAACATCTAGTGCGGCTCTTCAGAGTGGGGACATCGATGTCTTCTCGACATCTAACAATGGGGTTATTCTGAAGTTGCGAGAACTCAAAGATCAGTTCCCAATGGTGGAGCAGACTGAATACTCAGAGTCCAACTACATCATGATTGACTTGGCAAAGAAAGACCAACCATCTGGCGACAGTCGAGTACGTTGCGCGCTATCAAAGGCAATTAATCGTCAAGAGATAATTGATCTCGTTAACTTCGGCCTCGGAACAATCGCTAATGGCGTCTTCTCGCCTGGCCAAGAGGGCTACCTCGAGGACAATGGCTTTGATCCAGCGCAAGATATTGAGGGCGCAAAGGCCCTGATCGAGGAATACAAAGCCGAAAAGGGCGTAACGAAAGTTGCAGTTCTATACGGGCACACACCAACTCGCTCAGGTGACCAAACAGCCGAATTGCTCAAGGGATACTGGGCTGCAATCGGAGTCGACACCGCGATTGAAGTGATCCCTCAGGACCAGTTCATCACGAACGCTCTCTTTGGAAAGCACACAATGTACGGATGGCGCCAACATGCTGGCTTGTACGTTGACTCACAAAACTTCTGGTGGAACTCAGCATCTGGAGTCAAAGATGGTGATCTGTCACTGAACTTTGCTCGCGTCAATGACCCGATCGTTGATGAGAATCTGGGGATTGCTCGAACCGATGCGGATCCAGCAAAGCGCAAGGCTGCTGCAGAAGCAGTCAATCGCCAGATGGCCAAAGAGTGCTATCAGATTCCATTCGACTACACCATTTGGGCAACCCCACACAAGGCAAACGTGATGGGCATCTACAACACCAAGTTGCCAGATGGTTCCCCTATTAACGAAGGTGCTGGTTTCTCCGGTCAATTCTGGATGAATGAAATGTGGATCAACACAGCAGGCTGACATAGCGAAGTAGGGCGGTCATCGTTTGCAACAGCATTCGGTGACCGCCCTTTGCTTGTACTAGATTTCGTTACGCAATCAAGTCAACTAGGGGAAACACGTGAGATATCTAGTCCAGAGGTTTTTACAATTTTCTCTCGTCTTTTTTATTGTCACATTCGGCGTCATGGTTCTTATGCGCCTTGGACTCAATGCGCCTGGAGACCCAGCGCGAACAATGCTGGGCGGAACCGTCAGCCAAGAGCTAATCGACAAAATAACTCTCCAGTATCACCTTGACAGCAATCTAATTTCTCAATACTGGTATTGGCTCAAGGGAATTATTTGGGACCGAGACTTTGGATACTCCGTCCAACAAAACATCTCCGTCTTTACATATATGCAGCCAAAAATACTCGTGACGTTTTTCCTCGGGATCTATTCACTGATCTGGGGCCTCATCATTGCTGTACCGGTTGCTGTATACCAGGCATACAAGCGCGACTCAAGATTTGATAAGGCTGGTAACTTTTTCTCGTTCTTCTTTATCTCTGTCCCCGCTCTCGTCTTTTCACCATTCATTATCTATATCTTTGTGGCTAAGTTGAAATGGTTCCCCCGCATCGGCGAAAAGATTTATCCGTGGGATGACTTAGCCGCACACTTCCAAAACTTCTTCTTGCCAGTCGTCGTGCTATCGCTGCCCACCGCGGCAGTCTTTGCACGACTTCTTCGCTCTGACATGATTGCGACTCTTCAAAGTGACTTCATCACACTTGCCAACGCCAAAGGGGTCTCGCCACAACGCACCCTCTGGGTGCATGCACTCCGCAACTCGTTGTTTTCAGTTCTCACCAGTGTTGGTGTTCAGATTGGCAGTCTGATTGGTGGGGCATTAGTGGTAGAGCAGTATTTCAACATGAAGGGCATGGGATTTTTACTCATCAGCACAATCCTCTCAAAAGATCTTTTTGTTGTGCAATCATTGTCAGCGATCTTGGTGGCTTCTGTGGTTTTTGCAAACTTAGGGATTGACCTGATGTATACCGTGATTGATCCACGCATTCGACATGCGCGAGCATTGCTGTAGGGATTGAAACATGCTTGCTGAATCTATTGAAGAAATCACCGCACCAAAAAAAGCGAAGCGTCGGATCGGGTGGATGCTCGGAACGGCTTGGATCTCCGTATTGAGCTTTTGTGCTCTTTTTGCTTACCAATTACCATTCATAACTAAGTACGACGAAAAAATAAAGATTGCAGATCGTGCCAGGGCATACGGGTTAGGTCCCAGCGCGCGCGCTTGGCTTGGTACCGATAAGAGCAGTTTTGACGTGCTCTCTAGATGCGTGTACGGCGCAAGGTTGACATTGCTCATTGGCGTCGGCGCAACAATCATGGGCCTGTTCTTGGGTGGACTCATCGGCATACTCGGGGGATACTTCAGAGGACGCGTCGATCGCGTTGTCAGCATCATTGTTGACAGCCTCTTGGCGTTACCTCCACTTTTGTTGGCATTGCTCATCGTGTATCGCCTTGATGACCTAAAGCTCACGATCTGGTTCTGGAGAATCACACGTCCGTGGGAGATAACTATCACTCTTGGAATCCTGTCCATTGCCCCGTTGGCCCGAATCACACGGGCCCAGACAATTGCGCTGCGCGAACGTGAGTTTGTTCTCTCGGCGCGCAGTCTCGGCGCAAAAAATAGCAGAATCATTCTGCGCGAGTTGCTCCCCAATCTGATGCCAACAATGCTGACGGTTGCTTTTACAGGCCTTGGTATTTTAATTGCTGCCGAAGGAGCGCTCGCGTTTCTTGGTTTAGGTGTTGAGCGGCCTCAAACGTGGGGAAGGCTCATCAATATTGCCCGCGATGACCTTGACATAGCAGCGTGGGCAACTCTCTTTCCGTGTCTCTTTCTATTGTTGACCGTGATTTCTTTTAATATTATTGGCGATCACATCGGTCGACGTTTTGATATCCGTGAGGCGACATTGTGAGTACTGAGCAGAACTCCCCATTGCTCGACATCGTTGGCATAAAGACTCACTTCGAAACTCCGCGAGGTGTTGTGCGTGCGGTCGATGGCGTGAGCTTTGCACTTGCTCGCGGAAAATCACTTGGTATTGTTGGCGAATCTGGGTCCGGGAAAACTATTTTGGCGCGGTCAATCATGGGACTACTCCCCCGCAGAGGAACACATCGAGAAGGTGCTGTGATGTATCAGGGAGACAACTTGGTTGGCAAGACTCCTCAAGAAATGCGCAATATCTGGGGCCGCGAGATGGCGATGATTTTTCAAGATCCAATGACGTCGCTGAACCCGC
>CANLAH010000163.1 GCA_947488685.1 Acidimicrobiaceae bacterium | reverse complement strand
CACAATCACGCCTTCACCGTCAAGCCTTGTTATTAATTTCGATACCAATTCAATAAACTCTTCTACAAAGTCAGTCAAGATGGTTCTTAGTCCAGGTGGGAAATCCTGCACTGTTACTCTGCCCTCATCTAACTGTGAAATTGATGTTGACACCACACAGTCCTACACGGTTGCTGCCACTAGTTATTCTGCTGACGGCGAATCAAGTGTGAATACCGTTCGTTCTCTATCAAAGACTTTTCTCGAGTCGACCAAAGTGGATCTTGTCGTCCCTGCAATAGGCACAACTGTTGCGCCGAATCTGACTTTGTCTCTCAAGAAGGCAGTAAGCGCAAAATGGGTGGCGGCCTATGCGAAAATGAAAGTTTCTTCGACATCCACAGTGTCGCTGTCAGTTTCGGCTGGTTCGGCACTGTATTGCCGAGTCTCTGGGACAAGTCTCAAAGGCTTAAAAGCCGGGTCTTGCAAAGTGACTGTGTCTGTTAGTCCGAAAAAGGGCAAAGCAATATCTAAAACTGTCACCATCAAAGTAAGCAAGTAAGCCGTGCACGGCATTATTCAAGTGATCACGACCGTACTGAGGGCTTAGGGTGATGTGGTCATGTCGTGGCGAATAGCGCACCACATTTCGCACCATCCCCGGTGCTAGCCACTAGAGGCGTGGTGACGGATGAAACCGATTTGGTACAAATGCTGGCTCGACGACTTCTTTGGTGTCCCAATCTTGAGTGAGTTTGCGGTGAGCAATACGCCAGTCGCCATCACGACACTCAAAGTGGTCGAAGTATCTGCCGCCAAAGCGTTCAAAGAATTCACCGTCATCACCGCGACAGCGATGGAGCGCCATGATGGGTGTTTCGACGTCAGCCGTCAAGAGGGATGTGAAATCGAAAATTGAATCGCCAATCAGGTGCATCGTAGAAATGGCATAGACGCGCATCTTGGCTGTTGCATGTTTGGCAAAGTCGCTCCCTAAACCAACAAATGATCCGTAGTCGCCAGTGCCATCAACATGAAAAACCGACGCCACTAATGTCTCGTCGCAGCGGTCAATGCCTCGGCAGTAGTCCAGCAAGCAACGGCGGATTGCACGTTCGGCGGCGATTGCCTGGTCAGGGGAGAGGGGGCCATTGATGTGGGCAGAAGTGGTCATGGATGAGCAACTTAGTCCAAATCGTTGCGCCACTGTTCAGAATTGACCGTCGGATGAGTTTCTGGGTGACCTTGGCAACTATTGTGATGGGTGTTGCGCTACTGACGGCCAACGCACTGAAATGGGGACAACAATGGCACAAGTACCAGTGACCGAAGGCGTGTTTACATGGCCATCTGAAACGCCACAACTCATTGGTGCACGATGCGTTGCCTGCGACAACCATATGTTTCCGGGTCAATCTGGTTGCCCGCGTTGTACGGGTGACAAAACCGAAGAAGTTCTATTGGGTCGTCGCGGAACATTGTGGACATGGACCATTCAAGGGTTTCCTCCCAAAGCGCCGCCATATGCGGGTGATGTTGATGTCAAAACATTTCAGGCTTTTGGAGTTGGATATGTAGAACTGCCTGGTCAAGTCAAAGTAGAAGCGCGACTGACTGTGGCTGATCCAGAAAAACTCAAGATCGGAATGGAGATGGAGATGGTGATTATTCCATTAACCACTGACGCTGACGGAAACGAAGTCGTCACATTCGCATTTGCACCTGTTGCATAAAGAACTATTCGACAAATTTAAAATAACTGATAGACATCTCAACAAAGGAAAAAATCATGACCATTGAAGTAGCCATCGTCGGAATTGGAATGCATGAATTCGGTCGCACCGAAGGCGTGTCAGGTATGGATCAAGGCGTGATTGCAGTGCGACGTGCATTGGCAGACGCTGGAGTGTCGTGGGAAGACATGCAGTTTGCATTTGGTGGCTCACTCGCTGCTGGAGCAGCAGACACAATGGTGTCCCTGCTCGGACTCACTGGTCTGCAATTCATCAATGTCGCCAACGGTTGTGCCACTGGTGGCTCGGCGTTGTTCTCGGTGTACAACACAATTCGTTCTGGAGTCTTTGACCTCGGAATCGCTGTCGGATTCGACAAGCATGAACGCGGTGCATTTCGAGTAAACACAAAAGGTGCAGGTCTTGGAGACTGGTATGGAGCAAGCGGCCTAGCCCTTACAACGCAGTTCTTTGGAATGAAGATCAATCGCTACATGCATGAATACGGAATCACGAACTCCTCGTTGGCAAAAGTTTCAGAGAAAGCTTTTCGCAATGGTTCACAGAATCCGATGGCATGGCGACGCAAGCCCATCTCGGAGCAAGAAGTTCTCGATTCATTGATGCTGTCGTATCCGCTCACGCAATACATGTTCTGCTCACCTGGCGAGGGTGGAGTTGCGCTCATCTTGTGTCGTGCAGACAAGGCTCACTTGTATACCAAGACACCTATTTATCTAAAAGCCGCTGTTGTGCGCAGTCGGCGATTTGGAAGTTTTGAAGTTCTTGCACCATCAATTGCACTTCAACACAATGCCGGACCAACAGTTGACGGAGCCAAGGCAGCCTTTGAAATGGCTGGCATGGAGCCAAAAGATATTGATATTGCTCAACTACAAGACACCGAGTCAGGTGCTGAGATCATGCACATGGCGGAGAACGGATTCTGTGAGCACGGCGAGCAAGAGTTCATGATTCAGGCTGGCGAAACAGAAATCGGCGGAAAATTTCCGGTCAATACCGATGGTGGATGTCTTGCCAACGGCGAACCCATCGGTGCATCTGGGCTACGTCAGGTGTATGAGAACGTTCTGCAATTGCGTGGTCAGGCGGGCGTGCGTCAAGTCCCCAACAATCCTAAGACTGCTTACACACATGTATATGGTGCACCCGGCATTGCTGGCGTCACTATCTTGCAGCGCTAGAGCTTGGCTCACTCATGGCAATACTGACATCGACTTTTGCTGCTGACTGTGGCACCGATATTGCACTCGTTGATGATGCGCGCACAGTGACTTGGGCTCAACTCGACACCCGAGTCAACAAATTAATCAACGGACTTCGTGCAACAGGGCTTAAAACTGGTGACACGGTTGCTGTCATTGCAGGTAATCAGTGTGAGTGGTTTGAGTTGGCACAGGCATGTGCACATGGTGGATGGACATATGTCCCGCTGAACTGGCATCTTGTGGCTGACGAACTTGCGTACGTGCTCGAAGATGCGGGTGTTCTTGCGTTATTTGTTGACCAACGCTTTGATGCACCCGTAGCCGCGGCACTTGCTGACCCGCGAGGTGCATCGGTGAAAACAGTTGTCGGCATTGCAACATCTGACGGCGCAGCCGTTCGACAAGATGCGCGTTTTGTTGCGTACGAGGCGGTCATTGCCGGCGGCAGTGCAGATGAACCAGACGAACAAATGCTTGGTGGTCCAATGTTTTATACATCTGGCACAACTGGTCGACCCAAGGGCGTGCGCGGAATGTTGTCTGGCGGAATGTCGCTCACCCCTGACATCATGAAGTTAGTTGCCGCAGGTTTTTCGCAATTTGTTCCGATTCCTGGCATCACCTTGCTATGTGGGCCGTTTTATCACTCTGCACAGTGGGCGTTTTCTTTCTTGCCGATGATCAATGGTTCCTCCGTTGTTATGCAACACAAATACGATTCCGCCGGAGTGCTGTCGTTGATTGACGAATATGGCTGCACAAATGTTCACCTTGTGCCCACTCAGATGAAGCGACTTGTTGACTTGCCCGCAGACAAGAAACAAGCGTTCTCGGGAGCGTCAATGCTTGCGGCATGGCACGGCGCTGCGCCTTGTCCGCCAGCCGTGAAGCGCTCGCTCATCGAGTGGTGGGGGCCCAAGATTACGGAGTATTACGGATCCACAGAAGGCTCAGTCATTTCAACGATTACGTCTGCTGAGTGGTTAGACAAAGGGGGCAGCGTCGGAAAGCCGCTGCAGCAGTTTGAAGTCATCGTTGTAGACG
>CANLAH010000162.1 GCA_947488685.1 Acidimicrobiaceae bacterium | reverse complement strand
TCATACGCCATCGCGCTCAAGGTTATATCAAACAGGCCTTTGCATGATTGTTTGCACTAGCGTTGTGGCGTGGCCAGAGTCCTTTCCTGCATCCAACCGACTGGCGAAGTCCATCTCGGCAATTATTTGGGTGCACTGCGCAATTGGGTCTCGGGTCAGCACAACAACGACGTCTTTCACGGCATCGTCGACCTGCACGCACTCACCATCACCGATACCCCTGGCGTCCTCGGACAACAAACCCTGCAACTAGCAGCGATCTTGTTTGCCGTAGGGCTCGATCCTCAGATTGCCACAGTTTTTGTGCAAAGTCATATCCCCGAACACAGTCAATTGGGCTGGATCATGGAGTGCACGGTGAGTTTCGGCGAACTCAGTCGGATGACCCAATTCAAAGATAAATCTGCCAAGCGAGAAGCCGATTTCGTATCTGCAGGACTCTTCACCTACCCCGCTCTACAGGCTGCAGATATCTTGCTGTATGACGCTTCAGAAGTGCCCGTTGGCGATGACCAACGTCAGCACATTGAGATCACACGCGATATTGCTCTGCGCTTCAACCATCGTTTTGGAGACACATTTGTCGTACCAAAAGCTGTGACTCCACCGACCGGTGCACGAGTGATGGATTTACAAGAACCAACCAACAAAATGAGCAAGTCTGGTGACGGCGAAGCTGGAATCATCTATTTACTCGACGACCCTGCCTCAATCGTCAAAAAGTTTAAGCGCGCCGTCACTGATAGCGACAACGAAGTTGTGTTCGATCGCGAGCTCAAGCCCGGTGTCAGCAACTTGCTCGAAATTCTCGGTGCAGTCACCAATGAGTCGCCATCTGCCCTCGCAACGACCTACACCCAGTACGGAAAACTTAAACAAGATACCGGTGAGGCTGTTGCGGAAATGCTGCGTCCAATTCAGACCCGCTATCACGAACTCATGGCCGACCCTGCAGAACTCAGCAACTTGCTTGCACTCGGCAAAGAGCGCGCGTCAAAAGTGGCCAGCGCAACATTGGCTCGGGCCCACAGCGCAATTGGTCTGTATCCAAGCAACTAGTTTCTAAATATCGTCGGCTCTGCTCAGCGATTGCCTTAACTCCCCCACACACGATCCTTCAACCATCGAGATAGTCAAATCGTCACTGCCAATAGATCGAAGCATCGCTGCACCAAGGCTTTCGTGATCGTTGTATTGACGAAAGCGATTCGTGCGCGGGCCGACGAGTGTTGCAATCACTCGAGCAAAACTACCAAGACGTGCAACAGACTTACCCACATCATGCAATAATGCTCCAGCAATCTCACTTTGCGTAGCGGTCGGTCGATGCTTCACAAACCGACGCCCAACCATCACGCTGTGCCGTCGATCCTGCACCATCATGTTGTTCCACACATCAAACTCGCTTGGCGAAAGCACGGACTGAACCCACTGCCGTTCAATCTCTTGCACTTGAGAAGGCACGAGGGAAAGCACGAAGCGCTTAGTGAGATGCGCCAATTTATTCACTGATGAGCCTTGACTCGAGCGCGCGGGTGCGACTCGCGATACATCTCAAACAACACTTCGTTATCCACCTTCGTATACACCTGCGTAGTACTCACTGATGCATGCCCAAGCAACTCTTGCACTATTCGCAAATCGGCTCCGTGCACCAGCATGTGAGTGGCGCACGAATGTCTGAGCACGTGAGGTGAAAGCTCACTCTTAATACCGGCCAACATCGCATATTTGCGCACAATGCCCCATGCGGCTTGCCGAGACAAGCGTGTACCGCGCACACCAAGAAACACGGCGTCAGCATGATCACGTTTTGCCCACTGTTGCGGACACAACATCGGTCTTCCGCCTGCACCCAACCATGTCTCGAGCGCTTCTTTTGCGTGTCTTCCGAATGGCACGATTCTTTCTTTGGAACCTTTACCGAACACTCGAGCGACGTTGCTCTCCATGTCGACATCGCTCATGGAAAGTCCGCATGCTTCCGACACGCGAGCGCCAGTTGCATACAAAAATTCGAGCAATGCCCGATCACGCACTGCCAATGAGTCGACACCTGTTACTGCGTTCAACAGCAATTCAACTTCCTCCTCGCTCAATGCTTTAGGAATGCCTGAAGGAACCTTGACACCATCGATAAATGCGGTCGGATTGTCGGTACGTAAACCTTCGTCAAGCATGAAGCGATGAAACATGCGAATAGCGGCAAACTGACGGGCAATACTTTTTGGTGCACGTTCGTTCGCCCGCAATTGCCCTACATACTTCTCAATTTGTGCTGGCTTTACAACCCGCGAGGTGGACTTAGCGCTGACAAGATACGACTCGTACTGAGCGATATCTCTTCCATATGCCTCTATGGTCCGATCTGATCTGCCCTGTTCAACGCGCATCCATGTCAAGAATCGTTCGCGATCGGTCAGACTCGTCATTTGCCAAAAGCACTTTCGGCTCGAAGTAATCGATCTGCTCGAAGCAGACCCACAACGGCCATCGCATTAATAATTTCACCCGTATCAATCATTCGCAATGCTTCATCGAGCAGTAGAACCTCGACTGTCATGTCATCCTCTTCAGGCCCGTGACGCTCCATAGCTACTTCAGTCAAGCCAACAGCCAAATAGATCTGCACCTCGGCGTTCGAAATACCAGGAGATTGCAAAAATTGACCAAGTGGTCGCACATCAGTGGAGGTAAACCCAGTCTCTTCCTGCAATTCTCGCAATGCCGTATCTTGTGGATCTTCCCCTGCCACATCTCTCATGCCTGCAGGAATCTCGAGACAGTAAGCATCGACCGCTGGTCGATACTGGCGCACCATCACCACTTCATATTGATTGTGAGCGTTAATGCGGATGGGCACAATGCCCGTGGCACCCGGCGACTCAACGTATGTGCGCACAAATTCTTCTCCACGAGGAGATCGAAATCGGGACTGTACGAGTCTCCATAACACCCACTCGTGCAGAACAGTTCGTGAGATGCGCTCAAAATGCGCCATCAGGAATAGCTTCCGATGAATCTACGACTTCGCGTCAACAGCAGCAGCGCGATCGGCAGAACGCGAAGTGCTTTCGGTCAAGGCCCGACGTTGTAATGCAGCGCCAATCATCTCGCGAAACAACGGGTGCGGACGATCGGGGCGACTCTTAAATTCGGGGTGAGCCTGCGTTCCAACCCAAAACGGATGACCCTGCAATTCGATAAATTCAACAAGACGCTTATCGGGCGAAGTGCCACTGCAGATGAAGCCTGCTTCTTCAAAACGACTGCGGTAAGTGGAATTAAATTCGTAGCGATGGCGATGGCGCTCGCTCACCACGGGCTCACCATATGCATTGGCTACCTGCGTGCCAGGCGTGAGCACCGCATAGTAAGCGCCTAAACGCATGGTGCCACCCTTATCGGTGACATCCCGCTGATCGTTCATGATGTCGATTACTGGATTCTGAGTTGAAAGGTCGAACTCGGTCGAGTTGGCATCAGACAATCCCAAAACATTTCGCGCAAATTCAACAGTCATCACCTGCATACCAAGACATAATCCCAAACACGGAATCATGTTCTCACGCGCATATTCAGCAGCTCGAATCTTGCCCTCAATGCCCCGCGGACCAAATCCACCTGGAATAACAATTCCGTCCAGCGTTGTCATTCGATCATCGGCAAGTAGACCCTCAACATCTTCCGCCTGAATCCACACGATCTCAACTTTTGCTCCGTGATGAAACCCGGCGTGCTTCAAACTTTCGACAACAGAAAGATAGGCATCTTGTAATTGCACATATTTTCCGATGAGGCCAATCCTCACAGGTGAAGTCGATGCTTCTACACGTGCAACCAATTGGCGCCATGGTGTCAAATCAAGTGGCGCATCAATCTTGAGCACTTCACAAATCTGGGTATCGAGTCCTTCATCGTGCAAGATGAGCGGCAACTCGTAAATGTTCTTCACATCAGCCGCATTGATGACGTTCTTTTGATCGACGTCGCATTGACCAGAAATCTTGCGCTTCAGTTGATCGCTAATTGGTTCGTCACTGCGACAAACAATCAGGTCGGG
>CANLAH010000161.1 GCA_947488685.1 Acidimicrobiaceae bacterium | reverse complement strand
CGGCCTGCGTCGTGATAGAGGCCGTCACCCGTTTATTGCCAGGTGTCATGGGAAACTCCCAATCGCCACTGACAGAGAGTTTTGATCACCGTGGCTTGCTTGAGGAGCCCCAATTCACTCGCCCCATCGAGTTTGACGGGATCAGCGTTCCAGACATTTTGCGGAGCGGGGATCACGCTGCAATTGCTCGCTGGCGCCTCGCTCAAGCCCTCTGGCACACCCAAACTTGGCGCCCAGACCTGATTGCTGCTCGGGGTGGACTCACCCCAGATGAGCAAGCCTTGTTGGAAGCGGTAGTCCCTCTCTCGTATCCTTTACCCTTCGCCTTTCGACCCGCTACCAGTAGCGAGTTGAGCGGCACACATTCTCACGAATCCCCTACGAAGGAAACACCATGAAGAGCACAGACATTGTTGACAACCAATACATGCGAGATGACATCCCGTACTTTTGCCCCGGAGACGAAGTCAAGGTGCATGTACGCGTCGTCGAAAGCGGCAAAGAGCGCGTGCAGATTTTTCAGGGCAACATCATTTCAATTAGCGGATCTGGAATTGCCGAAACATACACGGTTCGCAAACTTAGTTATGGCGTCGGAGTTGAGCGAACATTTCCAAAGCACAGCCCGTCAGTAGCAAAGATTGAAGTCATCCGCAAGGGAGACGTTCGTCGTGCCAAATTGTATTACTTGCGCGATCGCACCGGTAAAGCAGCAAAGATTCGCGAGAAGCGGGACCACTAGTTCTTTGGATCCTCGTGACGTAACTGGGGGGTTGCATTGAATACTGATGATTTAGAGAACTTCGAGGCTGAGCGAGAACTCAAACTTGCGCAGGAATATCAAGACGTGACCAGCATGTTTCGATATGCCATTGAAACAGAGCGCCGTTTTTATTTAGCAAACTCCGTCGACGTCACCGTGACAGGTGACTCGGCCAGGCCTTTGATCGAAGTGGTATTGAAAGACGCATGGGTATGGGACATGTACCGAAAGACCCGATTCATCCCGCAGGTGAGAGTGCTGAGCTTCAAGGACGTCAACGTGGAGGAACTCCCAGTAGACGCTCTCATCGAACCCACGCCATAGAAGTCCCAAGCAGTTCTATTCAGGCAGCACGTGCGCGTGGCAGATGGGCAGAAGATCTTGTCGCTCGTTGGTATCAGCGACAAGGATTTGAAATATTGGCTCGCAACTGGCGCATCAATAACGGCGAACTAGATGTAGTCGCCCGTCAAGGCAATCTTGTGGTGGTATGCGAAGTCAAGGCACGAGCCACAAATGCATACGGCACTCCAGCAGAGGCGATGACTGCGCGAAAACAATTCGTGGTGCGACGCACCGCATACTCCTTTCTTCGCGACAATCAATTACAGAATTGTGTCTTGAGATGTGATGTCGCGTGTGTTGTTGGTACGCAACTTGAGGTACTGATTGACTCGTTTTAAAACAGAGACTTACTTGTTTCGTTCCCAGCAGCTCTTGTGCCAGTGTCTGCGCAGATCAGGTGCGTCAGCAGGCACCGCAACAATGTGCCCAGTTCCGCGCGGAATCACTTGATGACAGCCGGGACACACATATCTCTTGAGTGCTTGATATGGCTGAATGCGTTGCACTTCGACAGCCCCATATGACCCGTCCCACAGTCCCATCAGTCAGCCCAGTAAGGCCCACGCCACGAGAGCCACCGTTATTGCCAATGCGGTCGCCACAAACCAGATATCGGTCTTACGTTCAACACGTCCTCGTTGCGGATCAAAGCCCATCGTGTAAGTATCGCTCGTGATTCGCCAATATCAACGGCTTGGCATACTTCATGCGATGACATGTGGCTCGCTAGCGTGATAACTAATGATTCGTCGGTCGATCTGTTGCGTGATGGCCGTGGGACTCTTGGCATTATCGGCATCGCCTGCCCATGCCGCTGATGTCGCAAACTGTCCAGCCCGGCCAACAGCCGTTGGTGTTTTTGTCGGAGTCTTGCAATCCCGCGATGACATCACTGCGACATTTCGGGTCGTGCAGGTACGCGCAGGTTCTTTAGAGGGATACGCCACGAACACAACAAATACGTTGGTTGATATTCGTTACGGCAATGACGTCAAATTTTTGTCTGTCGGCGAGTCGTATCTAGTCGGCGCAGGCACCGATGCAGCGACACTGGTGTTGTCATCATCTGTTCGAAAATC
Organism: Acidimicrobiaceae bacterium; assembly: GCA_947488685.1. Classification (GTDB taxonomy): domain Bacteria; phylum Actinomycetota; class Acidimicrobiia; order Acidimicrobiales; family Ilumatobacteraceae; genus UBA2093. The sequence goes on along the minus strand of CANLAH010000161.1, from coordinate 1,879 downwards.
AGAGGCACTCTTTGGTGGCAACGAAGTCGCCGGTGTTGACAATGGCGCAAAAAACTGCCCACGTCTTGAAGACCCTGTCCGCACGTTGCATATTGACGGTTCAAGCATTGACTCAGGGATATTTACAAGTTTCTTCAGCCGCACGGGGGCTCTTGCCGTCGCAATTATTGCGCCAGCACTGCTTTTGCTTGGACTGCTGATCGCCTTAGTTCTGGGACGCCGCGCAATTAGGCAGTAACAACCGCTTCGGCACGACTACGAAGGTCGGCCACCGCATGAGAAAAGCCTTTGGGGTCTTTGAACAATGCGCTTCCTGCAACGAATACATTTGCTCCTGCAGTGCGAGCCGCAGCAATTGTTGTTGCAGATATTCCACCATCAACTTCAAGATCAATCTTGTCTGACAGCCCGGCTTTGTTGATGAGATCGCGCACTTTGCGAATCTTGGGCTCCATCGTGGCGATATAACTTTGTCCACCGAATCCGGGATTAACAGTCATCACTAGTACAAGGTCAATGAGGTCGAGTACTTGTTCGATGACGTGGTAGTGAGTATGAGGATTAATCGAGACGCCTGCAGTGGCACCCATCGACTGAATGGATTCAAGAGTGCGGTGAAGGTGAGTACACGCTTCGGCATGAACAATCAAGCGCGAGCATCCAGCCTCGATAAATCGTGGCGCCAGAAGATCGGCATCTAAAACCATGAGGTGTGCCTCGAAGGGCAGCGATGTGTGTGATCGAGTTGATGCAACGACATCTGGACCAATCGTGAGGTTAGGAACGAACTGCCCATCCATGACATCCCAGTGGATTCGATCAGCACCAGCAGCCTCAAGGGCTCGAATTTCGTCACCAAGTTTGGAGAAGTCAGCGGGCAAAACCGACGGGGCAATCTGAATTGGTTTGGGCACGTCTTCAGCCTACCGAATGATGAAGACACGAACATGTGACTAACACCTCGTACGCTATTGAAATGGATTCCGAAGTACATCGCGTACAGGTAGAGAAACTTGTCGCCGGCGGCGAAGGGCTTGCACGCCTCAAGGATGGTCGCGTGGTCTTTGTTCCAGCCGTCATTGCGGGCGAAACGATTGACATTCAGTTGGTGGAGAAAAAGACTGACTTCGCCCGTGCGATTCTTACTGGAGTTGTCGAACCTTCGTCTTTTCGTCGTCCTGCGCCCTGTCCAGAAGTCGTTCGTGGATGTGGTGGATGTGATTGGCAACACATGCAACGAGAGCGCCAATCTTCGTCTAAAGCAGACATCGTAAAAGAAGCGTTCTTGCGCACGGCCAAACTGGTTGTGGACATCCCAGAGGCAATCACACTTCCTGATTCTGCTCGCCGAACTACGGTGCGAATGGTTGCGGGTGCAGATGGCATTGTCGGATTTCGAGCATCTGACTCACACGACATCGTGACGACGTCACATTGCATGGTCACTCACGACGCACTGAACGACTTACTCAAAGGTCCCGTACTCGAGGGAGCAGGTGAAGTCACATTACGAGTTGGCGCCAGAACCGGTGATCTCGGTGCATGGTGTCATGAGGGCCGACTCTCTGAGGCACTCCCTTCGTTAATCAAACGCGGCGAAAAAGCACGAATGAAAGAAGTGATTCACGGTCATGAGTTTCAAGTGTCGATGGGATCTTTTTTTCAGCCGTCACCTGAGGCCGCAGAGATGATTGCTGACACCATTGTGGCTGGACTCGACGACCTCGGCACTGAGGGCGGCATGCTCATCGATGCATATGGCGGCATCGGACTATTCGCAGGCTGTTTTGCTCATCGCTTCGATGAACTTATTGTTGTGGAAAATAACAAGTTGGCATGTGGTGACGCAATCGTGAATCTTGCAGATTTCGCAGCCACC
>CANLAH010000160.1 GCA_947488685.1 Acidimicrobiaceae bacterium | reverse complement strand
GACGCCGCGTGAAACATCTCAACAACCCGCCGCATCTGCAACAACACAAACGTCGTCTGCCAACGCTAAAATCGAACACAAACATGACATTCGTGCCGTTCAGGTATCAACGGCACAATCAGCCAGTGATGTCGTATCCGTGCTTGCGAAGTCACCAACTGTTCTGGCTGCCCGCTGGCAAGACGCACCCGGTCGGTCGCCACTACTCGGTATTGCTGTCGTGCAAGATGTCGCTCAGGCTCAAGTGTTGTGGGTCCCGAGCAGTTTGCTCGCTCATAGCGACGTTCAAAATGCACTAGCCACTGCCACAGATATTCACATGCATGACGCAAAACCACTCATGCGATCATTGCTTGCCCTTGGTGTGGACATGGCTGGACTCACTATTGACACGGCAATTGCGGCATACCTTGTCAACCCTTCAGAAAACAGTTACTCGCTCAACGCAATTTGTGCGAGATACCTCGGCGCTGAACCCTCAGGAGTGGCAGAGGCAACAGGACAATTCAACTTTGACGAGGCAAGTGATGACATTGTCGTGGCCGAGCATGCATATTTCACGGCACTGCTCGCCGACGTGTTGCGCACAGAGATTGCCAACGGTGGCATCTCGTCTTTGTACACCGACATCGAGAATCCTCTCGTTCGAGTGCTGGCTCGCATGGAAGATGTCGGTATTGGTGTCGACCGCAACGCACTGACATCCATCCGCGACAGGCTCACTCAAGAAGTACAAGAACTCACGGTGCAACTCCATCAAATTGCGGGACGCGAATTTAATCCCAACTCACCAAAGCAACTTCGCGAAGTGTTATACACCGACAAAGGCTTAGCCCCTGGTAAGAAAAAAAAGACCGGTTACAGCACTGATGCCGCAACTCTTGAGAGTCTTCGTACCCTTTGGCCTGAGTTCATCGAGCCGTTGATGCGTTACCGCGAAACAGAGAAACTTCGATCAACCTATGGCGAAGGTCTACTCGCAGAAGTAGCAACCGATGATCGTATTCATGCCACCTTCAATCAAACCGTGGCGCGCACTGGTCGACTAAGTAGCGATCAACCAAACTTGCACAACATCCCAACTCGCACCGACGAGGGGAGAGTTTTTCGAACAGCGTTTGTGCCCCGATCTGGTTGTGAATTGATGGTCGCTGACTACAACCAAATCGAACTCCGATGCATTGCGCATCTCGCTGCCGATTCAGGACTCATTGAAGCCTTTCGATCAGGTCAAGATGTTCACAACGCAACGGCAGCCCGAGTTTTTCATGTTGATATCGCAGACGTCACAAGCGAGCAACGATCAAAAGCCAAAATGGTTTCCTACGGTCTTGCGTATGGCATGGAGGCGTATGGACTGAGTCAACGATTAGTCATCGGCGTTCATGAAGCATCCGGAATCCTCGATGCATACTTTGCAGCATTTCCTAATGTCAAGCAGTACATGGATAAGACAATCAATGAAGCACGGCAACGTGGCTACACAGAAACCCTCTTTGGGCGACGACGTCAAATACCCGAACTACTCAGCGACAACTTCAGAGTTCGCCAAGCAGGCGAGCGTCAAGCAATGAATGCCGCTATTCAGGGACTTGCAGCAGATATTTTTAAAGTTGCCCTCGTTCGCATCGACGATGCGTTAAGTGCACAAGGTCTTGAGTCACGCATCGTGTTGCAAGTACACGATGAAGTGGTAACCGAGTCACCAATGCACGAAAAAGAACAAGTTAATGAACTCGTGCTGAACATTATGCGAAGCGCTATGAAACTAGATGTCCCCATTGAAGTGAACTCTGCGTGGGGCAAATCATGGGCAGCAGCTAAGGCGTAATCTTTCAATTGATAAATTGAAAATCTCAAAATTATGTGTTAGAAACTCGGGATGAAAATCAATCGAGTTGCCATCAGTGTCGGACTATGTTGGGTCATGCTTTCCGCGTGCGCAGGATCGTCATCAAAAGATTCTTCGTCTACCCCCACAACCGCGACAGATTCTCCGATGGAGACCACGGCGCCACCTGTTGACACAACGATTCAAAGCGAACGACTAGTCGTGCTCGTTACAAATGATGACGGAATTGATGCCGCTGGTATCGACGCTGTTGTCAATGAACTCACAAAGGACCCTGACCTTGATGTCGTCGTCTGGGCACCCGCCACCAACCAGAGCGGTACCGGAGATAAAACAACTCCAGGAGGTTTGCCTGGAGTCGCGGCTACAACGGCGAGCGGAGTTGCTGGTTATTCAGTCGCGGGGTTTCCGGCTGACTCGGTTAATGCAGCGCTCGCTGCCAATGTTGTTCCAGATGTAGTGATCAGTGGCATCAACGCAGGTCAGAATATTGGACCGTTTGTCAAAATTTCTGGCACTGTCGGCGCAGCGGCGACAGCAACCCGTCTCGGGTATTGGGCATTAGCGGTCAGTCAAGGAATCGCTGAAACTCCTGCCTTTGAAACAGCAGCACCACTCGTTGCAGAGTGGCTCGCAAAGCACAAACAAGACATCGTCGACAAAAAACCTGCGCGACTCTTTAATCTCAACGTACCGACGTGTGCGTCAGGCTCACTGAGGCCATTGACATCTGCTCCACCAGCTGCAGATTTTGGAACAAGAAAAGCCACCACAATTGCTTGCGATGGTCCAGATCTTGGACCAAGTGGTGCAGCCGACGATGTTGATGCGTTCATTGCAGGCCACGCAGTGATGTCCGAACTTAATGCAACCACTTTGGCTTCGGTTTCCTAAACCGCAGGACGACCTGACCCCCGAACCGGTTTATCTCCACTGGGATGACCATTTCCTTAAGTATGGGTCCTAATTGAGAGGTCTAAATTAGTCCGATTATTTCGGTTGCAGAATTCATTTCAGGGACAGATGGAATGATGTTTGTGTCGGCGTCTTTGCGGTTCATCGAGCCAAAGACTGCCGAAGAAATTGCGAAAGCTCCCGTAAGCGAGGCCAACACAATCCGTATTCCCACTATTGGCATGATGGAGAGACCGATGAGTAGGCCAGCCAGGAAAAGAATATTCGACATTAAGTCGTATGCGGCAAACACTCGACCGCCGGCACCCTGCGTTGCGTTCTTCTGTACTGTGGCGTCAGAACACACTCGAAGATTCTGAAAAAGAAATGCGACTACAACAATTGCAGGGACAATTACCGTCGTGGTGGGTCGAAGAAGGCAACTACATAGGGCGACTGCAGATCCGAGATGTGTCAAGATCGCAATTGAGCGACGCGGAAGATGTTCGTTCGTCCATTCAGCAGTGTTGTTGCCAAGAAAGCTTCCCGCGCCAGAAGCTCCAAGGAGCATGGCGTATGAACCGGGGCCATCAGAATCAAGATGGAGAGCAACTGCTGAAAATGCGATTCCATACAACAATCGATGTGCACTCGTTGAGGCAATTGCATATCGTGTCTTCAACGAACACAAGTTTGAAATCGCCGACTTCCATGAGGTGGGAACATGATCACGACCACCGCCAAGAACAGTGATGATACGAAAGAACGCCCTGGCGGCAACAAGATGGCCGATAAGCACAAAGATCAAACCGTGCTGCTGTACATATCGCAGGGCGAGTACACCAAGTAGTCCACCTAGCGCCCCTGCCACATTGCTCAACGTGAGAAGAAGGGAGTCTGCGGCTACCAGTTCATGTTGTCGGACAAGGTGTCGAATGGTCGCGACACGAGTTGTGTACAACACCCGCGTGAGACACATGCAGCATGCAAAAAGTACAAATACAGCCTCACGGGAGCCGTACTGGCTGCATCCATATAGACCGACGACGAGTAGTGCTCGAAGAACTTGACCGCACCACAAAATGGTGCGACGAGAGAATTTGTCTGCAATAGCGCCTGATAGTGGACCTGCAAGAAATAGTGGGATAGAGGCTGTCAGTACTGTTTGAATAAGCCGAGTAGTCGTCGGGCCATCGTTTGAATCAAATAGTACAAATTTCGCAACAAAGAGTGATGTCACAGCATCAGAAGATTGCGATACAAATTGACCAAAAACAAGTCTGCGAAAATCAATAAAACGCAACAATGTTCGACGGCGTACGTGAACAGG
>CANLAH010000159.1 GCA_947488685.1 Acidimicrobiaceae bacterium | reverse complement strand
GGCCAGAAGCCTTTATAAAAAGTGACAACTCAAGTTGTCACTTTTTAATTAACGTCTCCTCCTCCGCTCGGAGGCTCAATCAACGTCAAGATATCTGCGTAAGTCTGGTCTCCGTGAGATTAACTGTAAATATGAATCTTGATCGATGGCCTGCTGTTCGCGCAATTAATTGGCGCACCGAAGTCGGCTGGAGGCTCGGCTGCAACTTCACTCCATCAACTTCTGGAAATCAATTAGAGACATGGCAGGAAGAGACGTTCGATCTCGCCACTATTGACCGCGAACTCGGATGGGCAGCGCACATTGGAATGAATACGATTCGCCTATATCTCCATGACTTGTTGTTTGAGCATTCTTCCGCGGACTTTCTTGCACGACTAGATGCTGTCTTTGCAGTCGCCGACTCACACGGCATCGGGATAGTCCCTGTTCTTTTCGACGGAGTCTGGCACCCTAAGCCTCGTCTCGGGAAACAACCTGATCCAGTTCCCTGTCTTCATAATTCAACGTGGGTGCAAGGCCCTGGGTCCGAAATTTTCTATGACCGTTCTCGCTGGCCAAGTCTGCGTCCATATGTGCAGGAGGTTTTGTCGCGCTTCAAGGATGATCCTCGAGTCGTCGCTTGGGATCTTTTTAATGAACCTGACCAAATCGATACAGTGACTTTGAAGATTGGGTCGCGACATGACAAGAACCTCATTGCGACCGAACTGGTCTCTGACGTATTTGATTGGGCTCGCCAAGTTGAAACAACTCAACCATTGACCGTAGGGATTTGGGAATACAACGACGACAGTCAGCCAGCTGACAACCCGCTTAATCAACTGATACTCGAACGCAGCGACATTATTTCATTTCATTGTTACGAACCACGCACAAAGCTATCTGCAGTCATCAAGGGATTACAGGCGCACGGCAGGCCTCTCCTCTGCACAGAATGGCTTGCTCGCAGCGCCGGATCAAGCGTTGACCTACTGGAAGTTTTTGCAGATTCTGGCGTCGGAGCGCTCAACTGGGGACTCGTCGATGGACGAACGCAGACACGATTTCCGTGGAGATCCTGGACCGAGCCAGTCGACAACAACGAGCCGTGGTTTCATGAGCTCCTACATGCCGATGGCGCGCCATACGACGCGGAGGAAATAAAAGTATTTCGCCGTCTCGCAGACCAGCACATCGATTAAAACATTCTGAAAAAAGGTTTTGATGTTCTCACTGTTGATTGCGCAATATAAAAAAGGCCCCGCCACTTTTGGTGACGGGGCCTTTTTTTAAATTCTTCTAGCGTGTATCGCCTGACCTTGCTTTTGCAATGTTCAGAATCATGATTCCGTACAGAGCTTTTGCGGTTATGTCGGCAACTGTGTATGCGAGTTGACGTCCTGCCTCAGCACCTTCGTGTCCTGCGGGGAAAATCACTGGGAACAAGTATCCGATCGGGTAGACCATCCATGTCACCAGCAGAATTTTTGCCGCATTACTGATTGAGGACGCTACTTCGCCGGTCTCACGTGAGCCAGCAGCTTTGAGTTCTCCGACCATCACGAACAAGATGTACGCAAAAGGAATCATCGCGAGAATCCAAAACGTCCACTTTGTGCCGTCACTTGTTGCAACTTCTCCTGGATAGCCAAGACCAATCATCAACACTGTTGCTGGAACAAGAGTTTTGAGCAACGCCTTTCGACGCTCAGCAGTAACGCCAAGGACAATCAACAACTCAATGACTAGTAGTGGCACCGTGATGAGCCAGTCGGCATAACGATAACCCTCGTTCATTTCGCCAATCGACCAACCCTGCCAAATGCGGTAGTAGTGGTATCCAGCGATACCAACAACAACGGCCGACACTGCGACTCCTGTCCGGTACTGCTTCGCGACGCTATTCATTTGCGTCAAGAAATACACAAACGCACCCAGCATGACTGCCGTGCCAAATGAGAGCGCGTTGTACACCAGTTGATTTAAATCGCTATCCTTCAATATCGGTATAATTTCCATTCTCAATAACCCCTCTGTTCTGTTTAAGTTCGTCGTGATGGGGACATTTTGCCCCCACAGGCTCAAATCGTAGGTAAAAAACCTTTTTTGTTCTACTCCTGCTCGGTATTTGTGCATCCGCGGCAGCCAGACCCTCATAGAAGTCCCCCAACTACTGATATCTGCCCCTGGGGGCATAGTTTGAGGTGAAACGGGAGAAGCCATGCACCTAGAAATCGACCGATCCAACCTTCGAAACCACCGAATCGTTGAATCCGCAATGCCCATAACTGCGCCCACTGGCTGTGTTGTTCTGGCTCTTGAGCGCTTTGCCCTCACCTCTAACAACATCAGTTATGCGATGTCCGGAGATGCTCTTGACTATTGGGGGTTCTTTCCTGCAACCCAAGATGGGTGGGGCTGTTTACCAACAATGGGCTTTGGGGTGGTTGTCGCTTCTGACGTTGACGGCATCAACGAAGGCAATCGATATTTTGGTTTTTACCCCGCGGGCGACCACCATGTGGTGCATGCCGAGGCCACGAGTTCAGGCTTTGTCGACGTAGCAGCTCATCGCGAAGCGCACGCCATGGCGTATCGGGGATTTGACAAAGTCTCTGACACTCAAACTGCCAAGGACAATGCGACTTTAGTTTTGCGCGGGCTATTCGTTACCTCGTTCTTGGCAGAAGACTTCTTGCGTGAGTCAGAATTCTTTGGCGCCAAACAGGTTCTTGTCACAAGCGCCTCAAGCAAGACATCCATCGCCCTCGCCCACTGCTTGCGTCTCAACTCGCAAGTCAATGTCGTGGGGCTTACGTCTGCAGGCAATGTCGATTTCACCGATGGCCTCGACCTGTATCACCAAATCATCACATATGACGATATCGACACTCTTGATGCCACGGTCCCAACTGTGTCAGTTGACATGGCGGGCAATGCCAGTGTGAACTCACGCATTCATCATCATTTCAATGATGCCCTGATGTACTCGTGTCGCATTGGCGGCACTCATTGGGATCAGACTGGTTCTACAAAGGGATTGCCTGGGCCACGGCCTGAATTTTTCTTTGCTCCAAGCCAAATGGCAAAGCGTGGCAAAGAATGGGGGCGCGATGTGTTTAACGAACGCATCAATACTGCACTCTCGCTGTTTCTTGACGATTCAACACGATGGCTCACTATTGAGCATTCACGTGGTGCCGAAGCACTTGTAGACATTTACGACCAACTCGTCAACGGTCGCGTTCGCCCAGAAGTCGGGCATATTCTTTCTCTCTAAACAAAAGGAACAACATTATGGCTCCAAATAATCCCGGATACGGAAAAATGAATCGTGACTACGGAATGCAGATGTTCAGCACGCCTCCAGAACAAGACGGTCCTGTATGGATGGTGAACTTCATGAAATACAAAGAGCACGCGACTTATGCAGATGGCTCGCGGGGTATCTCCGGCAGAGAAGCAGATGAACAGTATTCACCACTAGAGATCCTGCATGACATTGGGGCGAAACTTGTTTTTATTGGCGATGTTGAACTTCAGCTTGCTGGAAAGGACCACAAGTGGGACCGAATTGGCGTTGTAAAATACCCAACGCGTCAAGCATTTCTTGGAATGCAGAATCGTAAAGATTTTCAGGATAAGCACGAACACAAAGAGGCAGGGATGGAGTTCACATTTGTGATCGGCTGTCAGCCAGCAGATCTAGATGATTCCTTTCGGGTAAAAAGCAATACATGGGACAGTCTTGAGCATGCGCCCACCGATGAGGATGGTCCCATCATGGTGGTTCACCTTTTGAAATTCACCGAGGGTGGACGTCGGGGAGGCATGGAGGAGTATCAGTCAAAGGCATTCTCTGTTGCACAAAAACATGGCGGCGGGGCGGCGGCAATTTTCAATGTCGAAGGAACCATTATGGGCGATGGACGCGAGTGGGACGAAGTACGTTTTATTGCCTATCCATCAATGCGCGCATTTATGGCAGTCGTGCAAGATCCTGAACGCCTTGAAGCTCAATCTGAGCATCGCGCAGTTGCAATTGCAGATACATACACGGTTGTCGTACGGCCACGAAATGATACATTCACTTCAGATGGTCCAATCTGAGTAAAACTGTTATACATATTTAGGACGGAACAAGAACAAAAAGCTTGCTCCGCCAAGTGCGATACATACTGACGCCACAATGAGTGGCTGACTTGATGTCACGCCCGTGGTGATGTATCCAACCAAAATTGACGCCGGAACAGACGCCAAACT
>CANLAH010000158.1 GCA_947488685.1 Acidimicrobiaceae bacterium | reverse complement strand
TCCGATTGATTTGCCGTTCGGAATAAATTTTTCAAAGGATCAACTGATTGTCAGCGTTCTCGTTGTTATTTTTACCCTCGCGCTCTGGGTTTTATTTCGATTCACGCGATTTGGCTTGGCCACTAGGGCTGCTGCAGAGAACGAAAAGGGTGCGATAATTTTGGGGTTCTCCCCAGAATTTTTATCTGGCGTGAACTGGACATTGTCTACGGTGGTCACAGGACTACTTGGGGTTTTAGTTGCATCTATCAATACAGCGGTTGACCCGGCCACGATCCCAGCCTTGATTGTCCCGGCTTTGACAGCTGCGCTAGTTGGCAATTTTTCTTCGTTTGGGTTGACTGCTGTTGCGGGGTTTTTGTTAGGGATGCAATCGCAATTGATGGTGTACCTTGGCGTGACACAGAGCTGGTTTCCGCGTTCAGGTGGCAGTGCTTTCCCTGGCATGGACAAAGTGGTTCCGTTGCTTGTCATCGTCCTTGTCCTTTATATCCGCGGAGACTCACTGCCAATACGTGGAGGAGTCACATCGGGGCGTCTTCCGTTTTCTCCCTACCCGAGTAAGGCGGCTGTGCGGCTGTGGGGGCCAAGCCTGATTGTCGCAACGGCAGTTTTTGGATTGTTCTTAGCAACGCCTTCTTTTCGATTGGGATTGACGAACAGTCTCATCGGAGTGATGATCTGTTTATCAGCCGTTGTCTTGACCGGATTTGTCGGTCAAATCTCACTCTCACAAATGGCTTTTGCTGGCATATCTGGGTTCTTGTTGTCCAAACTTGCCACCGAACATGGTGTTCCGTTTCCGATTGCACCATTGTTGGGGGCATTGGTAGCAATGTTTGTGGGTGTACTTGTTGCTCTTCCGGCATTGCGGGTACGCGGCGTCAATCTCGCAATTGTGACATTGGCTTTCGGTGTTGCCGTTGAAGCGGCTGTCTTTAAGAACTCATCAGTGAACGGCGGTCTAGCACGTGCAATTGTTGTTCCTCCAAAAGTTTTTGATTCAAGCCGAGTGACGGACTATAAGTTTCTGGGAATAACTATCGGTGACGGTTTACAACCAAACCCGATGACGATCCTGCTGTGCCTAATTGTCACATCACTGATGTGCTATCTCGTTGTTAATCTTCGACGCTCTGGATCAGGACGTCGCATGCTAGCAACACGCAACAACGAGCGAGCAGCGGCTGCGGTTGCTGTCAACGTTGCTTATACAAAAATAATGGCTTTTGGATTATCAGCATTCATCGCAGGTCTGGCAGGCGCAATCTCTTCCTATCGTTTCGGATCAGCCACCCCGGAATACTTCACGTACACGCAGTCGCTTGTATTTTTTGCTTTTGCGTATCTTGGCGGTATCTCAAGTGTGACCGGAGCCATCGCTGGTGGAGTTCTTGTGTCTGGTGGACTCGGATTTACTTTTTTGGAGAATATATTGCATGTTCCGAGTGAATTTACGTTGATCCTGGGTGGCTTGGGGTTGATCACGACAGCGATTCTTAATCCAGAGGGTCTTGCTGGCGGTTGGTCGTCGAGGTTGAACAAAGTTACGGCGCGCTTCTCCCATGACAAAGAAAAAGAGATCGTGTCATGACGCTTTTTGAAACCTCGTCAATGTCGGTGGTGTTTGGTGGTCTGCGTGCCGTCGACAACGTTGATATTGCAGTTGAAAAAGGCAAACTCGTCGGCCTCATTGGTCCCAACGGAGCAGGGAAAACGACGTTCATTGATGGCGTTACCGGATTTGTCCCCACGACTGGTCGCATCATGCTTGATGGCAAAGATATTTCAAGTTCGCCAGCGCATCGGCGTGCTGCTGCGGGCCTGGGTCGTACTTGGCAATCGCTTGAACTTTTCGATGATTTAACTATTGAAGAAAATCTTCAGGTAGCAGCAGAAAATCAAACCCTCGCGACGTTTATCGCAGATGCTTTTCTACCGCTTCGGTCACGCGATCACAGCGGAGTCCAATTCGCCCTCGATGTTTTGGGAATAGGCGACTTGCGTGGACGCATGCCTAATGAACTGAGCCAAGGTCAGCGCAAGCTGGTTTCAGCGGCACGTGCACTCGCAGCACGCCCAAAATTATTGTGCATGGACGAGCCTGCCGCTGGATTAGATACCGAAGAATCTCAGCAGCTCGGACTCCGTCTTCGTAACATCATTGATGCAGGGATCACGATCTTGTTAGTAGATCATGACATGGGACTTGTCTTAAATGTTTGTGATTACATCTATGTGATTGAGTTTGGTCAGAAGATTGCCGAAGGCACACCGAGTCAGATAAAAAAAGACCCTGCAGTCATCAAGGCATATCTTGGATCTACTAGTCAAGAAAGCAGCGAATAAGAACGGTGCGCTAGTGGCCAGGGCCTTTTGCAAAAGCCACTAAATCTCGCGCTGTATCGTGAGTGATTTCAGGACAAGCGATGGGCATGATCTCGATTCCGTGAGTTGTGCCCATTACCTGACGACCGCGCGCACTGACTCCGCTTCGCATCAGTAAGCGATAAAAATTCAGCCCTTCATCACGGAGTGGATCGCACTCGTTGACACTGATGACTGTTGGCGGAAACCCGCGGACGTCGTCTTCTGTTGCAAAACTTGGCCAAGCCAGAGGATTTTTGGCATTGAATGCCTCGATTCCGTAACCCATTGCTCCCTGATTGTTGTGCAAGTCCAGAAAGAGTCCATTGTTTTCAACGGATGATGGGTTTTCGGGAAGTGGCCATTGGCCAGCGATGTAAGGGCAAAGAGCGTATAAACCAGCAATGAGATGAAGTTCGTTGTCTTGTTTGAGTTTTAATCCGACAGCCAAAGTGAGATTGCCCCCACCACTTTCTCCTGCAACAGTGATTCGCGAAACATCAATGTTGAGTGCTGCGGCATGAGAGGCCACCCACTTCAGACCGGAGATGCAGTCATTGAGACCTGCTGGAAATGGTTCAACTTCTGGAACTGATGATGCGCTGACAGAGTTTCTAAAATCAACCATCACTACTGCAACACCACGTGCCGCCAAGATTTTACCCCACGCACTGTAGTTGCCATCAAAACATGACAGTGATGCCATTCCACCACCGTGGATGTAATAGATGCAGGGCAATGTCTCAGTGGTGTCGGGTCGCAGGACTCGAAGATTGATGCTGTTGCCGTCTGGCTGAGAGGTGATTGATTCGGTGTGTATGCGTAGACCCTGTGAAGGCGCAAACATTTCTGTATCGCAGACCGCCATCATCGCGCGATAGGCGTCGATTGCGGCAAGTGCTTCTGGCGCATTGGATGTCGCAAGGAGTTCTTGGCGATCAGCAACATTTGGAGGTCCAAAGCCACCTGCTACTGCTGGCATATTAGCCAACAGAATTTTAATGCGCGGATCAATGCGCGGATCTTGGTTGAAATCAATTGCCATATGTTCTCCTTTGTAAAAAAATAGTTTTAATCACGTACCCAATTGCCATGAAAACCTAATGGAACGCGTTGGGGGAGTGCAATTTGTGCAACGTATCCGCGTGCAAAGTCCTGAGCATCAATGACAACGAAATCTGTTGAAGCATTATTGTCGTCATGAACAAAGGTCATGAGCCAGCCATCGTCTTCGACAGTGGATCCAGATCGAGCTACAAAAACTGGTTCTCCAGCAGCGCGACCACTGCCATGGTCAAACATAGTGCGTTGACCCGTATGCAGATCGTGTTTGATTGTTGGCCAGTTCATTGAGTCGGGATTTGGCTGTGCGCAGTATCCGTATCGGTAGGGCTGACCGGCAAGGGATCCTCGATGTCGAGGGAACTCATTTGGCGTCGAGTCAATGACGGCCTCTACAACGCGGCGCGACTGAATATTTATTTCCCATCGCACCAGACGAGCACTGCAATCACCAAATGGTCCGAGAAGATCTTGGTCAAAAATACGGTCGTAGATGCATAAATCTAAAACGACACCGCCATCTGGCGTGTCGTATGCGTTCATTGGGTGAAATGTGTAGCCAAGTGGAACATCAACCCACACAATGTCTTGGGCTGCGCCATCTCGGGGCATGAAGCCAACACGGTTTCCGTAGTCAGGGTTCCATTTGAACGGAAACGGACTCACCGCAGCAAGACCAAAATCAACCGTGCACGGTTGATCGTAAATTACAACGTATTTTTCGGTGAGCGACATGTCGTGCACCATTGACATTCCGGGCAATGCAATATCAACCGTGCGCTTGACTCGACCGTCAGAACCAACATGAACATATTGCACATGGTCCATCCACTCGGCCCACGCATAGACAACTGCGTGCATATCACCCGTAGACGGATCTATTTTTGGGTGCGCTGTAA
>CANLAH010000157.1 GCA_947488685.1 Acidimicrobiaceae bacterium | reverse complement strand
TACGGGCAAACTGCGGGCCAACGGTTGCGGCTGCAATAGTTGGGGCCACAACATCAGTAGTCGGGGCAACAGTGGTAGTAGTGGTGCTCACTGGAGAGTCAGGGTCCTGAGGCAGACTTGTCGGAGTCGTGAGGGTGATGCTGTCACTAAAGACTGGTGATGTGGTGTTGTCGGTAAGAACAAACTTGACATAGACCGTGCGTGTGGCTGCTTCGCCGTCGACTAGTGCAACGAGTGTCCAGTCGATCTTGGAATCGAGATCGAAGACTCGTTGATTTGTAAAGGTGCGTGTGTGAGAGATGATGACAGAGTCAGCGTTATCTGGTGCAGTAATACTGAGAATCACACGGGCAGAGTCGGTGCTGGTGTCACCATTGTTGATTGAGACTCCGATTGGAGTGCGCGTGACAAAGCTCGTGCTCGCACTTGTTGTAGAGCCAATACTGTTAGTGGCAACAAAACGTGCAAAGTAGATAGTTCGTGGCGTGAGGTCGTCAACGGGGACAATTGCTTGGCGCGTTGATCCCGCAGGTGTGCGGGCGACGTAGTACTCGCTGACGTCATCGACAAAAGACCGATCAGTTGATAGTTGCATTTTGGTAAATGTGCTGAACTCGTTGGAGTCGATGGTTGCTTTGACAGTGACACCAGTTTGAGTGATGTCTGTGGCAGAGACGGCACTGACAATTGGAGAACCACCGCGGGTGCGCAATGTGCGAGTGTCGCCAATGACAGTGCCCAGGTTGTTGGTGGCCACGACTCGATACGAGTAGTTAGTAGCAATCGCGAGTTCGGTGACGGCAAATGAAAGGGATTGATCTGTGGTGCCATTGATCACGCGGCTTGCTGTGTGTTGTGCGAGATCGGGACTTGATGAAGTGAGCCAATATTGAACAGACGCGGTGACCCGAGTGTCCATTGCATTGACAGTGGCTTCGATAGTGGCGCCTGTGCCTGTGGTGGTTGCTGTGCCGGTGGTAGCGGTGGGTAATGCGCCAACCGTCGTAAATGAAATCACCGACGAAAGAGTGGTACCGAGTCTGTTGGTGGCGCTGATTCGCACGAAGTATTGAGTGCGTGCATCTAGTTCGGGAATGAGTGCGCTGAGAGCGACAGCGTCATTGCCACGAAGTGTTCCGAGGCCGATGGTGTGGACATCCCGTGTGAAAGATGCATCTTGGGCATAGGTGAGTTCTGCGGTGGTGGCGAGTTCATGTGGATGCACGCGCATTGATGCCATGCCTGAGTCACCATGGATATCAGAGATTGGATCAATGTCGACGGCGGGAATATCACCTGTAGTTGTGAAAGAGCCAATTGCAGACGAGGTAGAGCCAAGAGCGTTAGTTGAACGAAACTCGAAGTAGTAGGTGGTCTTTGGATCTAGATCGGTGAGCGAAGTTCTGATTGCAAAAGATGAAAATAGCTTGGCTGGCGTATTTTGCAAAGAAGCCGACAACGTGATGGTGCGAATTGTTGATTCGGCAAGCGTTGAATTTTTTGATAATGCCAACACCACAGATGCAATGTGGCCGTTGGGAGTAATATTTGCACCGACGTTCGCTTGTTCGGCGCCAACACTGGACGCAACAGGCGATGCAACGGTAGGTGTACCAACAGGCAATATTTTTACTGGAAGTTTTGAACCAACAAGGGTTCCTTGTCCAAGTGAACCGAAGTAATTAACTCCCCAACACCATGCTTCGTGGGTTGTTGTGAGCATGCAGGTTTGGCCGAGTCCGGCACTGATGCTGGCGGCAACGACTCCGTCTGGCAACACTGTCTGGCGAATTGTCTTGCCACCCAGCGTTGTGCCGGTGCCGAGTTCGCCGTTGTCGTTGGTGCCCCAGCACAACAATGTCCCTGTTGTTGTCAAGCCACATGTGTGATACCAGCCAGTTGAAATGCTTGACAAAGAAGTTCCTGCCGGAAGTAGCACGCGCTGTGGCGAAGAGTTGCTGGTGTATGTCCCATCGCCAAATGTCCCGTTGTAGTTGTGGCCCCAACACCATGCACCTCCGGTCGCGTCAACAGCACAGGCTCGATTAAGGCCGGTTGTGACTTGCACGAAGTTGACGCCGTCGGGAACCACTACAGCAGTTGGCACCATGATGGGGGAACTCTGATTGGATTTGTATCCGATTCCGGTTTGACCGTCTGTGTTTGTGCCCCAGCAATATGCTGAACCGATTGTTGTGGCGACACACGTAAATGCAACGCCGGCTGCAATTGAAACTGCGGTTTGATTATTTGGCAATGTGACATGCACGGGAGTGACAGTTGGTTCGATTTCGCCAACACCCAACTCGCCGGTGCTCCAGTTGCCCCAGCAATACACGCCGTCGTTGCTGATCACACATGCATGAGTTGCGCCAACGCTGAGTTGCGTGGCCACAACACCAGAAGGAAGATCGACCAACACGGGGGTGATTGATGGCGCACCTGTCCAGCGCCCAAGAGCAGATTCTCCCCAGCAATACACTGCGCCAGTTGTGGTGAGACCACATGTTGTGAAATAGCTTCCGGCTTCGATTGAAACAAATCGCACGCCAGCGGGTGTAGCGACAACTGATGGCACTGTGACTGATGTTTCTCGACTGCCGACTCCTAAGTACCCCTGGTAGTTCCAGCCCCAACACAATGCGCGACCGTCTGCGGAGAGAGAGCAACTGCTGTGATAACCAGCCGAGATGTCGGTGTATGTGAACGGATCAGCTAACGCAGTGTTTGGGGCGACTGCGACAAGTGCTGACACGGCTGTCAAAAAACTGACAAGACCAAGACAAAGGGACCGACGAATATTGCTGAAATGAATAGCCATACGCCCACCCTAAGGCGGCGGTGTGTCGGGGGAGAACCAAATCTATTCGGCTAACCCCACAGGAGATCCGTCGATGATCTGGTCAAGGTATTCCGATAAGCCATAACCCACTGCGCCAGAGTGCTCACCAGAGGTCATGGTCCACTGGGTCATGCCTTCGCTGATGCGAGTCATGAGCCAATTGCCGTCTGTGTCTTGGCGACGATTGCGCAACGGAATCAGGCTCATCACGTTGCCCTCAAAGCGCCACTCTTTACTGGAGCGTGACGAACGCAAGATGCCCGTGACTTTTTGATGGTATTGATCGTCTCCGACAAACTCGGTGCTCACTTCGCAGTCGTCGCACAGGTGCATCTGACCGTTGTCCCACACAAAACCCCCACGAGATCCGGGGCCATCTTTTTTGGCGACACGAGAAGCCATAAAACCTAAGTCGCTTCCAAAGTTGGCAGTCAGCCAACGGTAATACCAAGGTGCTTGCCAATATCGTGGCCCCCACGAATGATCGCGTAATCCGCAACCGTTAATCTGCCATTCTTCTGATCCAACTCTGATACTGCCAGTTGCTTCGACGAGTTGTTCGTAGTGCCCCTTGGCGAACTCTTCGCCTGGTTTTTCGTGCGCAACATCGGGCTCTCCACCAAACATGCTCGGCTTTCCTTGTCCCGTGAAAGTGAGATGGACTTCTGCTTCAGAAAATGGATTGTTGGCGAATGCTTCTTTTGGATTTGCCATTTGATGTGGTTCATCAAGTACGACAACTTTGCCGACGTAATCAATGCGCAGTTCTTCAAATGGTTTCACCATTGTCCAAGTCAGTCCACCAGCATCGAGTGCATCGTTGTTGTCGATGCTTGGACGTTTAAAAATAAAAGCAACTCGACCATCAGGCAAGTAGATGCAGATTGTCATCTCTGCAGTGCCTTCGTTGGCGCGATTGCCCATCCGAAACCAACCACCAATTTTTGATGCAGGATCGAAACAATTGATGTACATGCTTTCGTTGAAGTTGGACTCGGGTCCTAACTCATGCATGTATTCGTCAGCAGGATCTAGTCGTATTGCCATGACCAAGACATTACGACCCCGATGGCGGGGTTAATTCATCAGAACTACAGAGTCCCAAAGACGCGTGCTTGCAGTTTGCGCATGCCAGCAAGCCATCTGTCACGGTCGGCGGCCTTGCGCTGCTCGTAGAGGGCAACCTCGGGGTGGGGAAGAATCAAAAAGCGCTCGTCCACAATGGCTTGGTATACGACTTCAGCGACATCACTAGGTTCAAGAACTACTCCGGCAAACTTCACAACGTCGCCACCGCTCGGCGCGATGGTGTTTGGGTCTCCCGTGGTAGGCGGATTCAAAAGATTGGTGTTCACCCCTTGAGGGCACAAGCAACTCACGCGCAATCCACGATCTCCGTATGTGATCGACAGCCATTCAGCAAATGCGACCGCACCATGCTTGGTGACCGAGTACGGAGCAGATCCGATTTGCGAGAGTAAACCTGCAGCGGAAGCCGTACTGCAAAAATATCCGCGCCCTTCGGCGAGCCATTCAC
>CANLAH010000156.1 GCA_947488685.1 Acidimicrobiaceae bacterium | reverse complement strand
AATTTCTTGGCCGACGTTATGGACGCGGCGATCTGCGAGTTGATTTTGGCATTACTTTTACAAAGAGTGATGCATGGGGAGTTCCAGCTGGAATTGCGAGTCAATTGCTCCTGGTAACAGCAGTGACGTGGCCCTTCACGCAATGGTTTCCAGAAGTATTTTCGAGTGACAAGATCGAACAGCGTGCACGCGAATTGATTGACGCCGCACACTCAGGCTGGATCATAGTTCTGGCTCTGGTGGTGGTGATTGGTGCGCCATTTGTTGAAGAGCTGACATATCGGGGTCTTTTGCAGGGAAGTCTTGTGCGGCGAATTCAACCACGACTTGCATTGCTCATTGTTGCGATATTTTTTGCGGTCATCCATATGTCTCCTGTGGAGATTCCTGGCTTGTTTGCTTTTGCTCTTGTACTTGGCTTTATGCGTGAGCGGACTGGCAGACTTGGAATGTGTATGGTGACTCATGCGGCATTTAACGCCACTGGGTTAGTTTTGTTGGCGTTGACATAAGGGACTCATGAATTCTCAAGACAATGATGCAATGAAAAATGCACAACAGACTGCCATGGAGGCAGTAGATCTGCGGAGAAATGATTCTGCATTGACGCTGAAGTCGGTAACCACTACCGCAATCATTGTCGGTGCTGTGTTGATGTTGCTCTCAACAGTTCACCCCGAACTTATTTTGCAAAATAATACGCCCACGGGCGGTGACATGGGAGCACATGTATGGGGCCCGGCTTACTTGCGTGATGTCCTTCTTCCGCATTGGAGAATCACAGGTTGGAGCATGGATTGGTATGCCGGACTACCGACGTATCGCTTTTATATGGTTGTTCCCGCATTGATGATCGTGTTGCTGGACTTAATTTTTCCGTATGGCATTGCTTTTAAAATAATCGTTGTTCTGGGGATTGTGACTCTTCCGCTTTGCGCGTGGGCGATGGGCAAGTTTGCTCGTCTGGCGTATCCGATTCCAGAACTATTTGCCGTGGCGGCTGTGCTCTTTTTGTACGACGAAAGCTTCACTATTTATGGCGGCAATATCGCATCAACGATGGCTGGTGAATTTTCTTTCTCAATTGCTTTTGCAATCGCATTTTTAGCCTTTGGTTTTTTTGCGCGAGGGCTTGATGATGGCAAGTATCGAGGCGTTGCTGCGGTGGCAATTTCGCTGAGTGCTCTTTGCCACGGAATCGTTTTGATTTTTGTATTTTTGGGAGTCGGGCTCATGCTTCTGTTGCGCCTTGATCGCCAACGTTTGCGTTATGGCATCACGACAATCTCAACAGCGTTGTTGCTGTCAGCATTTTGGGTGGTGCCATTCTTGGGCGGCCATTCAGTGATGACCGACATGAAATATGAACCAAGACCAAGCGGTGGCAATGATTCTCTCTGGAAGATGCTCTTTCCGTTCGTGCCTGTATGGAACATCTTGCTCGTTGGTTTATCAATAGTGGCATTTGTGGCGTCCATCAAACATCGCCGATTCATTGGCATTTGGATGGGCGTGTACAGCATCGTCTTGATGATCGGAGTGAAAGTTGCTCAGCAGAGCCTCCCTGTCATTGGACTCTTGTGGAACCCTCGCTTGTTGCCGTTTGTTTATGTGTTGAGATACATGTTGGCCGTCATGGGTGCGTACGAGGTGTGTGCGTTTTTGTTGAGATTTGTGCGACTGCAACGGTATGCACAAACGACGATCGCGAGATCCGAATTCGATCCCGAAAATGAAGACGCGCCACAAGTAAGACCGCCGTCTCTTGAGATAGGAATGAATTCATCCACGCGAGTGTTGTGGTTGGTCACTCTCTTTGCTCTTGTTGTGCTGGGATTTCGATATCAACAACTTCCTGGTGGACGCTTCGTGACGTCTGGCTCGAAAACAAAATATGCATGGGGTCCAATTCAAGTACCGGCAAGCCGTGGATTTTCTGACGGATGGGCACGCTGGAATTTTCAGGGGTATGAGGGCAAATCCTCGTACGGTGAATATCACGGCGTTGTACAAACGATGCTCAAGCTCGGTGATGATCCGGCGCACGGTTGTGGACGTGCCGTGTGGGAGAACAATGGTGAACTAAATAAGTACGGAACCACTATGGGATTGATGTTGTTGCCATTCTGGACAAAAGGGTGCATCGCTTCAATGGAGGGTTTATTTTTTGAAGCGTCTGGGACCACGCCGTACCATTTCGTCACCGCAGCAGCAGTTTCAAAACAGAGCAGTAATCCCGTACGTGAACTGCGTTATGACAACAATGACGCGGCAAAAGGAGTTGCATACTTGCAGCAACTTGGCGTGCGGTATCTCATGGTTTTCACTCCCGAAGCATTAGCCCAGGCAAAGACTCGACAGGATCTGACCCAAGTTGGTGTGTCTGGAGCATGGCATGTTTTTGAAGTTGCAAATACACAACTCGTCGTGCCTCTTTCAACCCAACCGGTTGTGGTTGCCAAGCGCACAGGAGACCAGCGAGAGCGTTGGCTCGAACTTGGTATGTCGTATTTTCAGCACACCGATGAATGGGATGCTCTTCCAGTGGCGAGCGGTCCTGCATCATGGCAACACATAGAGGTTGAGCCAGATCTCGAACGCAGACAAGGGGAGAGCGGCGAACCTGGTCGTCTTGTTGACATAGTTGTTCCTGTTGACGACACCAAGATTGCGCCTGTCACAGTAGAGCCAGCGATTGTCACCGACATAAAAATCGATGATGAAGCGATTTCATTTCATGTAGACAAAATTGGTGTACCAGTGTTAGTACGGGTGAGCTACTACCCCAACTGGAAGTCGCACGGTGCATCTGCACCTATGCGTGCAGCGCCCAACATGATGGTTGTTATTCCGACAAAAAATAATGTTCGCATTACCTATGACTCATCAGGAACCGACAAGTTGGCGTATTTATTGACATTCATCGGTATCGGCTTGGTTGTCTTTTTTGTCCGCAGGCCACTGCGCTACGGGGTGGCCATGCCCCCTCGCGACTAGTGTTGTCTCGCATGTCACAAACAGACCCAAGCGTTCTTGATGCGATCATCAAGGCGTACGACATCCGCGGAACCACCCCTGATCAATTCAATGAAGAAGTTGCATTTGCGCTCGGAGTAGGTTTTGCAACCTTTACGCAGGCAAGCACAGTGCTTGTAGCGCGCGATATGCGCGCTACTGGTGAATCTCTCGCACATGCTTTTTCTGAAGGAGCAATGTCATGTGGCGTCGACATTGTCAATCTTGGTCTTGCCAGTACAGACCTTCTATATTTTGCTGCTGGACGGCTAGATGCACCTGGCGCGATGTTTACGGCATCCCATAATCCTGCTGAATACAACGGAATCAAATTCTGTTTGTCTGGTGCTCGACCTGTTGGAGCAGACACCGGACTCGGAGAAATCAAAGAGATAGCACGTGCTCTGATGACCGGTCATGCGCCGCGAAATGCGACGACGCCGGGTTCGATGACAACGCAAGATCTTTTGGCTGCATTTGCCGACCACGTTGTGTCTTTTGTCGATACGACTGCATTGCGTCCCATGCGTGTTGTCGCCGACACAGCAAATGGCATGGGCGGACTGATTGTTCCAGTGGTTTTTGAACGTTTGCCAATGATGGACATTGAAGTGATGTATCCAGAACTTGATGGCTCATTTCCAAATCATCCAGCAGATCCCATCCAGACTGCGAATCAAAAAGATCTGATGGCACGTGTTACGTCTGGTGGTTTTGATATCGGCCTTGCTTTTGACGGTGATGCGGACAGAGTTTTTGTGGTGGACGAACTCGGCAAAGGAATCTCAGGGAGTACAACGACAGCAATGTTGGCTGCTGCAATGTTGCGCACCCATCCAGGTGCAACAATCTTGCACAATATTATTTGTTCGCGCGCGGTTCCTGAGATTATTCGTGAACACGGTGGCGTACCTGTGCGCACCAAAGTAGGCCACAGCAATATTAAGCAAGTCATGGCCGAGACGGGCGCAGTATTTGGCGGAGAGCACTCTGCGCACTATTACTTCTTAGATAATTTCAGAGCAGACAGCGGCATCATTGCAGCAATGTTGGTGTTAGCCGAGATGAGCCGAGACGGACAGCCATTGTCAACGGTGCGACAGCCCTTTGAGCGTTATGAGGCGAGTGGCGAGATCAATACAAGCGTCGACGACACAACCGCTGTCATTGGTCGCATCGCAAAAAATTATGACTTTTTGCCTCAAGACACTCTCGACGGTCTCACTGTTGACGGTGGGGATTGGTGGTTCAATCTGCGGCCGTCCAATACGGAACCCCTTTTACGCCTCAATCTTGAAGCACCAACCCGAGATGAGTGTGACGAGCGCGTGGCAGAGGTGCTGACGCTGATTACCGCCTAAGATGTTCGTATGAGTATTG
>CANLAH010000155.1 GCA_947488685.1 Acidimicrobiaceae bacterium | reverse complement strand
CCCGCTTCCACGGGGTCAGCCGTGTTGGCAACGCCAACAACAATGCCTGCGCCATCACTTGAGCCGTTCATCACTCCCGTCAAAGATTTTTATCGCATCGACACTGCATTCGAGATCCCGCAAGTAGATGCTTCGACATGGAACCTGCGAATTCATGGCATGGTCGATACAGAAAAACGTCTCACACTTGACGATATAAATTCACTACCTCAAGTAACCAATGACATCACATTGGGATGTGTGTCAAATGAAGTCGGCGGAAATCTGATTGGCACTGCTCAGTGGGGCGGTGTTTTGCTTGCCGATGTGTTGCGATCATGCGGCGTGCAGCCAGGAGCGCAACAACTTGTGAGCAGAAGTGTCGATGGGTGGACATGTGGAACTCCTGTTGATGCCATCATGGACGGTCGTCCAGCAATGTTGGTGACCACGATGAACGGCGAACCACTCATCCCCAAACACGGATTCCCGGTTCGCATTGTGGTGCCTGGATTATTTGGTTATGTGTCGGCAACAAAGTGGGTAAACGAGATCGAACTCACAACATGGAATGCATTCGATGCATATTGGATTGATCGTGGCTGGGCCAAAGAAGGACCAATGTTGTCATCAAGTCGCATCGATCTTCCGCGCAATGGAGCACAGATAAAAACTGGTCCGCTGATGATTGCTGGATTCGCATGGGCGCCACGCGCTGGTGTGAAGTCAGTCGATGTACGCATTGACGATGGGCCGTGGCTGCCAGCACAGATTGAAAAGTCGCCAACTGGAGATACATGGTGTCAATGGAAACTGAACTGGACTGCAACCTCTGGTCAGCACATATTTACGACACGAGTCACGGACGCAAAAGGTGTTGTTCAAGATGAAGAGATCCGTCCTATAGAGCCCAGCGGGGCAACGGGGTATCACTCCATTGGGGTGGAGTGCATTTATTAGTTAATAACGCTCAGTCATCGTCGTCATCGTCGTCGTGCTCATCGTCGTCGTGCTCATCGTCATCGTCGTCGTGCTCATCGTCGTCGTCATCGTCGTAGGAAGAGTTGCTCTTGCCAGGAGTAAGCCCACCAGAGACATCAGAGTTGTTACTAGGTGGCATCGTTGACGTGGATTTGCCTGGCTTATTGGGCTGAGATCCGATTGGGGATGATGTCCCAGAATCGTCAGTCACGCTCACTTTGATTGCCCCATCGACGAGCGTGGCGTTTAGTTCGGTGCGCGATGTCCCGCTATTAAAATGAACCTGTACAGCGCCGTTAGGCATGGTCATCGGGGACTCAGCTGTCCAATTCGAGTTGGCGATGACATCTTTGACGACAATGGCGCCAGAACGCACTTCCATAATGACGCTGCCAGAGTCACCCGCAGCAAACGTAGTGATTCCGGTTGCCGAAGATGTTGTGTTCGGCGAGGCCATGGGGTCAACAGAGGAGGATTCAATTGAGGTCGCAGTGATTCCACTGGCGAGATCCGATGTGCCATTTAGGACGTTTGAGTTCACGGCAAATGCGGCAGCACCTGCGGCAAGAACTCCAGTCAACGAAAGTGCGGTAACGATTCCAATTTTCATATGTCCTCCTCATGGCGAATGCCGATACCCATTACATTAAGGAACGTATTCCCGAGACGGAGTAGAGGGATATCCAAGATTCATCCAAGATGAGCAGACATCGGGGATCATCAGCGGATTTTAGGTAACGAGCGACCACACTGGAGACTGTGAAAGTGCTTCTTGTTGAAGATGACGAGTCAATTGCCGACTCTGTCGTTGTCGGTCTCACAGGCGCCGGGATGGAGGTCGCCCATGTGTCGACGGGCCGTGCCGCTCTTGACGCAATATCGCTGGGTGCGCCAGATGTCGTATTGCTCGACCTTGGACTCCCGGACATGGACGGCTTAGATCTGTGCAAGGCTCTACGCGCACTCTCTCTCGTGCCGATTATTATTGTAAGTGCGCGAGGCGACGAACTAGATCGTGTTCTTGGCCTTGAACTTGGTGCTGACGACTATGTAGTGAAGCCGTTTAGTCTGCGCGAACTCACTGCGCGTATCAAAGCAGTGACGCGCCGCAGTTTGGGAGATGCTGATGTTCTTGGGTTTATGCCACGTGATGGGCGCCTTGTTGTAGATGAACGAACTCGAATAGTGACACTTGACGGAACAACAATCGATCTCACAACAAAAGAGTTTGACTTGTTGGCATACCTGTGGTCCGAACCCGGAACTGTGTTTCGTCGCAGCGATATTCTTGAACATGTATGGGACATCAACTGGTACGGAACCACAAAAACTCTTGATGCACACATTGCGGCAATACGTAAAAAACTTGGGAACCCTGACTGGATCCAAGCAGTGCGAGGAGTCGGTTTTAAGTTTGTTGAATTGACTGTATGAAACGCAGGTTCATCGCTGCACTCTTGGGAGTGACCATCATTGTGCTGGCGGTACACAACATTCCACTAGCGTCATACCTGAGCCGCGTCGAACGAGATCGTCTCACAACTGCTTTGGAGCGCGACGCGTTTATCTTGGCGGGACATGCCAAAGAATCTCTGAACTCATCAGTGAGTGTGGCGCTTCCGTCTCTACAGCCAGCACTTGACGAATTTTCAAAAACCAGTAGTGCGCTCGTCGTGGTGACTGATGCTGCAGGTTTAGCAGTGAGTTCAAATGATTCGAGTATCGAGATCGGCAAGTCTTACGCCAATCGCCCAGAGGTAAGCATGGCTCTAACTGGCGTACCGGCCACAGGTCAACGAGCTTCTCAAACACTCGGACAAACGTTGGTGTATGTGGCAGTGCCGGTGCAGAGTGGCGAGAAGGTGATTGGTACGGTACGTCTCTCGTATCCAAAATCTTTTGTGGACAAGCGCGTGCAGCGCCAGCGTTGGGGAATTTTACTTGTAGGGGCAATTTCGCTTTTGATGGCCACTATCGCCGCCGTCTTGTTTGCCAACACTCTGACCCGTCCGTTGCGCCGCTTAACAACTGCGACAGAAAAGTTATCGGCAGGCGACATGCAATCTCGAGCTTCAGATGTCCAAGGTCCGCCCGAAATCAAAGAACTTGCACGCTCATTTAACGTGATGGCGGGTCGACTCAGCGCAATTCTTCAGAGTCAACGTTCTTTTGCTGGAGATGTTTCGCACCAATTGCGCACGCCTCTCACGGCACTGCGGCTGAGACTTGAGCAAGCGCAGGCTATTGCTGGGGGTGAGTCAGAAGAGCTACGTGAAGCCCTTGACGCCTCGCGTCATGAGACTGATCGTCTGCAGTCAATGATTGAGCAGCTTCTTGCCCTTGCTCGACTTGAGGGTGGAGACGCACCCACCGTTGATGCAGATGCAGCCCTTGTTGCTTACGAGCGTGCTCTGATGTGGCAACCGCTTGCCGAAGAAAAAAACATCACAATCTCTGTTGCGGCTGACTCTATATCGCGATGTCGCGTCGTTGACGGCGGACTTGAACAAATGATCGACAACTTTGTCGATAATGCGCTTTCGGTTTCGCCATCTGGTTCAACAATTGAGATCACCGTACGACACAAAGGCGTGCATGTCGAAATTGATGTCTGCGACAGTGGTCCAGGCTTAACACCTGAACAGTGCGTGGTCGCATTTCAGCGTTTTTGGCGTAGTGCCTCTACACAGAACGAAGGTGGTAGCGGGCTAGGCCTGGCTATCGTGCAGCAGTTAGCAACGGCGAGTGGCGGGTCTGCTGCATTACTTCCGCGTAAAGATCATGGCGGATTATGCGCGCGAGTGACATTGTTGTCTGCGCACGAGAGCGCGTGACAATTAGTGCTCGTCTAACCAGCTCGGCACGCGTTCGAGGAGATCAAGGCTGACGTCTCTGCATTTGTTAAACACGTCATAAAAATCATCGTCTGTTCCACGAAAAACATTTGCTAATGACACTGCAATGCGACCAACAATGCTGAGGCTTCGCTCGGGAGCATCGGTGACGGAGTGATACGAATCGATTGCAGACACTTCAAGGGGTAATTGCAGTCCGCCAACACCAGCGATCTCTGTAGCCAGCACCAATAAGTCGGGTGGCGAGAACAGTGGTGGAAATGTCCAGGTGAAAATGAGCGGAAAACTGAATCCTTCTGGCGGCTCAGCATCTGGGTCATCTTGCTTGAGGACTTCGTCTTCAAAGCCCAATAATGCGCGTGGATCTATCTCGAGGCTCAGATGCAGGTCAATTGGCCCGTTGCAGGCTTCGGCAGGGTGGAGGTCGACTTCCCATAGTTGACGCAGCGAGTAGGTCTCGACAAAGTGTCGCTCATCATGGACATGGAAGCCATGATCAACGGCATGGCTCTTAAGAACAGAAACAAATCCAGCAATGTCAATGACGGCCATCAGATGAGACTACCGTTTGGTCGTGGCTCTATTGAATGCTCAATC
>CANLAH010000154.1 GCA_947488685.1 Acidimicrobiaceae bacterium | reverse complement strand
ACTTCGGCAACGCCAATGGCACCGAACTCCATAATCAAATCGCGTACTTCTTTGACAGTAAACGCAGCACCAGCAGATGCAAATGGAGACTCTGGCACACACGACGACGCAGCCACACCAAAAGTAAATGGCAAATGTTCTGCAGCATCAATGAGTGCGCGGATTCCATCAATGCCTGCCACGTTGGCAATCTCATGCGGATCTGCCGCCACTGCAGTTGTGCCACATGGCAACACAGCCTTGACATATTCGCTCACCCACATCTTTGACGACTCCAAATGCATATGCGCATCAACAAAGCCAGGCACTAGCGCAGCGCCATCAACATCAATGACTTCGTGTGCTTCGCGATGTCCCCACCCGGCGATCACGCCATCTGCAATTGCCAAGTCGGTGGTGACCCACTCTCTGGTTGCCGGTGACAACACCCGTCCGCCCTTCAGTAAAATATCTGCTGGTTCGTCACCACGCGCCACTGCAAGGGCACGCAAACTTGCTGGAGGTCTTGCCATCACCTCATCTTAGGGATTCATTTCGTCATCCGAACTACCCTTGTGACGTGACATCCTCGCTGACCAATCTTTCGTCGGGCCTGGCTGCCGCATGGCATCCGGTTTTGTTTGCAAGCGACCTCGCCCACACATCGGTGCGTATCGATCTACTCGGTGAGCCGTGGGTGATCACTCGACTACGTGGCTCGATAACAGCATTCATTGACAAGTGTCCGCACCGCAATGCCCGCCTGAGTGATGGCATGGTGGTTGGAGACACACTGCAATGTCCGTATCACGGTTGGCGATTTGATGGCTCCGGACACTGCACGCTTATTCCGGCATTGGGCGACGGAGCAACGGTGCCACCAACAGCACAACTCACATCTGCTCATGTTGTCGAACGCTACGGACTCATCTGGATTGCGCCGCAGACTCCGGTCACTGAGATTATTGAAATCCCTGAATGGGATGACGAATCGTTACACAAAGTCTGGATGCCAGCAATTGATATCAACGCAACTGCTGCACAATTTATTGACAACTTTTTAGACTTCGGACATTTTCCGTTTGTCCACGCCGGCACGTTTGGCAGCGGTGAAGACGCCAACATCGGCGACTACAACGTTGACAAGACCGATAGCGGTTGGGGTTTCGTTGTTGATTATCCACACACAATTGCTAATAAAGAAGATCCACTTGTCGCAACAGGCCAACATCCACTCGTGCAGCCGCGCAATATGGTGTACACATTTCAGGCGCCGTTCTCTGCAAACTTGCGACTTGAGTTGCCACTTACTGGTGTTGTGAATGCGATCGCTACTTTTTGCCAACCAATGACAGCGTCAACAACTCGTTTATACACGGTGATGATGCGCAGTGATGGTGCAACTGCCGAGGCTGCACAGGCAGCACTGCAATATGAGTACTCAGTTCTGCAGGAAGATCTCGCAGTCATTGAGCATCTGTATGACAACCAGATTGCACTCGGTGTTGGGCAAGCGCATAGCCGAGCCGATCGCAGCACCGTTGAGTTTCGTCGCATTCTGGCTCGACTTCTCGAGCACTAACTGGCGGAACAGGGGGGATTTGAACCCCCGGGGCTATTAACCCTCTTGTTTTCAAGACAAGTGCATTAGGCCGCTCTGCCACCGTTCCACTCACCACGATACCTGCTCCGTTGCCAGACCCGCAGTGTTAACGGCCGATGTGACCACGCAAAAGATTGACCCAATCGTCAGCATCTTTCCAGCGGGCGTCTGCGTGTTCGCGCGCTGTGTGCGCATGCTCACCAGCAGCGGGGTATGAACCCAAGAACTTCACTCCACCTTGCTTGGCGTGTAAATCACGTAACGCATCAGCGACAAGTTCGTCTGAGATATGACCATCGGCGTACATCACAAAGCAGTAGTCACCAAGACCACCAGCCTTTGTAGGACGCGATGACAAGTGCGACAAATTAATTCGGCGTGCGGCGAACTCTTGCAGAATAGAAATCAAGCTTCCGGGTTCATCTGCGCGCTGAAAAACAACGATTCCGGTTTTGTCGTGACCTGTTGCTGCTGGCACGTCGTTGCGTCCTACTAACACGAAGCGTGTTTGGTTGCCGGCATGATCTGCGATGTCGCTCGCAATTACATCGAGTCCATATAACTTTGCAGCATTTCGTGGAGCAATTGCGGCTAAACCTTTTTCGCCAGCAGCAGAACGTTCGCCCACGAGTCGAGCAGCGTCTGCCGTTGAGTTAGCAGCATGTATTTCTGCATTGGATAAATTTGTGCGTAAGTACGCGCTGCATTGTGCTGTCGCCACCGGAATCGAAAGTAATACACCGATGTCACTAAGCGTTGTTGCTTTTGGCGCGACAATGCAGTGCTCAATATCAAGTACAACTTCTCGCTGTATGAGCAACTCGTAATCAAAGATCAACGCGTCTTGGGTAAAATTAACTGTGCCCTCAATAGAGTTTTCAATCGGTACAAAGCCGGCATGAACAGAACCGTTTTCTACTGCATCAAGAACATCAGGGACATTGCGATACGGAACAAGTTCTGCAGACGCAAGGTCGGCTTGGGTCAGTAATGCCTGTTCGGTGTATGTCCCGAATGGTCCAAAAAACCCGATGCGCTGAGGAGAAGTTGCCACGGCTTGCAAGGTTACGCCAGGCTCAACGCCTGACGCACAGAGTTATTCACCTCTTCAAGGCTCTTTTCGCCAGAACTGCGATATTTCACCAATCCATCTGCACCCACCACCACATATGTGGGGTATCCGGCCACTCCATAGGCTTTTGCTGCATCTTGGTTTTCGCTGTCTGGCATTGCCGCCCAGGGCCATTGCTTTTCAATCAGCCACTGTGACGGCGGATAGTTCGGTTGACCTTCTTGGGTGGCAGTAGTGATGCCAATCACCGTCAGGTCGTCTGGCACCAGACCCTGCGCCTTCCACTCATTGAGCACTGGTATTTCTCGATTGCAATGCGGACACCAATGCGCCAAGAACACCAACATCATCGGCTTGCCGTCTGAGCCTGGCGCAATCGTCATCGGCATTCCGCCAGCGGTGATGCCTTTGAGCGTGGGTGCTTGCAGCCCAAGACCAGGGTCGTCGCCATTGTCTGGCGTACGAGGAAGATCGACGCCCACAACGGTGACGGGTTGAATCTCTTGTGCGCTGGTAGCACGTATTTTTGTTGATGAATCTTTGGCACCGTCGGAGATAATTGCCACCAGTGCCGCAACGGCAATGGCCGCAGAAATAATCGCGATCAGTGTTTTAGGACTTAGTTTCTTTGCCATGTCGAGCTCCCTACCAGTAGAACAATAATCGCTAAGAACGCACTTCCGGCCATCAACGATAACGAAACAAATCCAAACTCTCTAAACCACACCGCCGTGCACGGCACATCAAGGCTGCACACACTTGTTTCTATCTGCGGAAACCACTCAAGTAAATAGTGATACGTACTGACGACTAAACCAATCACTGCTAATGGCACTGCATATTTAATAACACCTCGATCTTTTTTTACTGCGGCAATCAGCAAAATTACTGCCAGTGAATACATCGCGATGCGCTGATACCAACACAGTTTGCATGGTGCGAAATGTGCAACTTCACTAAAATACAAACTGCCCAACATGCTCGTAGCGGCAACGACAAATGCCAACCACAATGCACTCGGCGCAACTGCCTCCACCACGCTGGCAGCGGCAGCCGACCGAATAGCAGCAATTCGAGCCACAATTAGCGCAATTGCACCGCCTAATGCCAGTAGTCCTAGCAAGGCAGAAAAAGTCTGCATCGCTGATGTCGTCACTCTTCTAGTCTGCCCTATCGCTTAAAATGTTGTCTAATCGCTTCAAAGTGGCAAGATTTACCCGTGAAAGAAGAACAAGGCCCAGGAGTGTCGGCTTTGCGCACCATGCGAAACACGCGCAGACGCAATCGCATCGCTGATATTGAATGGTTTGAAGCCTTGTATCGCGTCTACATCACAGCCATTGCGGGGGGCGGAACCGTGTTGTTTCTCTCTGGACTCGTATCAGACGAAAAAATCAACGCCTCTGGGTACACCGATCTCGCGCAACATGGTCCGGCTGCACTCGGAATGTTTGCTGCAGTCGTTGTTTTTCTTGGGCTTCGTAGTGGCGCCAATGGCGGACCACTCGCCGTTGAAGCCCCAGAGGTGACCATTGTGCTCATGTCTCCAGTGCCGTATTCACGTGTCTTGCGACATCCTGCAGTGCAGCGCTTGCGAACATCAGCATTTATGGGCGCACTCGCTGGAGCAGTTGCCGGACAACTCTTGTCGCGACGAGTAGATACTGGATCTTTTTTGACGTTCGCTATCGCTGGTGCTGTGTACGGTGCATGCGGCGGTTCATTATTTATTTCAGTTGCGTTTCTTGCTCACGGTTTAAAAATTACACGACCACT
>CANLAH010000153.1 GCA_947488685.1 Acidimicrobiaceae bacterium | reverse complement strand
TATTTCCACGCAGAATCGTCGTCACCTTTATACTTACGAGTCACGACTTTTTGGATGGAATTCACAAATCCAATTATACCCGACAAACGACCTCGGCTCTGTTGGGATTCGCGATTTTGATTTGGATCTCCTAGACAAATGCGTTCCAGCCTCCACCAGTATTGCCCAATCATTCGACGTGGCGTGCCCCCAATAGCAATTAGATGAAACGAGCGCATGAGAAATGTGACACGCATTATTTGACCAGAAGATATCGAGTGTTCACCAAGAGGTAGCGCAACGGCAATTTGCCTGCGACAAGATGTTAGTCATGATTATTTCAAAATTAAACACAAAGTCCATATCCAAGGTTGGTGTGTTAGCACTTGCTTCGCTTCTTATGTTTACAGCATGCAGTAACGATTCAAGTTCCGACGAAGCCGCCCCTACAACAATTGCTGAAGCATCAGAAATTGCTACAGCATCAGATTGCCCGTCGGCCGACATTAAGATGGCAGCCGATACAGAGGCTCAAGTAAACCTCATCGCTTTGCCAGATAGCTGGGCGAACTACAAGGGAATCCTTGAAGCATTCCGAACCAAGTATCCAATGATCAAGAACCCTGTTGCTAACCCAGACGGCTCAAGCGCAGACGAACTCACTGCAGTTGAGACCTTGAAGGGTCAGGCTGATATGCCGGATGCACTTGACGTGAGTCCTGCAATTGCACAAGAAGTTGACACAAAGGGCCTATGGGAGCCATACAAGCCATGTGGCTTTGATGAAATTCCTGCAGACATGAAAGATCCAGACGGCAAGTGGGTTGCTGC
Source organism: Acidimicrobiaceae bacterium (assembly GCA_947488685.1). GTDB lineage: Bacteria > Actinomycetota > Acidimicrobiia > Acidimicrobiales > Ilumatobacteraceae > UBA2093. Next base: position 3,688 of record CANLAH010000153.1, on the reverse strand, counting down.
GTACTACGGCGTAATGGCCATTGGTGCAAACGACACGATCGTCAAGACTGCTCCGACATCATTCGCCGAACTTCTTGATCCTATGTATAAGGGCCAGGTTGCACTGAACGGTGACCCTCGCGAAGCTGGTGCAGCATTTGCAGCAGTGATGGCAGCATCAATTGCTAACGGCGGTTCATTCGACGACATCCTTCCTGGTATCGAGTACTTCGCCAAGTTAAAGGCAAGTGGAAATATGTCAGGCACCGACGTGACCGAAGCATCAGTAATTTCTGGTGACACCCCCGTCTGGATCGACTGGACATACAACTATCCAGGTCTTGCTCCAAAGTTGACCGAAAATGGAATCACAGTTTCCATCAAGGTTCCAACTGATGGCGTTTACGGCGGATATTACGCACAAGGCGTTGTTGCTGGTAGCCCACACCCGAACGCAGCGAAGTTGTGGATTGACCACATCATCTCTGACGAAGGTGCACTTGGTTATATCCAAGGCGGAGCAATTCCCGCTCGCTTCGCAGCTCTTGAAGCAGCAGGAAAGATCACTGATGACATGAAGAAGAACTTGCCAGAAGCATCACTGCTTGACGGCTTGAAGTTCCCTTCACAGGCACAAATCACCGCAGCCAAGGATGTTTTGGCTAAGCAGTGGGGCCCGCTCGTCGCAGACAAAAAATAGTGTCTGAAGTCGATTTCCTCTTGGGGTTTCCCCTTCCCCAAGAGGAAAACGTAATCGGAGGCCCGGTGGGTAGCCGGGCCTCCACCACGTTTGGGCGCTGGTCGCCATCGTTGGTACTTCCGCTACTTCCGTACTTCATTTTTGTTGGGCTATTTCTCTTAGTACCGACAGTGGTGTTGTTCACCAAAGCATTTCGCCCTGTCACGGGGGCCACCACCTCAGCAATGGTGGAAGCAATGAACGCATCGAATCGTTCATCATTTATGTTTTCGCTGAAGATATCGTTTTTCTCAGCAGTACTCGGCGCAATCATTGGGTTTCTCTTTGCGCTTGCAGCATCTCGCATTGAACGCCCTCGCCGCTTGCGAAATTTAGTGACGGGGTTTTCTGGCGTTGCCGCAAACCTTGGAGGCATTCCCCTGGCTTTTGCATTTATTGCGTCGCTTGGTGCGCAAGGACTCTTTACTCGCGTCTTGTATCACAATGGTATTGACCTCTATGGCGCCGGCTTTAAGATCTACGACTTTTGGGGCATTGTCGTTGTTTATTTGTATTTTCAAATTCCATTGATGCTACTGGTGATGTTGCCAGCCATCGATGGGTTGCGCCCAACGTGGCGCGAGGCTGCCATCAATATTGGCGCATCGTCATCTCAGTATTGGCGTCGAGTTGGCTTGCCTATTTTGACGCCGTCGCTCTTGGGTGGCACTTTGTTGTTGTTTGCCAATGCATTCAGTGCATACGCAACGGCGTATGCGTTATCAAGCGGCGGGTCACGCTTAGTGCCCGTACAAATTCGGTTTTACTTACAAGGCAACACCATTACCGGTAAGGGCAATCTTGGGTATGCACTTGCTGCATGGATGGTGTTGATCTTGTTATTCGTGATGATCGGGTACCTGCTACTTCGGCGCCGTGCAGAACGGTGGAGAGCCGCATGAACAAGCGCCGTACGACGTGGGAATGGCCTGTCATCATTGTGGTGGGTGCATTCTTTATTGTCCCGATGTTGGCAATGACTCGCTTCGCCATGCAACGCGTGCCAATGTCACTGTTGGGCCGCAAGACAATCTTTTCTCGCTGGACGATCCGTGGGTTGATGAACACCATCAGTGATGACAAATTTCAACCAGCCTTCTTCATGAGTGTACGTTTGGGCATAGTCACCGTTTTGTTAGTGCTGGCGTTGTTACTTCCTACTGTTTTGTGGCTTCACTTGCGTGCCATGCGGTGGAAGATACTTGCCGAAATAGTGTCTTTGTTGGCATATGTCGTGCCACCAATTGCACTTGTAGTTGGCGTATCTGGGGCGTATCGCGACACCGTCCCATGGATCGTTTCGAGCAACTACGGACTCGTGCCGTTGTATGCAATTTTGTGTTTGCCGTTTGCTTACCGCACGCTTGATGTCGGATTTGCTGCACTTGACCTGAATACCTTAGTGAATGCGTCACGCTCTCTTGGTGCCTCGTGGCAACAGACTTTTCGTAAAGTGTTGATTCCCAATCTTCGCACTGCAATTTTAACAACGTCGTTTCTGGCGTTTGCTGTGGTGATAGGCGAATTCGCTATTTCTTCGTTGTTGCTGAAACGTACATTGCCGACATACATGCTGGAAGCCCAAGGTCGTGAACCCCAGGGCGCCATGGGTGTCGCATTGTTGTTGCTAGTTCTGACCACTGTTTTGTTTATGGCTCTTGGTCGTATTCAGAAAAAATCACCGACATCGTCTTCACAAGAAATCAGGATCACACCATGAGCCAACTTGAATTTGCCCACGTTACAAAAAAGTATGGCGACCTTGAGGCGCTCTCTGCGTTCACATTGTCTGTACAAAAAGGCGAGTTAATTTCCATTGTCGGTCCGAGTGGCTGCGGAAAGACCACCGCACTGCGAGTGGCTGCAGGGTTCGAGAAATTTGATGCTGGCCGATTGATTGTGAACGGCCAAAATGTTGAGCTCGTTCCCCCACAAAAGCGCAACATGGGAATGGTGTTTCAGAGCTATAGCTTGTTTCCACACCTCACAGTTGCAGAGAATATTGGGTTTGGTCTCACCATTCGCAAGATGGAGAAGAAGAAGCGTGCGTCAGTGGTGTCTGACATGCTTGACCTTGTGCAACTAGTTGATGTTGGTCATCGGTTTCCACACCAATTGTCTGGCGGACAGCAGCAACGCGTGGCCTTGGCGCGGGCTCTTGCAATAGAACCCACAGTATTGCTGCTTGACGAGCCGCTGAATGCGTTAGATGCGAAGGTGCGTATTGAAGTACGCGACGAAATTCGCTCGTTGCAGAAGCGCACCGGCACAACCACCCTGTTTGTGACTCACGACCAAGAAGAGGCGCTGACTATTTCAGATCGCGTATGCGTGATGAGCAAAGGTGTGATTCAACAAGTGGGCACGCCACGAGAGGTGTATGACAACCCCGGTACGGCTTTTGTCGCGACCTTTATCGGTGAAACAAATTCCGTGGTGATTGGTGGCAAGGAAGTACTAGTGCGACCAGAACACACACGGGTCGTGAACGACGCTGAGCCAGATTCATATCGTGGAAGTGTGCAGAGTGTCTCATTTGCTGGCCCACTGAAAACTGTTGTTGTACGTATGTCCGTTGATGAAAGCCTTGTGCGCGCGACCATGACCAATACTGGTGGCGTTGATTGGACCATTGGTCAAGAAATTGGGGTCATCTTCGACCGTCTTGTCCCTCTAAAATAAGTCCACCTGACCTTATTTTGATCAGTCACCGTTTACGACATTACAAATACGATCTGATTCCGGCAAAGACTGATGCGTTAATGCAGCGGATGAACGCAAACAGCGCGTCCTATATCCAGGCCGAGGAGGAAGAGTTGTTGACGCTCAATTGGCACTGCGTAGGCCAGAAGCCTTTATAAAAAGTGACAACTCAAGTTGTCACTTTTTAATTAACGTCTCCTCCTCCGCTCGGAGGCTCAATCAACGTCAAGATATCTGCGTAAGTCTGGTCTCCGTGAGATTAACTGT
>CANLAH010000152.1 GCA_947488685.1 Acidimicrobiaceae bacterium | reverse complement strand
AGGTGCTCGTGAAAATTCTTACCAGGGATTGACGGTCTTGGGAAACATCGATTAGTCAGGGCCGGTTGGGGAAACTCGACCGGCCCTGTTTTTCTGTGTGGATACTTTTGACAAGTACGCTTCGAGTTGACGAGTTTTGGCTGGGAGATAACTCTCAGTACCGCAAAAGTATGGAAGTGGCGACACAGCGATGTGTCGTCATTTCTATTTATCGAGCAATGAGTAGTGGGTACACTCATTGGTGACGAGATTGGCGCAAGGAATCGTCCTTGTGAAACTTCCAAACTATGAGTGGCGACACAGCGATGTGTCGCCATTTTTGTTTCTCGGCGTGGTAAACCATTCTAATGATTGAATCGCAATCTGCTTGGGCGGTAATCGCCAAGGATCCTGAACTTATTTTGTGGGGGTCCCACGATGGGTACGACGATGAGATAAATGAGTACTACACATACGACTCGCAGGTGGGCAACTATCGAAATGTGCAAGTTGGAGATTTGGTTTTTGTTAAGGGGTCTGAGCACCTTTTGGGTTTTGGGCAAATTGAATCAATCATTAGTGAGCCGGGCGAAAAGGTGTTGCGCAAGTGTCCTAAGTGTGGTGGTTCTCCTGAGATGAGAACAGTAAAAAGTCCCAAGTGGCGATGTACTCGCGGCTGCAAATACGAATTCAGTGATGCAGAGCTTGTGTTCGAGACAATTAATGTGATTAAGTTCAAGGCTTCTTACCGAAACACATGGACAGATGCCAATTTTCCACTTGCCAAAGCCAATGTTTTTGAGTTTCAATCCAATCGTGACACACAAAGTGCAATTCGACCACTTGAATTGTCTCGTGTGCCAGAGCTAATAATGGCTCTTGCTGGATCTAGTGACCTGCCGATGGGAAGCATCTCAGAGATTCCGGATTTGATTATTGGTGGACACAGAATTCAAATTGGCAAACGACGAATTGGGCAGCAGGAATTCCGTCTTTCTCTAATTGGTTTTCATGGAGAGAAGTGCTTAATATCAGGTGCACAGCCTGCATGTGTGTTGGAAGCATCCCATATCAGAAAGTTTGCCGACCATGAGTCGCATGCGGTTGACGGAGGACTCTTATTACGTAGAGATTTTCACACGCTATTTGACCGATATTTGCTTCGTATAAATCCAGAAACTTGGAAAGTTGAAACAGCTCCACAAATTCACAAATATCCAACATACGGATCAGTCCATCTGCAACAACTTGAAATCGAAACGCAGAGACGACCCAGCGCTGACCTGTTAGCTGAACATTTTGAAAAGTCAAAATTGATTTTTGCTGCGTAATCCTTTTCGCTTACACATATGACTTTCTATGCGGGTTTAGACAGTAGCTTTGAACTTGTTCATTAAGTAAGGACCACTCGCTACGGGTGCATAGAGCGGCGGAGTGTCGGTGAGGCAAGCGATAACTGCATCCCAATTGGGTTGGTGAAAGTAGGCGATGGATTGTCGGCGCGACGTTGGGTCGTGTTGGGCGGGGTTGGCAACGCGATGAAGTGTGGAGCGCCAACGGTTGTTTGTCCAACGGGCCATGAGATCACCGATGTTGATGATGAAGGCACCGGGGATGGGAGCGACTTCTTGCCAGGTGTTGTCGGGGCGTTGGATTTGGAGACCGTGGGAATTGTCTTGGGGCCACAAGATGGTGAGGGTGCCGTAGTCGCTGTGGGCGCCAGCACGAAGTTGGTTGGGTAGAGGTGCGTGATCTTGCGGAGGGTAATTGAGTGCGCGAAGTGCGCTGATGGGTGACGTGATGTATTCGTCGAAGAAGTTTGGCTCGAGTTGCAGTGCTGTGGCGAAGAGTCGCATGATGCGCGCGGCGAGATCTTGCATGGCGTTGTAATAGTTGTTCCATGACTCGGTGAATGCTGATGGTTGCGTGGGCCACGGTGTTGGGGCGTAACAAAAGGCGAGTGCGTCGGGGTCGGTGATGTGTGGAGGGATGAGCAGTGGACCACCGTTGAAAGTTTCTTTGAGATCGGGTGGAGTCGCATTGCCGAGCGATGCGCTGAGAGTTTCGGCTTCGTTACTCATGTATCCGTATGGATAGCCAGGGTGAGGAACTTTGGATTGTTGTTTTTGATCTAGGGAGTGATCAAAGAATTGTTGGACGGCTTGCCACATGTTGTGCGTGATGTCATGGGGGATGCCGTGATTGGTGATGGCGAGAAAACCGGTGCGTTGGCACGCTTCGTCGACGAGTTGGGCAATTCGTTGTTGGGTTTGTGAGTCACCTTGCTCGAATGCTGCGAGGTCGATGAGTGGCGCGGCCTCGGTTGTCACGTGCCTAACGGTAGTTGACGCCCAAACCTGCCTTATCGGTTTTCAATGATGAAGGTAGCAATTGCATCGATTGCTGTTACTGCAATTAGAGAACCAACCACACATAGAACTAGAAATCCCATAAATTTTAGGATTGACATCTCGGTCGCATAACCCGCCATCGTTATGTTGTGCCTTGTCCCTATTTCTGCCATCACCATTTTGTGCTGGAGGGTTGCCTCCGTGGAAGTTATTGATGATTCGAGTCGTCTTATCTCTGATTTAAGTTGTCTCACTTCTGTGTCGAAATCTCGTTGAAGCGTGTTGAGGTCACTACCGGTTACTTGCTGTGAGAAGGAAAAGTAGGTCATGAACAGATCTTTACCCACACCGTGCTCTGGCTGTCAAGCACCCAGTTTGGGTTTTAACGAAAAAGAATTGAACCCACGACAGCAATAACTAACGCGACGACAGAGAAGAAGATTCCCATTGACCATCGTGTCAGTGACTCTTTGGCATCAGAAAATCCCGTTTTCATTTCGCTCCGTACAGTCTTGAACTCGGCGTCAATTGTCGTGAACCGCGCATCGACTTTGGCGAAGCCAGTTGCCATTTCGCTGCGCAGTAATGCGGACTCTGTCTTTGCTTCGCCCCGCAGTAATGCGGACTCTGTCTTTGCTTCGCTACGTATCAACATGAAATTGGCATCGATGGCGATGCCCATGTTGCGAAGGTCTTGAACGGTCGCGGGGGAGTCTCTGGTTGTTTCGGGCTGGTCTGCCATCAGGTTTCCGATCTGGTTGATGTCGAGTAGTACTGCTTGCTGGCTCATGGATCCTCAATTTCGTCTGGCCCTTGTACGGGCTTTGTGAGGATGATGTGTGCGCCAGTGTGGCAAGTATGACCTCAGTGTTGCTGTGGTTGTCAAGTATCGTGAAAGGGTCATGGCGCGCGAAAAGGTATATACCCGAGCAGGGGACGATGGAACCACGGGTCTCTTTTATGGCGGTCGCGTAGGCAAAGATTCTGCGTTGCCGCGGGCGTATGGCGCGGTAGATGAAGCACAGTCAATCTTGGGATTGGTGCGCGCCGAAGCCGGCAAAGGCACCGAACTCGATGACATGCTCGTCCATATTTGTAGAGACCTCTGGGTGTTGATGGCCGAGCTTGCAACACTTCCGGAAAACCGTCACAAATTAGTTGACGGTAAGACGCGAGTAACTGCCGAGATGGTGACTCACTTGGAGACGATGATCGACTCGCTCGACGAACGCTTTTCGCCGCCAACCGACTTTGTTGTGCCAGGTCAAAACAAAGTGTCTGCTCTGCTCGACGTTGGTCGCACGGTGACACGCCGAGCCGAGCGTCATTCGCTTGCTGCCGCTCCACCGCCATCACAGTCGACTCCATATCTCAACAGGTTGAGCGACTTGTTGTGGACACTTGCTCGTTGGCAAGAGGGCGAGTCGTTGGCAGTGAAAGACGTTATTTAAATTTTTCTACAATAAGTACACACAAGGAGACAACATGTCAATCAACTTTGAAGTGGCGAGCAAGACTCCAGCAGATGTGAGCGCAATCGGCATCGCGGTGTCGACAGATGGTGCGATGCCTAAAGAGGTTTCGTTGTCGCGCAAGGCACTTGAGGCCGTTGGTTTTTCGGGCAAGGTTGGGCAGACATCAGTGATCGCTGCCGATCGTGGTGCAGTGACTGTGGTGATTGGCATTGGCGAGTCGTCGAAGGTGACTGCAGATTCGTTGCGCAAGTCGGCTGCGGCATTTGGTCGTGCGACATCATCGTTTGGCTCAGTAGCAACAACGCTTGCTGGCGTGGCAAAAGTAGATCGCAAGTTGGCAGCACAAGTAGTGGTCGAGGGCATTTCGCTCGCCGTGCATCGCTACACCGATCTAAAAACAGTTGACAAGAAGGCGCCAAAGTTGGCATCGGTCACTCTTGTTGGCACAACGGCAAATGCAGCACAACTCAAGGCTGGCGCAAAGCGCGGTCAAGTGATCGCCAATGCCACCAACATGGCGCGTGATTTTGCGAGCATGCCACCTGCACACCTGACCGCAACGATGTTTGCAAACCATGCAGTGCGAATTGCTGGCGAGACCGGTTTGAAAGTAGAAGTGTTTAATAAAGACCAGTTGTTGGCAATGGGTTGTGGCGGCATCATCGGTGTGAACCGCGGAAGTGTTGAGCCACCACGCATGGTGCGCTTGACATACAAGCCTGCTGGTG
>CANLAH010000151.1 GCA_947488685.1 Acidimicrobiaceae bacterium | reverse complement strand
TGCTTGTCTCGGTGGCCACGGTTGTATCCGATGAACCATCGGTCCCGGAAGGTGACGAACTGTCGCTTGAGCAACCCGCAGCGATTATTCCCATTGATATTGCAATTGCTGCAATCCGAATAAAACGAATCTTCATTATTTCTCCCTTTAAATTTGATCTCAGAACGCTTGTTCACGAGCATCTTGGTGTGTTCTATATACGGTAAAAGAGCCTAATCGCACTTAGCCAATATCTCCACTCTTTGTTGGTGATTTAGTCGTAAAAAGGCAAATCATCAATCGCTCGCACTAAGTCAATGTGCTCTCATTGTTGATTTTAGGCGTATCCTGAACACTAATGGAGCTTGCCCCCGATGTTCTTCCCGCATCTAATGACCCGTGCTGGTGTGGCAGTGGGCGCAAGTACAAGCGGTGCCATAAAGGATTAGAAGGTCGTATCCAGCCAGGAATCATCAGTCCGATGCGATCAGTGCCAAGCACTATTGCGCGTCCGCCATACGCAGACACTGGTCAAGTTCCACCGATCAATGAATCTCGCATTAAATCACCCGACGTCATTGCTCGAATGCGTATCGCCGGCAAAATTGGTGCCGATATTTTGCGACTTGCGGGCGAATTCGTTAAGCCCGGAATCACCACCGACGACATCGACGTATATGTACACGACCTTTGCATTGCCAACAATTCATACCCGAGTCCACTCAACTATCACGGCTACCCCAAAAGTGTTTGCACGAGTGTGAATGAGGTCATCTGTCATGGCATTCCAGATTCGCGCGTATTGCAAGATGGCGACATTGTCAATCTTGACGTCACTGCATATGTCAATGGCGTGCACGGTGACACCAACGCAACATTTGCCGTTGGCACTATTTCTCAAGAAGATCAAGATCTGATTCGCATCACAGAAGAATGTTTATGGAAAGGCATCGAAGCCGTTGCTCCTGGACAACCACTGAGCGATATTGGACGCGCCATCGAAACACACGCAAAGAAACACCACCTAGGAGTCGTGCGTGCTTTCATCGGTCACGGAATCGGTGAAAACTTTCATACAGATATTCAAGTTCTGCATTACTACGATGCCCGCAACAATATGATCCTGCGGCCTGGCATGACATTCACAATCGAGCCGATGATTACGCTCGGAACATGGCAACACCGCACCTGGGACGATGACTGGACCGCTGTCACGACAGATGGCAAGCGAACTGCGCAATTTGAGCACATGTTGCTTGTGACGGACTCTGGTGTTGAAGTATTTACCGGTGGTGATGGCGCTGTGTCACCTTGTGCGCCTTGGTTGCGCTAGTCCCTAACCTCTAGCGTTCTGATTGTGATTGAGCCAGCCGACATCGACCGCTATGTCTCGTTTTCTCGAGATGAGTGGTCTCGACTACGAGCAGCAACTCCACTCACATTGCAACAAGTGGACTTGGAAGAGTTACGCGGAATCAACGACCGCATCGACCTTGACGAAGTAGCGACAGTTTTTCTACCACTCACGCGACTCCTGAATCTGTATGTCAGTGCTACGCAAAATCTGCATAAAGTCTCGGCCACATTTCTTGGAACAATGGCGCCAAAAGTTCCGTATGTCATTGGCGTTGCCGGAAGCGTTGCTGTTGGCAAGAGCACCTTCGCACGTATTTTGCAAGCATTGCTCGCCCGCTGGCCAGAACATCCGCGCGTAGACCTGCTCACAACGGATGGCTTCTTGCTTCCCAACGCAACGCTGCTCGATCGCGGCATGATGAATCGAAAAGGTTTCCCCGAAAGTTACGACACCAGACGACTTCTGCAGTTTTTGCGCGACGTCAAGGCTGGTTGCGCAGAGGTCACAGCCCCCGTGTATAGCCACATTGTCTACGATGTCATCCCCGACGCAGAAGTCGTTATTTGTCAACCAGATATTTTAATTATTGAAGGACTCAATGTTTTGCAAGTAGGCGCAGAAGCAACAGAGTTTGTGAGTGACTACTTTGATTTCTCTATTTATATTGATGCACTCGAAGCAGACATTGAGAAATGGTATGTCGAAAGATTTCTCACGTTATGCCAAACGGTGTTTCAGAATCCTGACAGTTTCTTTCAAAACTTCGCCCATCTCACACAAGACGAAGCAATCGCCACTGCCCAAGGTATCTGGCGCGAGATCAACGGCAAGAATCTTATTGAGAATATTGAACCGACTAAATCACGCGCATCATTATCGTTGCATAAAGACGCTGCACACAGAGTGACAGAGATTCATCTTCGCAAACTCTAGATTGTCTTTTAGCGATGTAATGCGTTGAGATAGTTATACACCGTGATGCGCGAGACACCCATTGCGTCTGCGACGTCTTCGACGGCACGTCGCAACGTAAACGCACCGCGTTGGTCGAGCAATCGAATCGCTTTTTGCTTGTCATTGCGCGACAGAGCCGGAAGAGTTGACCCGAGTTCTTTCTCAACAGAAACAATCAAGCGATCAAGCGCTCCGTGTAGTGGCGGCAATCGAACAACCGCCACCACTTCTCCATCCCACATCAACGGGATATCTCCGGGTTGCTGCTCGTCAGTTGACACAAGAATTGCTCCAGTTGCATGGAGCAGCGGCCTGACTGCAGCAATGATTGGATGATTCGGGATCATCGCATCAACTCTCAACTCTTTCGACATGCACACTGACATGTGTTGCCCCACTCGCATATGCAACCTTTGTTAACTCCCCCACCGCCGCACCAACGGTCTCGAGTGTGGTGACAAAAGTAGAACCAAAAGGACCAAAGTCAACGGAGATTCCCATTGCCTCCACGGCGGCAACTGCTGCCGTGACATGCTCGCCTGGTGCACCTTCGACAAATGGCTCGATAGTGAACTCGACAAGGACTTCATTTCTCATAGTTGTCACATCTGTCAGGCTAAGCGATAACGGAACGAAAATTGTCAAGCCGCGGCAAAAGCAATGCGAGGCTGTCCGGCAAGAACTCCTTGCCTTTCAGCCACTGCAGCAACTCTGCTGTGTGCACCCAGTGGGCCTCAGTGATTTCGCCATCAGCAAAGGTAAACGGACCATTGCAACGCGCCACAAAACACGAGGCCACTAATTTCACCTCAGCATCCTCATATGCCCCCAACCCGAGTGGACCTACTTCGCACCCCACGATTCCGAGTTCTTCGGCTAGTTCTCGCTCCGCGGCTGTCTGCCAGTTCTCGCCGACGCCAGCAACGCCTCCCACGCAGACATCCCATGCCCCAGGCCAGACATCCTTCGTGAGGGCACGACGATGGACCAAAAGTTGGCCATCATCATTAAGAACACCGATGAAAACACTGCGATGGCGAAGCCTCTGAGCCCTCATCTGTGCCCGCGTCACCACCCGAACGACGTCGCCTGCTCTGTCTACTTCTTCAACAAGCTCATCAGCGCTTCCACCGTTCTGGCCATGCATACCTCTGTGCCTACCATGAGGTATGGCCAAATCCACAGATGGTGCGTCTCTTGCAGCAATCGAACGTCACGGAAACGTGGTCGGTCTTTTGAGCCAAGCAGACGATGTCTTTAGCGACACTGTTGCTCTACGTCGCGAACTCCATCGTTGGCCTGAGATCGGCAATCATCTGCCCACTACTCGCGAACAAGTTCTTAGTGCCCTCGAAGGTTTACCCCTCGACATCACATTGCATGAAAGTACGAGCGGCATCGTTGCAACGCTCACAGGTGACAAACCTGGCGACACAGTGCTACTGCGCGGCGATATGGACGCACTTCCGATGCCAGAAGATACTGATGTTGATTTCTCATCGGCAAACGAAAACCGCATGCACGCATGTGGACATGACATGCACACGTCAATGCTTGTGGCGTCGGCAAAAATTTTGTCAGCGCGAAAAAGTGACATCGCTGGACGTGTGATGTTTATGTTTCAACCTGGCGAAGAAGGCTACGGCGGTGCAGTATTTATGCTCAACGAAGGAATGCTTGATGCCACACCACTCTCGAACGGCCAAGCGTCTCCCATCACGGGGGCATTTGCAATGCACATGACGCCCAATATCCCAGCCGGAATGGTTGGCATTCGGCCTGGTCCTACCATGGCCTCGAGTGACACTCTCACTATCACCATCACTGGCAAGGGTGGACATGCAAGCGCACCACACCAAGCTCTCGACCCAGTTCCTGTGGCATGCGAAATTGTTCAAGCGCTACAAACCTTGGTGACGCGGCGCATTGATGTGTTTGATCCTGGCGTTATTACTGTCACCAACATTCACGCTGGCACTGCATACAACGTGATCCCAGAAACTGTTGAAATCAAAGGCACAATGCGTGCCATTAGTGAGCGAACGCGTGAAAAAATACACGAAGGAATCCAGCGAGTTGCAGATGGTATTGCCGCAGCACACGAAATGACTGCCACTGTTGATCTCGTGCGCGGATATCCAGTCACCGTCAATGACGACAATTTCGCTGCGTTTGCCCACGATGTTGGCTGTGCAGTGATGGGAGATAAAAACGTCATCAGCATGCCTCATCCGGTGATGGGTGCCGAGGACTTCAGTTATGTTCTGCACAAATTACCTGG
>CANLAH010000150.1 GCA_947488685.1 Acidimicrobiaceae bacterium | reverse complement strand
CGCGCTCCTTGTCGCGACAGCCCCATGAGCCACTCATTGTGGACTTGATGCTCAAGTGCACTGACTCTTGTTTGCATCTCAGTTGCCACGACATCAAGCCGACCCGACACTTCTCGTATATATCGAATTAATTTTGTCTCCCGCTCACTCAAAACAACAGCGGTTTTAGACAATGAGAATTCTTCGTGCTCGTAGATCGAGCCAGCAAAGTCCAATTCTGACCAGCGCTCGATGAGTTGAGCAGCGTGCGGCGTCACGACCTCTTTGTAATTAATACGTAATCCTTCGTTAAGTTTTTTTAGTTCTAAAACTTTGCCTGCGCGTTCGCTCAAAGACTGAACAAAACCTTGCAGTGCTCCTTCTTTTTCTACCTGCAATACATGTGTCAATGAAATCACGCCTGGTCGTATTGCTTCGGCTTGCGACTTAAAGTGATCGTCGCGATTAACCAGTGCTGGATTGTCAATCACTTGCTGCATAAACAATGCAAACGATGCCCCCAGATCAATGCAGCCGTCAACGAGCACATCCTCAAAACATTCATAGGTATCGATCTCGAGGCTCGGGGCCCGCAACAACACTCGATTTTCCCAACTCGAGTACATTCGCGCATACGGGTTTCTGATTGCCCCAACTCGCCACCAGTCATCGGCCTGCAAGATATGTTGCTGTTCTTCTGCTTCTAACTCTCGAAATAATGTCAGACCACTCACAATGGGGTTGTGGATGGTGTGCATTGGCGTAACTGCGGCTGTGGCAAGGGTCTGCATTGAGTGGACGTTCAGACTTCCCTCAGCTTGGGCAATCAAGAATTTGAGCGCCGTACAGGCCACTTTGGTGGTGGGCAGATACAAGATCTTGAGGTTTCTTGCTACCAATGCTGCCGGGATCAGCATTCCTTCATGGCTCAAGGGTGGCACGGTTGGGGGCAAGGCAATGGGTGGCACCCCGTAGTGATTCTGAGACATGTCAACCATTCTTACCTGTTCCCACCGCATCTCGACAGATTGCCCGACCAGGTGGATCTTTGGCACCCTGTGACAGGCGTTTTTGTCCCATGTTTAAGGATGTGTATAGTAAGAAATAGTAAACATTTTGGAAAGAATTCACTTTCAAAATTGACCATAGGGGGAATATGAATAAAGTTCAAAAAGGCAGGGTCTTGAAGCGATTCGGCATTGCCATCGCAATCACACTCGGCGCTTCGGCGATACAAGTTGGGACTGGGCATGCAGCAAGCACTCCTGCTCCAACACGTGGTGGAACGCTTTCAGTAGCAATCACTGACTACATGGTTGGTTTTTGCCCGAACGACACCAACTCAAACTCGGCATTAATGCCCGTCAAGCAAATGGGAGAGACTCTCTTTGAACAACGTGCTGACGGAGTAACCGTTCCGTTCTTGGCATCGTCAGCTTCGTCTAACGCTGACTTCACCTCTTGGAGAATCACAACACGAACAGGCGTCACTTTCTCAAACGGAGAAAAATGGAACGCTGATGCACTAATGCTAAACATCAATGCAAACAGAGGCAAAATGAGCGGTGGTGGCAACGCAACCACCGACAACGCAGGTGTTAATCCCGCCGCGAGTTTGTTTCATGGGTCTAAATACGGCGGTCTTGCACCAGTTGCATGGGCAAATACTAAGGCCGTCACCAAAATTGATGACGTCACGGTGCAATTTGACCTCAAGCGTGGAAACGCTGGGTTCAAAGAGCTGTTGTACGGCTCGGGTCGTACCTTCATGCGTGCACCTGCAATGTTCCTGCCAGCAAATAACCCCGGAACAAAACTGACTGACATCAACTATCTGTGCTCGCGTCAGATGATCGGAACAGGTCCATTTAAAATGGCTGATGGCGGGATGTCTGCTGACAAGGGAACCATCACCTTGACAAAGAACGACACATATTGGAGAAAAGACGCCAAGGGTGCAAAACTTCCGTACCTCAACAAACTTGTTTTCACAACAACAAAGGATGCAGCAACTCGCGTGAATGGGCTCAAAGCAGGCACCACTGATATGGCCTGGTTCACCGGAAACTCTGAGTCAAACGCAATCCTTCGGGCACAAAAAATCAAAGGTCTAAAGACAAACGTTAGCAACGCTGATTTTTACCCACAGTTGTGGTTTGTTGAGAACAAGGCTCCGTTTAATAAGCTCAGTTGTCGTCAAGCGGTGTCCGCAGGACTAGACAGAAAAACCTTTGCTACAAAGCGCACCGCTGGGTTCTTGGAGCCCATGACTTCGATTCTGGGATCAACAAACCCTGCCGCTACGACGAAAAACTTCATCGGGTATGATGCGACCAAGGCAAAGGCCTATCTGGCAACGTGTTTGACAGACCTGGGAGCCACGGAGTTGGCTTTCAGCGCTCCGTTCGATACGGCGCCAGAAGCGCAAAAGAATGGCGCTGAAATGGCGAGCCAATTGGCTGCTGTCGGAATCAAGATGACGGTCTTGCCTGTTGAAACCTCAAGCATCATTGTCAATACGTTTGCTAGTTCTGCGACAACCGGGTATCAGGCAATTTGGTTCTCGGTGCTCGAAGGCCCTGGAAACCAATACAACTCGCTGTTCATGGCTTCAACGAGCAACGGTTTCTACGACATGGCTGCCGACCTCTACGGTTCCTTGAGCACCTTGAACATTTCACGGCATACAGACAAGGACTTTGACACTTTGTGGTTTGCGGCACGAGGCCTCAAGGCTGGTGCTACTCAGAACGCTAAGTACCAAGAAGCCATTGCTCGCTGGCAAGAGCAAGCTCACTCAACCACCATCATTGGAGTTAAGTTTGCTGTATCTACCACGGGCAAGATTATGGGAATGTGCGAAACGAAACTTATCAGTGGTGGTGTTGCTCGTTGCGTCAGCAACGGGGGCGCCTCACTAGCTGGAGTGTCAAAAAATAAGTAACAAAGACTAAAGATTAGAGCACCTGCGTCATATGACGCAGGTGCTCTTTTTTGTTACAAGGTGCTGCGAGCATTTCCTTAGAGGTGTCTCACTGAGTAGACTCAAAGTGAATTTATGAAAAAACTTCGGCCTATTTTACTTCGACTGAGCCAAATATGTCTCGTGCTTATTGGGGCGACATTTCTTGTATCGGTTTTAATCCGACAGTTACCCGGCGATGTCGCTGTGCTAATAAATCCAGCAGCGTCTCTGGCCGAGCGCGCTGCACTGCGCCAAGAGTTGGGCTTAGATCGCAACTACTTTTCTGCGTATTGGATGTGGCTCAGCCAAATGCTTCAAGGAGACTTTGGGTTTTTTATATTTGGCGGAAAAGTGCTGCCTGTCCTCAAGACGGCAATACCACCGACACTGCAACTCATTTTCTATACACAAATTGTCGCACTCTCTATTGCGATCCCCCTTGGGATTACCAGCGCCTACAAACAGGGGACACGATTTGATCGAACGATAAGTACTACCCTGTTTTCAATATCGTCCATCCCTAACTTTGGAATCGGGCTGATTCTCTCGTTGCTTATTGGAGTCAAAATCGGCATTCTCCCACCGTCTGGTTACAGACCAATCTCTGATGGTTTTCTGCAGCACTCTCGGCTCATGGTTCTGCCGGTAATGACCTTGGCAGTCGCTCCCATCTCAACCTATACGCGGTTACTCAGAGCCGAGATGATTGCGGCACTGCGCGAAGATTACGTCCTGCTAGCGATGTCAAAGGGACTCTCTGATCGTCGAATTCTCCTGCGCCACGTTTTGCGTCCATCGTGTACAACTCTCATGACGTCTGCAGCGCTCAGCATGGGCGGCCTCATCGGCGGTGCGCTTGTGATTGAGATTATTTTCGTGATACCAGGTATGGGGACACAGCTCGCAAAAGCGATTGGAACTCGTGAGTTCATGGCGATTCAGACCTATGTTGCATTCATTGCACTGTTTTATGTCACCTTTAATTCTGTCGTAGATATTTTGATTGGCGTCGTTGATCCAAGAACCAGGAACCGTCGTGCTTAAGAATTCAGTGGGTGGAAAGATCGCTGCTGCTTGGCTAGGCCTTGTTGTCTTTTGTGCAATCTTTGGCCCACTGTTGCCTATCGCCAAAGTTGGACAGACCTTTAACGACGGATTGCATGTCAAACCGTTTACGAACTGCTCATTCATGGGCCCGTTGGCGCACGACTTACGTTCATCCTCAACCCTGCCGCGCGAGGAACTGACATCAACGCCCGAGACAACAATCGCCGTTGACAACGGTTCAAGTCCTTTACCCGAGACTGTGCCTGCCGACATCACCCCAACCGGTGGCATCACCGACAAAGATGGTTTCACGACAGAGATCCCACCACCCGATCTGACAAGTGACACCGTTGTTGATGCCCAACAACAAGAGCAAGATCGTTTGGATTTACTTGCTTCTACTCAGACAAGTACGCGATGCTTTTTCTTGGGGTCAACCGGTGAGGGAATAGATATTTTGTCGGCGATGGTAAATGGCTCACGTACATCTCTCTCGATATCACTGATTTCAGTATTTTTGGGAGGCCTCATCGGCTGTCTACTCGGGATCACCTCGGCGTATCTACGCGGTTGGTTCGACCGAGTTATGT
>CANLAH010000149.1 GCA_947488685.1 Acidimicrobiaceae bacterium | reverse complement strand
GCTGACTAATTGTTTCTGTTATGCACGCATTTTGGTTAAGCCTCGCCGTTATTTTTGTTGCTGAATTAGGTGATAAAAGTCAACTCATGGCGTTGGCATTTGCCACTCGCTATCGCACTCTGCCAGTGCTGATTGGTATTACGGCAGCGACCGCACTTGTTCATCTGTTCTCTGTTGTTATTGGTGATGTGCTTGGTTCAGCCATTCCTGAAAAACCAATAGCAATTGTCGCAGCAATTTCATTTGTCTTTTTTGGTCTATGGACATTGCGTGGCGATGAACTCTCCGCTGGCGACAGAGAACGCGCCGCAACACCGGCCAAGCATGTGATCATTGCCGTAGGCACTGTCTTTTTCTTATCAGAACTTGGTGACAAAACAATGTTGGCGACGATTACATTGGCAACTCGTCATGGCATATGGGGGACCTGGCTCGGTTCAACCGTCGGAATGGTTGCTGCAGATGCACTTGCAATCATTATTGGTCGCGCACTCGGCGCACGGTTGCCAGAAAAGGCTATTCGTATTAGTGCAGCCGTTCTGTTTTTTGTTTTTGGTGCACTCTTGTTAATTGATGCGTTGAATTAACAACAAATTACGAGCCCCAGCGAGATTGTCCGAATCGGTATCCGACACTTCGAACGGTCTGAATAAGGTTTGCGTGTTCTTCGCCCAATTTTGCACGCAAACGCCGAACGTGCACATCAACTGTGCGCGCTCCGCCGTAGTATTCGTAACCCCACACTCGCGAGAGCAGCATCTCGCGCGAAAATACTTTGCCAGGGTTTTGCGCTAAGAACTTCAAAAGTTCGTATTCCATATATGTGAGATCAAGCGGGTGGTTGTTAAATGTCGCTTGGTATGTCTCGAGATTGAGTGCGAGACCTCCGTGTTCGATGAGTTCAGGTCTGGTGCCGCCGACTGATTGCCACAACAAGTGACGCAGTCGCGCTTCAAGTTCGCGTGGATGAAATGGTGTGAGACAGAAGTCTTCGTAGAGGTCGTCTCGCAATTCAAGGTCTGCAAGTTGTGCTCCGGATACCAGCACCACCACAGGCGATACTGGTGTGTCACGTTTACGCAGAGAGCGAGCGAATAACCACGCAGCCTCTGGGTCTTCGTCGCACACGATGATTGCGCCTGCCCAACCCTTGGCTGGTTCATTGCGCGTTGCCTCGTCTGTACTAGACACTGCTTTCCAGCGATAACCAGAGAGGTCGAGCATTCGCGCCAAATCAGTCGGCGGTGGATCTGGATACACCACCAGCATTTCTAGAGCGTTTGCCACCATGGTCTTAGATGGATTTCAGATAACGGGTGAGTTCGTATGGTGTGACTTGGGTCTTGTAGGCGCGCCACTCAGAACGTTTGTTGCGCAAGAACCATTCAAAGATGTGCTCGCCAAGTGCTTCAAGCACGAGTGACGACTGTTCCATAATCCGCAATGAATCAGACAGTGATTGCGGAAGTTGATCGATACCGAGTTTGAGCAAGACATCATCGTCCATCTCGAATAGGTTGGCGTCAGCCTCGGGCGCAAGTTCGTATTCTTCTCGGATTCCTTTGAGGCCAGCAGCCAAAATAACCGAGAAAGCCAAATACGGATTACATGCGGGGTCAGGTGAGCGGTATTCAATTCGTGTGGCACTTGCGTTGCCTCGTTTGGCAATAGGGACACGAATCAAACCACTTCGGTTATTGCGCGCCCACGAGATGTGGACTGGCGCTTCAAAACCAGGAACAAGGCGTTTGTAACTATTGACGGTCTGATTAGTGACCGCTGTTATTTCTGCGGCATGGCGCAAAAGGCCTGCCATAAATTGTTTGGCAACTTTGGACAAGTTGTATGGATCAGATTCGTCATAGAAGGCGTTGTTCTCACCAGAAAACAACGACAAGTGCAGATGCATGCCGGAGCCCTGTACGCCCTCAAGAGGCTTTGGCATAAAAGTTGCATGCACATTATGCATCGCAGCAATTTCTTTGACGACCATCCGAAAGGTCATCACGCTGTCCGCCATTGAGAGCGCATCAGTGTGTCGTAGATCTATTTCTTGTTGGCTTGGTGCGTCTTCGTGGAAAGAATATTCGACAGGAATGCCCATCGTTTCGAGTGTGCGGATTGTTTCTTTGCGCATCGACGATGACACATCGTTGCTGGTGAGATCAAAGAATCCACCTTCGTCTAACGGGACAGGCTTTTGACCAGCGACAGGTGGTTCGAAATAGAAATACTCCATGTCGGGCGCAACAAGAAATTCAAAACCTTGAGCACGAGCAGCATCAAGATTGCGACGCAGTACTTGTCGTGGGTCTCCATGAAATGGTGTCCCGTCTAAATTGTGAATGTCACAGAACACTCTTGCCTCTGCACCTTTGGCGTCTACCCATGGCATAACTTCAAACGTGTTGGGATCAGGGATCGCTAGAACATCGCTCTCTTGTAGCCGACTGAAACCGTCGATTGACGAACCGTCAAATGTCATGCCGTCGTTGAGTGCATTTTCGAGTTCTGCTGGACTAATGGCGAAACTCTTGAGATTTCCGAGAACATCGGTAAACCACAGGCGAACAAGTCGAACACCACGTTCTTCAACTGTTCGGAGGACATAATCGCGTTGCTGATCAAGCATGGGAGGCATCCTTATATTGTGCCGTGAAATTTAGTAAATCACCCACGGACTGTTGTTGGTAAAGCACAACGGGGGGCATAGCGCCCCCCGTTGCAGAACATGTAGTTGTTGCCGAAAGTATCAGTCACACACCGTTTCGAGGATGAGACGCGTGACTGTGTAAGGGTCACAGTTGGCATTTGGGCGACGGTCTTCGGCGTAACCCTTTTGGTCGCGAGCAACCTGCCACGGGATTCGTACTGAAGCACCGCGATTTGACACTCCGTAGGAGTACTTGTTCCATGGTGCAGTCTCGTGCTTGCCTGTGAGGCGACTTTGAATATCGTGGCCGTAGTTCTCAACATGCTCAAGAACTCGTGTTCCGAGTTTTTCGCACGCAGCAACAACAGCGTCGTATCCTTCGCGCATTGCCTTCGTAGAAAAGTTCGTGTGTGCACCTGCTCCGTTCCAGTCACCTTTTTCAGGCTTGGCAGCAAACGAAATAACAACGTCGTATTCTTCGGCGATGCGATGCAACAACCAATGTGCGATGTACATCTGGTCACTCACTGCTAAGGCATCAACTGGTCCGATCTGAAACTCCCACTGACCAGGCATAACTTCTGCGTTGGTTCCGGCAATTTTTAGACCGGCATCAATGCATGCCTGTGTGTGCTCTTCGATGATGTCACGACCCATGACTCGTCCTGCTCCGACGCCGCAGTAGTACGGACCTTGTGGGCCGGGGTAACCACCAACAGGAAAACCAAGTGGTGAGCCATCGAGGCGAAGCATTGTGTATTCCTGCTCAATGCCGTAGATCATTTCTTGGGCAGCATGTCGCTTAGCGACTACTTCAAGTGCTGCACGAGTGTTGGTGGGGTGCGGTGACGCATCTTTTGCCAACAACACTTCGCACATCACCAAGATATTTTTTCCGCCACGGATGGGATCTGGACACTGAAACACTGGCTTCAAGATGCAGTCAGATGCTTCGCCTGTTGCTTGGTTTGTGGATGATCCGTCAAAGCCCCACTCGTCGAGTGGCATCTCCGTAATGGCTCCCGAGAAGTCGGGAAGGATTTTTGTCTTTGAACGCAGTAACGGGGTTGGTTGGGTTCCGTCGAGCCAGATGTATTCAGCCTGAATTGGCACAGCATGTCCTTTGGGTGAGTCGGGTGAACCCGATGAATAAGTAGGTACATCCTGCCAAATTCTGAGGACGTCTCCATTGCTGAACTGTTACGGCTGTGTGAAATACCACAAGGGGGTGCCCGTGTTGGTTCGGTAGCCTCTGCATCGTGACGATTTCATCGACGCTTCGGATTGGATTGGCTCAAATCAACCCTCTCGTGGGTGACCTGAGCGGCAATTTACTCAAAATACAGGAGTCCTACCGCCAAGCGGTGACCGCTGACTGTGCGGTCGTTGTGTTTGGTGAACTGACCCTGACGGGTTATCCACCCGAAGATCTTGTGCTCAAAAAAGCGTTCGTGCGTGACAACGTGAATGCTGTTCGGGAATTTGCTGCAACGACTGGGTCGTGCGCTGCTGTTGTGGGGTTTGTTGACACCGTTGGTGACCAACTCTTTAATGCAGCAGCACTGTGTTGCGACGGTCGTGTTGTGTCGGTGTATCACAAGCAACTGCTTCCGAACTACAGCGTGTTTGATGAAGAGCGATACTTTGCGCCTGGTGCCGCCATGGCCGGAGCTATTCCGAGTGGTGTCGTCGACATCGCTGGAGTAACGATGGGAATCACAATTTGTGAAGACGTGTGGTTTGATAGTGGGCCAGTGTCGTCGCAAGCGCAAGCAGGTGCGCGAATAATTCTTAACATCAATGGCTCACCGTTTCATGTCGGCAAGCAGGCAGAGCGTGAGCAGATGTTGGCGGTGCGTGCTCGCACAAATAATTGCGCCATCGTGTATGTCAATCAAGTTGGCGGTCAAGACGAGTTGGTTTTTGATGGTGCGAGTGTTGTGTTCGATGCACGCGGAAAATTAGTGAGCCGCATGAT
The DNA here is from genome assembly GCA_947488685.1 of Acidimicrobiaceae bacterium. GTDB lineage: Bacteria > Actinomycetota > Acidimicrobiia > Acidimicrobiales > Ilumatobacteraceae > UBA2093. The sequence goes on along the minus strand of CANLAH010000149.1, from coordinate 52 downwards.
CTCGTTTGCTGAAGATTTTTCGGTTGTTGAACTTAGCCCTGATGGTTTGGGT
>CANLAH010000148.1 GCA_947488685.1 Acidimicrobiaceae bacterium | reverse complement strand
GTCTTGAAAACAAGAGGGTTAATAGCCCCGGGGGTTCAAATCCCCCCTGTTCCGCCAGAAAATATGTCAGCGCTCGTCACGCACAAACGGGATTCCCAAAGACTTGGGAGCTCCTAGCTTGTTGCGGGTACTTGGTCGACTCAATGCGATCAGTGCAATCAAGGTTGCCAAGTAGGGAAGCATTTGCATCAGTGCAGATGGAATGAACGTGATTTGCTCAGCCTGCAATGTGAATGGCAGTTGCAATGTGAAGCCGAACAAAATTGCGCCGAAGATCAGACGCATCGGACGCCATCCGGCAAACACTACGAGAGCTAATGCAATCCAGCCAATGCCGTTAGTTGTTGCGGCCTGATGCCATGCTGCACTTTGCGCAAGCATCAGCCATGAACCACCGAGTCCGACAAGCAATCCGCCGAACAGTGTGTAGCGAATGCGAATTGATGCTACGGACAAACCTTGCGCATCAACTGTTGCTGGGTCATCGCCGGTAGCACGCAATTCCAAACCTGGACGACTGCGGAACAAATACAAGGAAGCCAAAATTGCGATCAAGATTGAGGCATAGGTGATGGGGTCTTGTTGAAACAGAATTGGTCCGAGAAGTGGAATATCAGATAGCGGTCCAAATGACAGCGGCTTGATAATAGTGGTGACGGTTTTTCCTTCAGCTGGCTTGCCAAGGAAGTTGGCAAGACCAGTTCCAAAAATTACTAACGCAAGTCCGGCAACAATTTGGTTTGCACGCAGAACAACCGAAAGCACGGCATGTATGCCTGCGAGCAGCGCACCAACGAGCGAGCCGACGATAAGGCCAAGCCAGATACTTCCCGATGAATCAGCAGCGAGGAATGACGAGATTGCAGACGTCAACAGGATGCCTTCAATACCCAGATTCAAAACACCGGCACGCTCTGTGAAGAGCGCACCTAACGCAGCGAGAATAAGCGTGGTGGCAATTGCCACTGAGTCAGCAGAAGACAGGACCCAAATGTTTCCGTTCATTGCGTGGCCCTCTCTGTGCGTACGGCATGAATGTGATACCGCCGAAAGGCCTCACCGCCAAGTGCGAAGAGCAAAATTGCGCCTTGCAACATGACCCCAATGTGGATTGGTGTGTCGGTAGAGATTTGCAGTTTGTCTCCGCCAGAGCGAAGACCAGCAAACAAGATGCCGCTCACGATGATTGCCGAGAAGTTGTTACGCGCAAGTGCCGCGATAACAATGCCTGCGTAGCCATAGCCCAGCACGATGATGCCCGGATCAAGTCGACCAAATGGTCCGACGATAAGAACAGCGCCACCAAGCCCTGAGAGCGCACCGGAAATCAACATCACTGACATCGTGGTGCGGTTGGCGTTAATGCCTGCGTAGTGCGCTGCACGTGGAGAATCTGAAATCACTTGAATGCGATATCCGTATTCAGTTTTCTTCACTATCCAGAACAGCACGAGCGCTATCAGAATGACTAAGAAAAACGTGGGGTAGAGAGACGTGTCTCCGATGCCCTTCAGTGCAGCAGAGTCAGGAACTAAACGCCCTTGAGGGAATGCGGAATTCTTTGTTATGAAGAAACTTCCTGGGGAGTACACAAAATGCTTGACCAAACTGACTGCGATGTATGTCAGCAGCAATGTGGTGACAATTTCGCTTGTTCCCAAACGAGAACGCACAAATGCAGGAAGAAGAATCCACGATGCTCCGGCAAGAGAACCAACTAAAAGCACGACAGGGATCATGACGAACGTTGGCAATTGATCACCGAGTGCGAGACCTGCCCACGCGCCACCGATCATTCCCAAATACAACTGACCTTCTCCGCCTATGTTGTACAGGTTCATCTGAAAAGCAAACGCAGCTGAAATACCAGTACAGATCAACACGGTTGACAAACCGAGAGTGTCGGTAATGCCGCGTGATGACGTGAAGCCGTCACTCAACATATTGGAGTATGTCTCGAATGGTGAATAACCCGTTGCAACTAAGAACAGCGCACCAACAAAGAGAGCAGCAACTACGGAGAGAAGCGGAACAAGAAATGACAGGTGTTTTGGGGTCTCGTTGCGTTGCTCGAACACAATCCGAATTGGGGAGCGCATTATGAGTTTCCCTCTGGCGTAAGTCCGGCCATTGCCGCTCCTACGGTTGATAGTCGCGCTGACTCTCCTGGTGTCTCATGAACGACACGTCCGCGATACAGAACAAAGATTCGATCAGACAGCGACATCACTTCATCGAGATCTTCAGAGATCAACAAAATTGCTTGTCCGGCACTGCGGGCATCATCAAGTAACGCGCGCACAGTTTCAATTGCGCCGACATCAAGTCCGCGAGTAGGTGAACACACCACAAGTAGTTTTGTGGCGGTTCGTCCACCAGACAATTCACGAGCAAGGAGAACTTTCTGAGCATTTCCACCAGAGAGTTTGCGAGCGACATGATCTGGTCCGTTGGCTTTGATTTCAAATTGTTCAATCAGGCGCATGGCTTCAGGTCGCACTGTTGTGCGGTCAACGACAACTCGACGATCGCGAGTAAGCAACAGGTTGTCGAGAATTGACATTGATGGAACAAGGCCCATGCCTAAACGATCTTCTGGCACGTATGCCAAGCCAAGTTCGCGTGCATGGATTGGTCCGCGATCAGTTGTCATTGAGCCAGAGATAGCTACCGAACCACTGGTGGGAGACACGAGACCAGCAATAGTGTCAGCAAGTTCGCGCTGGCCGTTTCCGGCTACACCCGCAATGCCCACCATTTCACCTGCGTGCACGTTGAAAGAAATATCTGACAACACACTGACACCGGTGACGGTAAGCGATAGATCACGAATTTGTAGAATCTCATGACCAGTTGCATGGGATGCGCGTTGTGTTGTCAATTCGATGTCTCTGCCAACCATCAGACGAGCTAATTCTTTGGTGTCGGTGGTGCCGCGACCAGACACATGCCCGGTGACTCGTCCGTTACGCAACACGGTGACACGATCGGAAATCTCTACAACTTCACCAAGTTTGTGACTGATGAAGACAATTGATTTCCCGGCCTGTGTCATGGCGCGAACATTCTCAAAAAGCTTCTCAACTTCGGCAGGGACTAATACTGCAGTTGGTTCGTCGAGCAAAAGAATCTCCGCGCCTTGATACAAGGCCTTAACGATTTCGACGCGCTGACGTTGACCCACTGAAAGGTCTCCGACAGTTGCGCCTGGCTCAATGGGTAAACCGTACGACTCGGCAACTGCTGCAACTTTGTCTTCAAGTTCTGAACGATTCAATCTGTATGAAAGATCGCGACTTCCGAGAATGACATTTTCAGAAACAGTGAAACGATCCACCAAGCGAAAGTGTTGGTGCACCATTGCAATGCCATGTTGAAGCCCGCCGCGTGGCGATGACAATGCGATACGTTCACCGTTACGCGAGATGTAGCCAGAGTCGGGCTGGTAGAGGCCACACAACATTGCAGCAAGCGTGCTTTTTCCTGCGCCATTTTCACCAAGGAGTGTGTGAACTTCGCCAGGAAGAACGTCGAAGTCAACAGAGTCATTAGCAAGAACGCCGGGAAAGCGTTTAACAATGGAGTGCGCCGAGAGTGCACTAGGGGCCGCACCACTTGCGTGATGCGGCCCCTTTGCAACCTCGTGAGAGGCGTTAGTCATTTGTGAGATCAGCCCTTTGCGGAACCAATGACACCCTTAACGAAGTAGCTCATGCTGAGGAGCTCGCCGAGTTCGGCTTTCACTCCACTCGCAATAACTTCTTTTCCGTCTTGGTCGCTGATTGGTCCTGTGAATGGAGCAAATGTTCCAGCAATGATTTCTTCACCTTTTGCAGTGATTGATGCTTGTGTATCTGCATCAACTGAATCGCCGAATGAAGCAAGTGTGACCATGCCGTCAGCCATTGTTCCGTAGTACTCATCTGCTGGGCATGCGCCGTCTGCAACTGCCTTTGTGGTCTTTGTGTAGTAAGGACCCCAGTTCCATGTTGGTGCTGTGAGCCAAGCAGTAGGTGCTGCTTCTTTTACGTCACTGTTGTAACCAACCCACTTAGCACCCTTTGCCTCTGCTGCAACTCCGGCAGCAGTGGTGTCTTGATGCTGACCAAGTACGTCAACGCCTGCGTCAAGAAGTGACTCTGCAGCCTGCTTCTCTACTGTTGGGTCGAACCATGTCTTTGTCCATGCAACTTGAACAGTTACTTCTGGATTCACAGATTGTGCACCCAATGTGAATGCATTGATTCCGCGAATAACTTCTGGAATTGGGAACGCAGCAACATAGCCAAGCTTGTTGTTCTTTGTTGCCTTACCTGCTGCGATACCGCTGAGGTAACGAGCTTCTTCAGCTGCACCGAAGTATGTACCAAGGTTTGCTGGCAAAGCTGCGAAGTCAGCAAATGCGCCGCCACCGTCTTTAGTAAGAAGGAACTTTGCACCTGTCGCCCACTGGAAGCACACATCTGGGTACTTCACTGCAACGTTTGCCATTGGCCCGCCGTAACCGAATGAGGTTGCGTAGATGACGTCGTAACCTTCTGATGCGAGTTGTTCGAAAGTCTTTTCTGAATCTGCGTTGTCCGCAATATTCTCAATGCGCTTTACTTCAACGCCAAGATCTGTTTCAAGTTGCAAGATGCCTTGCTCGTGCTGGTATGTCCAGCCCTTGTCGTCTGGCACACCGAGGTAGACAACAGCGACTTTTAC
>CANLAH010000147.1 GCA_947488685.1 Acidimicrobiaceae bacterium | reverse complement strand
AGACATTGAGCGCAATAATCCTGCGAAGTCTTCTTTTTGTACTTGGCGCAATTCTTCAAGTGCTTTTGTTTCTTCGGCGGGTGTATTTGCCAAAATCATTCTGCGAACTACTGGCAGTCGGTCTGGAGCCAAGAACATGTGCTCTGTACGACAAAGACCAATTCCCTGTGCACCGAGTTCGCGTGCTTTGTCGGCGTCTTCTGCGGTGTCGGCATTTGCGCGCACGTCGAGTTTGCCTTTACGTACTTCGTCAGCCCATTTAAGAATGGTCCTAAACTCTTTTGGAGGTTCTGCTGCTTCAAGCAGAAGCTCTCCGAGTACAACTTCTCCCGTTGTGCCATCAAGAGAAATAATGTCGCCCTCTTTGACGGTGATGTCACCGACAGAAAAAGTCTTACCTTCGATTTTTACCATGTCAGCACCAACAATTGCTGGAGTGCCCCAACCACGAGCAACGACCGCGGCATGACTAACAAGCCCACCGCGTGCTGTCAAAATACCCTTAGCAACCATCATGCCGTGAACATCTTCTGGGCTTGTCTCGCTGCGCACCAAAATGATTGCTTCACCGCGATCAGCCGCATCAACAGCATCATCTGCCGTGAAATACACTTTGCCAACTGCTGCACCAGGTGATGCTGCAAGACCTTTTGCTAATACTTTTCCTTTATTGGCAAATTGTGGATGCAGTACTTGGTCAAGGTGGTCAGCAGTAACGCGCATCAGCGCCTCACGCTTGCTGATTTTCCAGCCACCCTTTGGTGCTGACAACTTGGTCATGTCGACGGCCATTTTTAGCGCAGCCGCACCGGTTCGTTTGCCGACGCGTGTTTGCAGCATCCAGAGTTTTCCCTGCTCAATAGTGAACTCGGTGTCGCACATATCTTTGTAGTGCTTTTCTAGGCGCACAAAGATTGCCATCAATTCAGCATGAAGGATTGGGAACTTCTTTTTCATTGCATCTAGGTCTTCGGTGTTGCGAATACCCGCAACAACATCTTCGCCTTGGGCATTCACCAAGAAGTCGCCATATGGTTTGTTGAGCCCGGTTGCAGCGTTGCGTGTAAAACCAACTCCTGTTCCGCAGTTGTCATCACGGTTGCCAAAGACCATTGCTTGCACATTGACAGCAGTTCCGAGATCGTGGCTGATTTTTTCGCGTACACGATAGGCAATGGCTCGTGGGCCGTTCCATGAACGAAACACTGCCTCGACTGCACCACGCAACTGCTTGGCCGGGTCCTGAGGAAATGGCTTGCCCGTCTCAACGGCGACAGTTGTCTTGAACTGCTCGCACAGATCCTTGAGCACATCAGCCGGAATATCGGCGTCGGTCTTGGCGTTGCACTTAGCTTTTGCCGCCTCAAGGGCATGCTCAAATTTCTCTCCATCAATTCCGAGCACAATGCGCCCGTACATGGAGATAAATCGACGGTAAGAGTCGTAGGCAAATCGCTCATTGTTTGTAGATGCCGCGAGGCCTTTCACGCTCTTGTCATTGAGGCCAAGGTTAAGAACCGTGTCCATCATGCCGGGCATTGAAAACTTGGCACCTGATCGCACCGACACCAATAATGGATCTGTTGCATCACCAAGACCGCGGCGCATCTTTTTTTCAAGCGATTTGACATGAAGAGAGATTTCTTTGTCAAGAGACTTTGGCCACCCACTGTGCATATAGTCACGGCATGCATCGGTGGTAATTGTGAAACCGTGTGGCACAGGCAACTTGAGCACGCTCATCATTTCGGCAAGATTGGCTCCCTTGCCTCCGAGCAGATCTTTGAGCTCCATGGGAGGACGACGGTATTTATGGTCAAAGGCAAAGAGGTAAGGCACGAATAAAGTCTAGGCACGAGACTCGCTTTCGTGCGCTATCCATAGAATGCACGATGTGGCACGATGGTCTTCCCCCCAACGACACCGAGAGTTCACGCTTTTGGGATTCCCGATCGAGTTGAGACGTGGATTCGTATTATTCCTTGTACTTATCGTCTTTATTTATGGTGGAACACTCGGTCTCTGGACTGCCGGCGCGATTGGCGCCTTTACGATTCTGCACGAACTCGGCCACGCATTGGCAGCACGTGCGTACGGAGCAGATGCAAGAATTTCGCTGGATTTTTTAGTTGCGTACGCCGCCTATCAACCCCGACGACCACTGCAGTGGTACGAGCGTGCTGTCATTGCAGTTTCGGGTCCAGCTCTTCAAATCTCTGTTGGCACCGCCATTTTGTTACTCGGAGGAATTAATCCATTGAATCGAATTGATATCGGAACATCTGACGCCTCGGTTGCTATTTGGTGGGCAAGCGTGGCTCTTGGAATCTTGAATCTTCTTCCGGTTCTCCCGCTAGATGGCGGCGCAATTGTGTCAAGCGCAGTTGAACGACTGTTTCCGCGTCACGGCCAGATCGCAATGATTCGATTCAGTTTGTTAGCCACAACAGCATCAGCGCTTTTATTGTTCTTTGCATCAAATCTGCGTGGGTTTTTGCCGTTCATTGTGTTTTTATTGATCTATCAAGTACAGGCACTACGCCCACAATCACAAGCAGCATTCGAATTGCCTAAACCAAGCGGTGATTTTCTTCGCGAAGCGCACATGACTGGCGCACTCGTTGATAATAAAAGAATCGAAGCGGCAATTAGTTACGGATCCGAATCTTTTGCCTTGTGTCCATTTAGTGACACTGCGGTCAATGTTGCTCGCGCCTTGATCTTGCGGGGCGACCCTGAAGGTGCAGTGAGATGGCTTTATGCCGCCAAAAACTCTTCAATTGATTTTGCGACATTACTTGAAAAAATTAACACGGCTTATGAGTTTCAAGAACTGCACGGCGTTGCTGAGTTTGACTCACTTCATGCCCAGCTTCTGTTACGTGTGCAAAACCAGCGGCTATAGCGACAGTGCCGTTCCGGCATCGTGTCCGCGTTTGATGCGCGCAATTGCATGCACGCGCCCAACCGAAGTAATTGTTCCGATGTCAACACCATTATCTTGCACAGTCTCTCCAGCCTGATACGCACCAGCCGGAAGGACCCGCAACGCGACAGGGGCATTTGAACCACGAGAGTCCATACGCTCGACAAGTTCTTGACCGGGATAACAGCCCTTCGTAAAACTCACAGCCACTTGAGTAACACCTGTTGATGCTGGAATGTCACCAACCTCAATATCTGATCCGACATGGGGCCAATGCGAGTCGATCCTGTTGATATGCCAATCGTGCACGGGCGCATCGTCGCCAACATGGGGCGCGTCTGCGTCGACGCCAACGACATCGACAGAGTTCACATACCCATCGGAACCTTCATGAGCCCACGCCACAACTGCTCTGCCGACTCCGAGACCAACGGCCGTGCGTGCGCCGCTACCCCAATACGAGTGAACAACGAAATCGCTCACCCGCAGAGTGACTTTGGCTCGCAAAACAAATTTGCCGAGACGCGCCACGACTGCGTCGCCTAGACCAGCATCAACGTCAAGCGTGTACACCGTGTCTGCGTGGCGCACCACCCGCAAGAGCGCAACAACATGACCCGATGGCTCGAGCAAGAGGCTGTGCGCACTCCCTCCGATAGATATCGCATTGATATCTTGAGCCAGTTGGGAATGCAAGAAGACTCCTGCGTCGTCGCCCTGAACAAGAACAACATCGCGGGGAGCGACACAATGATTCAGACTCATGCTCGTGTTCCGGCTTGTTTGCGACGCTGTGTCATCTTGCGAGCCGCAGGAATAGTGGCGAGCAACGCGGCTGCCTTGTTGTGACACTCTAGGTCTTCGTCTTTAGCAATGCTGTCAGCAACGATTCCGGCGCCTGCTTGCAACGACGCACCGTTTGGTCCGACAAACATTGTGCGAATCGCAATTGCAGTATCTAGATTTCCGGCAAAGTCGACATACCCCACAACGCCTGCGTATGGACCGCGTTTGACTGGCTCTAGTTCGTCGATGATCTCCATTGCTCGCACTTTTGGAGCACCACTCACTGTGCCTGCAGGCAATGTGGCACGCAATACATCGATGGGCCCGAGCCCATCTCGCAAATCACCCGACACTTGTGATGTCAGGTGCATGACATGGCTATATCGTTCGAGTGTCATCAGTTCGTCAACAACAACTGAACCAAATTTGGCGACACGTCCCACATCGTTGCGCGCAAGGTCAACAAGCATGATGTGTTCTGCGACTTCTTTGGGATTCTCACGCAATTCTGCGGCCAAGCGGCGATCATGTTCGTCATTGCGGCCACGTTTGCGAGTGCCCGCGATTGGTCGACTGATAATGCGGCCATTTTGCACTTGAACCATTGGTTCTGGGGATCCGCCAACAATGGTGAGGCCTGGTTGTCGTAAAAAATACATGTACGGACTGGGGTTGACCTGTCGCAATACGCGATAGACGTCAAAAGGGTCTGCTTGTAAGTCAATGTCAAAACGCTGCGATAGCACCACCTGAAAAATATCGCCGGCCCGAATGTAATCTTTGGCGACTTCTACTGCTCGTTGATAGTTTCCGCCAGACATTGATGACGTCATTGTTAAAAGATCGTCCTCTGCTACCGGAGGTTCGACTGCGACATACTCAAGTGGTCGACACATGTCGGCAACGCCTTGTTGTACTCGTTGAGTTGCGCCAACATACGCCGCCTCAATTTGTGCTGCGTCTAGGCCATCTACTGCAACACTCTCAAGCATGTACACGCGTTGACGCCAGTGATCAAACGCAACGAGAGATCCGATCA
>CANLAH010000146.1 GCA_947488685.1 Acidimicrobiaceae bacterium | reverse complement strand
TCACCGGCATTTATCAGTGAGTCCACAAGTTCATCTTGATATTTTTCATCCACAGCCACTTGCAAGTGCTCTGGTGCGTAACGGTTTGCTACCTCGGCGGCCTCGGCGAGCGAGCCCACAAGAATGGCTCCACCATTGATGCCTAGCGATGCCCGCGCGGCGTCTGCTCGCGCCACCGGAAGTTGAGCGATCTGCGCTGTCAGTTGCGTATCAACCTCATCAATGAGTTGCGTCGATGTTGAGACAAATACAACAGAAGAGTCGGTTCCGTGTTCGGCTTCGATTAATAAATCAGCGGCAAGACGAACGGGGTCTGCAGTGTGGTCGCCAATCACCATGCTTTCAGTTGGCCCGAGCAGCATCATTGTGGCCAGACCATGTCGCTGCATCTCAACTTGAGCGCACGTGACGGCTGGACTACCTGGACCCACTACTTTGCGCACTTGAGGGATGCTCTGAGTGCCAAAGCCCAGGGCCGCGATTCCGGCAGGACCATTGACTCGGAAAATATTTCGAATGCCCAACATGCGACACACCACCAAGACAGCAGGGTCAACCCGACCGCCCGTATTTGGTGCAGGCGGAACAATCAGCACTAGTTCGGGAACTTCCGCGACAACTGCAGGCACGCCAAGTTGGTACGCCACGCTCGGATAGCTTGCTTTGCCACTCGGAACAAATAATCCAGCACTAGAGATTGCTGAAATTTTTTCTCCGACGTGTAGACCGGGCTCGATCTCGATACTCCAGTTACTTGCGCGCTCAAGGAGATGTTCGTTGAATGCGCGCAAGTGTGAGATTGCGTCCTGCAAGGCAGTGTGAAGCGATTCGTCAACACGCGCTGAGTCAATGTCATCGTCGGTGAGTCGCAATTGCTCGGGCGTCAGCGTGACTCCGTCAAATTTTTGCAGGGCATCACACACGGCGTCATCACCACGCAAGCGAACATCTTCAATCAGTTCGCCGATCGATGACCGCAGCAGGGGATCAAAAATCTCGTCCAGTCCACGACGACAAAGAGCGGTTCGTTGGGGCTCGCTCATGGCGGTCCACACTTGGCGTCGAAGTACCGGTGGCATAGGTGCGAAACTATCGTGTCGCGACCCATTTTGGGAGATCATTAAACGAAGGACGTGGCGAATCGCTCCCGAGGCACTAGAGTTCTATTACGTCCCGTTAGTAGGAGCGTTTCATGCCAGTCACCGTCGTAGTAGGTACCCAGTGGGGTGATGAGGGCAAGGCCAAAGTCATTGATCTTCTCGCCGCAGACCATGCATACGTGGTGCGATATCAAGGGGGCCACAATGCTGGTCACACGGTGGTTGTTGGCACCGAACGATATGCGCTGCAACTCATCCCCAGCGGAGTTTTGTATTCATCAGTGATCCCAGTCATCGGCAACGGAGTCGTTGTTGATCTGCCGACATTGTTTAAAGAAATCGACACTCTTGAAGCACGCGGAGTGTCTTGTGAGCGTCTCAAGGTGTCAAGTCGCGCGCAGTTAATTTTCCCATGGCATCAAGCACTCGACGCCGTGTTTGAGAACTCACTCGGTGGCGCCAAAATCGGAACAACGCTCAAGGGGATTGGTCCTGCCTACGCCGACAAGGCACGGCGTGTTGGCATTCGCGTCGGAGATATTTTGGATGCTGAAACATTTCGCAGTGCGGTGCGCATGCGGGCGCTTGATGCGCAACGCGAAATCACTTCACTTGGCGGGATGAGTCTTGACGTTGAAGCAATTGTCGAACAGTTTTCTGTGTTAGCAGAGCGCCTGGTTCCGTATGTCGCCGACACCGTGAATTTGTTGCATGACGCCAAAGATCGTGGTGATGGCATTTTGCTTGAAGGTGCACAAGCAACTTTCTTGGACGTCGATCACGGAACATATCCGTTTGTTACTTCATCAAATCCCACGGCAGGTGGTGCAAGTGTTGGCTCTGGACTCGGGCCTCGTGACATTGGCAGAGTCGTCGGAATTGCTAAGGCCTACACAACTCGTGTTGGCTCTGGACCATTTCCGACTGAACTCAGCGGAGACCTCGGCGAAGCACTCGTCGACATTGGTCATGAATACGGAACAGTAACGGGACGTCGTCGACGCGTGGGTTGGCTTGACATGGTGATGCTCAAACATGCAGTTCGCCTCAACTCGCTCACCGACATTGCGCTGACCAAACTTGATGTTCTTGACACATTCGACGAAGTCAAAGTATGCGTGAGTTACACCATCGATGGTGCACCAGTGCGCGGCTATCCGGATCGCAGTGATCTGCTCGATCAAGTTGAGCCCGTGTATGAAACACTGCCAGGCTGGAAAACATCATTGGCAGGCGTGACATCATTTTCCGATTTGCCGCCTAGTGCGCAGGCATTAATTAATATTGTTGAACGCGAAACAGGGGTTCCCGTGAGTCTTGTCGGAACGGGACCAAAGCGCGACGAAGTCGTGGTGCGCGCATGATTGATCGGTATTCAACTCCAGAAATGTCTGGGCTGTTCACCGAACAAGCCAAGATGCAACGCTGGCTTGATATCGAGCTTGCAGTCACAGATGCACTTGCAGCACAAGGGATTGTCCCATCAGCAGATGCGCAGGCCTGTCGTGCTGGCGCCCCTCAAATCACGACAGAGTTTGTCGCAGAGGTAGAAGCACGCGAGCGCACGACCGATCACGATGTCGCCGCATTTGTTGACGTTGTTCAAAGTCACATCGGAGCACCACACGGCGCATGGATCCATTACGGACTCACTAGCAGCGACGTCGTTGACACCGGTTGGTGTTGGGCATTGCGTGATGCCGCCGATCTAATTATTGGTGCACAAAAAGAGTTGCGGGCAGTTCTCGTTGCGTTGGCACAGCAACATCGCAATACGGCAATGATTGGCAGAACGCACGGCATTCACGCTGAGCCAACCACATTTGGAGCAAAGGTGGCGCTGTGGGCATTGCAAGTAGACCGCGATCATCAACGCATGTGCGCTGCACGCGCTGCTATTGCGGTGTGCAAATTGTCTGGCGCAGTTGGCACCTACTCCAACATTGATCCATCTGTTGAAACTGCCGTTGCCGCAACACTTGGGCTGCAACCAGTTCCGGCCACGCAAGTAATTGCTCGCGATCGCCACGCCGAATACTTGTGGGCATGTGCATCGATCGGAACAACTCTTGAGGCAATCGCTGTTGAACTTCGACATTTGCAACGCACTGAGGTCTCTGAGGTTCGTGAAGGTTTCAAGGTCGGACAAAAGGGAAGTTCGGCAATGCCGCACAAACGCAATCCGATTTCTGCAGAACCCATTACTGGTTTATCGCGTGTTCTTCGTGCCAATCTGCAAGTAGGCCTGCAAGATGTTGCGCTGTGGCATGAGCGAGATATTTCACATTCCTCGGCAGAGCGTGTCGTGCTTCCTGATTCATCAGCACTCACTTTCTATGTGCTCAAACGCATGATTCGACTCATCGCGACTCTCGAAGTTGATGCGCAACGCATGACGACAAACCTCGACATGCTCAAAGGTCTTGTTTATTCTCAATCTGTTTTACTTGCACTCGTGCAGGGCGGCATGCAACGCGACGACGCCTACCGAGTAGTACAAGAAGCGTCCAACATCACGCTCACAACAGGTCAGCATTTTCGCGACGTCCTGGCTGCCGATTCACGAGTCGTGCTGTCAGCCGCCCAACTCGACAGCGTCTTTGACCTCAGTCGTGTACTGCGGCATGCATCCTCTGGTATCGATTCACTCAACGATTTGGCAAAGAGTTAGTCGCGCTCTTGCTGCGGCTACGGTAAGAACGTGTCCGATTTACCCCAACTCGATCCTGCTCGCAGTGCGTTGCGTCATCATGTACTGACCCATTCGTTAAAGACCGGTAGTTTCACACTCAAATCAGGTCGGGCGAGTTCGTGGTTTCTTGATGCCAAGCAGACTGCCTGTCGGGCAGACGGAATCATCTTGGTGGCAGACGTGGCATTGTCATTTTTTCCACCGACAGTCACAGCAATTGGCGGTCTCACCATGGGTGCTGATCCAGTGGCGTACGGCATCGCTGCTGTAGCGGCAACACGGGGTTTGTCATTACGAAGTTTTAGTGTGCGCAAAGAAGCCAAAGACCATGGCGTGACTGGGCGAATCGCTGGCGCATTACAAGCCGGCGACAAAGTAGTCATCACAGAAGACACAGTGACGCGCGGAACATCAATTTTTGAAGCAGTCGAAGCCGTGCAGGCATTTGGCGCAGAAGTCGTACTAATTACCGTGATGGTTGATCGTGGCGGAACATGCGCCGAGATGGCGCGACAAGCTGGAATCTCGTACATTCCGATGTTGACCGCACCTGATCTTGGGTATGAATTCGGTAGCTAAATTCTTTAGCCTTGTAGTTCTATGTCGTTGCGCGAATTATTTCAGTTATCTCCACATGGTGCAGATACTTTTGTTGGTGAGGCGCATCCCTATAACTGGGGTGGCTTGTATGGGGGGCACATTGTTGCCCAAGCCCTGCACGCTGCGCATCACACTGTGCAAGACGGTCTGCAAGTTCATTCGCTACGTGCGTATTTTATTCGCCGAGGTGACAATGCCGAACCAATTCGTTACGAAGTAGATCGCATTCGCAACGGCCGCTCATTTTCTACGCGACGTGTTGTAGCTCGCCAAGCCACTGGTGCAATTCTTAATCTCGAGGCTTCGTTTCAGGTGCACGAAGAATCGGCAGAGCAAACAACTGTGACGATGCCCGCAGGACTTCCTGACCCTGACACTCTCACCAACGAATC
>CANLAH010000145.1 GCA_947488685.1 Acidimicrobiaceae bacterium | reverse complement strand
ATGACCAACGATGACATTCGCAATGCACTTGAGGGTGGCACTCCGATGCGTCGAATCGGACAACCCGATGACATCGCCGCAGCAGTGCTGTACTTGGCATCGCCTGCTTCAAGTTATGTCACTGGACAGATTCTTGCTGTTGATGGTGGACTACAAGTCCCCAATCTAGATATGCCGTTTGCTGACCTGTGAGCACTGACGACCTGAGTGGTGAACTAGAGGCACAAGATATTGCCGCACATCCCCAGTTAAAAACATCAACAAGTGTTTTTCGTCACAAATCTTTTCGATGGTTCTTTATTGCAGCAGCAATCTCAAATGGTGCTGCATGGATGCAGATGGTCGCAATCCCTGCACTCTTATTTGACCTCACCGGGCAAGCGACATGGCTTGGTTTTTCATCTCTCATCGGATCTTTGCCAGCAGTGCTTCTCACTCCACACGCCGGAGTAATTGCAGATCGATTCTCGCGAAAAAAAATGCTACTGATGACTCAGTCGGTTCAGATGACTGCAAGTTTTTCTCTCTTCATCTTGTATTCAGTTGATCAACTCACACCTTGGCGCATTGTTGGTATTGGATTTCTGAACGGCATTGCTACTGGCTATGGCGCCTCTACATGGCAGGCTTTCGTGCCATCACTGGTGCCAGAAGAAGACATGCTCAGTGCAGTACGTCTGAACTCAGTTCAATTCACTGTGGCCAGAATGATTGGACCTGGCCTTGCCGGAATTGTCATCAGTACATTCGGAACAGGTGCCGCAATATTGTGCAATGCGTCAACTTACATTTTGGTCATCGGAGTTTTGCTCGTTGTCAAGACACGCGTCGGATCAACAGCATCTCGAGATCTCACAGTAAAACAAGCAATGATCAATGGTGCTACCTATATGTGGCGTCATCTACCGCTACGAATGGCGGTCATCTTGGCTTTCATCAGCAGTGCCTTTGGTCAATCACTACAGTTCGTGTCTGCTGCCGTCTCCGCACGAGTGTTTCATCACCCAAGCACTGACAATGCCGGCCTCATGACAGCACTTGGTGTTGGTTCTACATTGGCGAGTATCTACGCCACCAAAAGCGTGGGCAGGTTCAAGCGTTCTCAAACGGTGATGACAAGTCTGGTGCTCTACTGCATCTCAACAGCGATGATTGCGGCAAGCAGTATTTATTGGATCGGTTTACTGGGCTATTTCATTAGCGGCATGGCTCATCTCACGATGGCGGTTGCTCTGAACACCTTGATTCAAGGACTCGTCCCAGATCGCATGCGAGGACGAGCAATGAGTTTTTACTTGCTCGGAGTCATGGGCGGTATCCCGATGGGCTCATTCGCAATCGGATTTTTTGGAGACATGTTTAGTGTTCGATCAGTTATCGTCGTTGACTCCTGTGTCTACCTTGCGATCATCCTGTTTTTTCGCAGCACCAAACTTTTGGACCAACTCAACATCACTTCTCTTGAAGACTAGTTACTTGTCTTAGCGGATGACTCCGGCACTGCGCAGTTGTGCAATGTCATCAGCGTTCATTCCTAATTCAGTTGTCAGAACGCTGTCCGTGTGCTGACCCAACATTGGGGGCATTGTGTCAGGACCATCTGTCATCCCAGTCATCTTTACGGGATTACCCGGCACAACAACAGGATCCGCAACGCCATCTGTGCGTGGCATGCGAACCAACATGTTTCGAGCATCAAGATGAGGGTCGTCCATTAACTGTTGCGCACCCAGCACTGGTCCGGCAGCAACACCAGCACTACTGAGCGCGTGACATGCCTGAATTGACGTCTTGTCTGCTGCCCACACCAGCACGGCTTGCCTAATCACATCAATATGGGTTCGCCATCCTTGTCGCGTCGCAAAGCGCGGATCAGTTGCTAATTCAGGCACACCGATCACCGTTACAAACTTTTCAAACTCATGTTCGCGTCCACATTGCACGATAAACCAACCATCACTCGCCAAGAAACCATCCATAATCATTTTCAGCCCAGCGCCAGGCTCAGGTCGTTCGCCCATTGACCACCAGTTCACCACGACATCAGCAAATGACACCATTGCATCAAACATTGAAATATCGACATACTGCCCGAGTCCTGTGTTGTCGCGATGACGTAACGCAGCAAGTACTCCAATCACACCAAACAATGCTGTTCCGATGTCTCCAAGAGCACCGACCGGGCTAACAAGTGGTGGTTGATCTGGTTGACGTTTCCATTCGTAGACACCACTCATTGCTTCTGCTACTGCTGCGTACGCTGGCCATGCACCATACGGAGACTCAACAGTATTTCCGAAGCCCGACACTGATAAATACACCACTCCTGGATGCACGGCGCGAACATCGTCATAGCCAAGTCCCATGCGAGTGAGAGCACCACCTTTAAAATTTTCTGCCACGATGTCGAACTTGGGAGCGAGTTGTAAAATCAGTTCTCGACCTAAAGGATTTTTTAGATCAACAGTGATGGAACGCTTGTTCAAATTGTTGCGCAAAAATGTTGCCCCTGCCTTGCCACCATCTGGCTGCACCATTGCCGGCAACGACCCTCGCGCTAAATCACCCCCAGTTGGATGCTCTACTTTGATGACATCTGCTCCAAGTCGCGCCAGTAATTGCGTCGCATAGGGAAGGGCCTGCATCTGCTCAAGAGCAAGAATGCGCACGCCATCAAGGGGTTTACCCTCGGCGGCGGCTCCAGCGTTGCCAATATCTCCTAACTGCATGTGTAAACCGTAACCCACCGCCACCCCTCTGCAGGGGGGCAGACGCAATTGGAGTCGTAGGATTACGGGGTGCGAGGAATTTCTTCATGGGGTGCGTACCTGCCATACCGTCGATTAGACAAGGCTGAAATCTCGTCGTTTGTTGGTCAAGGCGGTGGCAAAGGAACACGCACCGTTGCGTCGTTTGACGAAGATTCCACCACGATGGCGGTTGAGGCGGGTCGAATCGCTCTGCGTCATGCCACAGCAACACCAACACAATTACTCTTTGCCTCGGTCAGCCCCACCTACGCAGACAAAACCAACGCAACTGTCGTGCACGCAGCCTTGCGCCTTGACGACACAGCGCTTGCCATCGATCTTGGCAGCAGTGTTCGCAGTGCAATGGGCGGACTCATCCTTGCTCTCCAGTCGCAGGGAGTCTCTGTTGTTACTAGTGCAGATATTCGTACTGGTCTTGCTGGCAGTTCTGAAGAAGCAAATGGTGGCGACGCAGCAGCAGCATTCGTCATTAGTGACGACACACACGCACCGCTCGCCGCAGAATTTATCAACACAATTACTCTTTGCCTCGGTCAGCCCCACCTACGCGGACAAAACCAATGCAACTGTCGTGCACGCGGCCTTGCGCCTTGACGACACAGCACTTGCCATCGATCTTGGCAGCAGTGTTCGCAGTGCAATGGGTGGACTCATCCTTGCTCTCCAGTCGCAGGGAGTCTCTGTTGTTGCTAGCGCAGATATTCGTACTGGTCTTGCTGGCAGTTCTGAAGAAGCAAATGGTGGCGACGCAGCAGCAGCATTCGTCATTAGTGACGACACACACGCACCGCTCGCCGCAGAATTTATCGGCGCAGCGAGTGCAACTGAAGAGTTCATTGATCGTTGGCGAGCTCCCGGAACACAGCGCACCAAAACATGGGATGAAAAATTTAGTGAAATAACATACTTGCCTCTTGGGCAACGCGCATGGACACAAGCGTTGCAGGACGCCGGCATTGCAGCATCGGATGTTTCTCTAGTGGCCGTATCGTCACCGAGTGCTCGCGTGTCATCAACAATGGCAGCCAAACTTGGTGCAGTAAAAGTTCTTGACAACTTGTCATCGGTCATCGGGTTGACCGGAGCAGCACAACCCGGACTGCTTTTGGCACTTCTTCTCGAACAATCTGAGCCGGGGCAAATTGTGGCTTTAGTTTCGCTTACTGATGGCGCCGATGTCTTGCTTTTCCGAACAACAAAACATTTGCCCAAGGCGCAACCCGACACCACTGTCGCTCAACAATTAACCCGTGGTGCGCCAGTTTCTTATGGTCGCTTCTTAAGTTGGCGCACAATGTTGGCAATCGAACCACCACGTCGCCCCGAACCCCAACGTGTGTCTGCTACGGCATCTGCTCGCAGTGAGAACTGGAAATTTGGGTTTGTCCTTAAGTTGGCGCACAATGTTGGCAATCGAACCACCACGTCGCCCAGAACCCCAACGTGTGTCTGCGACAGCATCCGCTCGCAGTGAGAACTGGAAATTTGGGTTTGTCGGATCGCGCGATGCAACCACAGGTTCAGTACATCTGCCGCCACTGCGCGTATCTGCTGACGGGCAACGCACTGACAACATGCAAGATGCTCCAATGGCTGATGTTCTCGGAACAATTGCCACATTCACCGTTGACCGACTTGCGTATTCACCGAGTCCACCCATTGTTTTTGCAGTTGTTGATTTCGACGGTGGTGGTCGTTTCCCGGTCGAGCTATGCGACATCGACGCCGAAGAAATCGCCATTGGTGGTCGCGTCCGCATGACTTTCCGTCGACTTTCTGTTACTGATGACATTCCCAATTACTTCTGGAAAGCAACACTGGTTCGCGCTTCATAGCGTGTACCGAACGGAGACCTCATGGCATCGCACGGCATCAAAGATCAAATCGCCATCATTGGCATGGGTTGCACCAACTTTGTCGAACACTGGAACCTTGGGCTTGATGACCTCATCGTCAACGCCGCCAACGAGTGCTACTCGTCTGCAGGCATCGCCAAAGATGCTGTTGATGCGTATTGGCTAGGCACTGCACAAGGCGG
>CANLAH010000144.1 GCA_947488685.1 Acidimicrobiaceae bacterium | reverse complement strand
CAGGGTTCCCATTTAGAGATCTTGCCGCTCAAGAAAACATCTTGTTCCCCGATCACTTCGACCACGACTGGCGCGCAGGCAGCCGTGATCGCGTTGTGCAGGCAATCACGCAATTGCAGCCCGGTGTCACCGAGATTCATATTCAACCAGCAATTGATACTCCTGAACTTCGCGCTCTGGGAGACACAGCAACCGGATGGGTGGATGACCTTGCTCTTGTCACTACCGATTCAGAATTTATTTCACTCGTCAAAAATAGTGGAGCAACTCTTATTGGCTATCGCGCCCTCAGGCACGCGATGCGAGCCGCGAAATAACTGCATCTGCGTCGCCATTTGACAACACATTAAATAGCACACCTGTGCGGCCCTGCGCCTTTAGTTTTCCGGTCATAAACGCCAGCGACAGATTCAGACCCGCATCTTTAGACGCGATTCGCACAACAACATCGGCGTTGTCTGGACCCTCAACTGCTTCGTCGGTCTTTGAGAACATCACTCGGTATTGAACTGTGTGCATATCTATTGTCTCATTTCGTGCAAGGCATTTTCTCGAAGACCCGCAAAGAGATCGTCTTCTAATGTGCCATCAACATTTGTTGGCACAGACGAGACGCCCAAAACCCAATCTTCCCACGGATACAGCGCTGCCATTTCATCATCATCAAGACCAAACCACCACGTGGCTGATGGATCTACTTGCGTGGCATGAGCACGCAGTGACGCACTGCGCACGCCAAGATACTTAGCGATCTCGAGTCGAGTCGTGATTCGGTGATCCTGGGATGGACGATTGAGCCATTTCTCGTCATACGGAGATTCGCCAAGTTTGGCAA
Source organism: Acidimicrobiaceae bacterium (assembly GCA_947488685.1). Taxonomy (GTDB): domain Bacteria; phylum Actinomycetota; class Acidimicrobiia; order Acidimicrobiales; family Ilumatobacteraceae; genus UBA2093. The sequence goes on along the minus strand of CANLAH010000144.1, from coordinate 3,988 downwards.
TCATGGCGTGATGCACTGCCATCAGTCGTTCTTTAGACCACACGCTGTAATACATCTTTTGTGGCTGCCATGGTTCTCCAAATTCGGGATACCAACTGAAATCACCCGCACGCTGAAATGCCAAAATGCTGATGTCGTGAACTTTGAGATGATCTGGATGCGGGTATCCGGTTTGGTCATCGTTGTACGTCAGAATTACTTGAGGTTTTTCGAGGCGAATAATTCGCACAAGACGACCAACGGCTTCGTCCATCTCGGCCATATGAAAACACTCTGGATTTTTGTTGGTATCACTCTCGGCCATTCCTGAATCTCGGTAGCCCAACATATGCAGCGCACTAAACCCGATGACATCGCAAGAGTTCTGAAGTTCGATGGCGCGAATTGGCCCCATCTTTAGACGCTCCTGCTCTGGAGTAAGTCCGTGAAACGGCTGCCCGGGTTCGCGCAGTGACGGATTATTTAGATCGCCTTCTTCTCCGCCAGTACAACACACCAGAACTGTGCGTACTCCTTGGGCAAAATAACTTGCCACGGTTGGGGCTCCTTTGCTGGCCTCGTCATCGGGGTGGGCATGCACCGTGAGCAGGCACAGTGGTTCCTGATCGGCAGACAAAGGGGCAATAGTCATGTCAGCAGGCTAGTAAAAATCCACCGATTGCCACTGATGGAGACGCCAGTGAATAGTCTTTGAAGATATGAGTCGTCCAAAATATGTTCCGATGGTGTGCGTGGCTCTACTGAGCGTTGGGCTTGCTGCATGTTCTCGCAACGACGGACGCACCATGAAAGAACCGCGCGCAGATCAAACCGAAACAATTGCAATCGCAACAACGGTGCCGATCCCCGAGACAGTCAGTGCCGGAAATGACTTGCCAGAGATGACACTCACCACTCCGTGGCAACCTGATGCCGCAATCGATATCTCGTTCACCTGTGACGGCGCCAATTCATCCCCTGAAATCAGTTGGACAGGCATCGCCCCGACAACGGGATCACTGGCCATTGTTTTGTCCGATGATGATGCACCAGAATACGTGCACTGGGTAGTGAGCAATATCGCCCCCACCACCACGGGCTTTGCCGCTGGACAGGTGAGCCCCGAATCTGTGGTCGCAAAAAATTCGAGTGGGGTCGTTGGATACTCGGGGCCGTGTCCACCCCCAGGGACCACCCATACCTACGCATTGACCCTGTATGCCCTTGACCAAACAATCGAGGCCACACCTGGCGATGATGCCTCAGCCATGCGTGATGCGATTGAAGCCGCCAGCACAGATGCCACTGTGAGCACATTTACTTTTCGTCGCTGAGCCGATCACACTGCGGGGTTGTTCCACCGCCGAGGGTGAGCAATCTGAGAGACTGTCAGCATCGCCAATACTTCCGAGCACATCGCCGCGGCACTCCCGATTGGAGTCTTTGACGCCGACATCGACTGTCGGGTGACGTGGGCCAATGATGCATACCGCACGCTTGTATTAGGTGGTGCTGCAATCGTCGCGGGCACCGCGCCCTGGGTAAATGCATTACCTCAAGAACGCACAGACTGCGAACAAAAGTGGCGCGTGCACAAAGAATCGGGCACTCCGTTCTTGGTTGAGTTTCGGATTGGGACATCTACCGGAGAAACAATCTGGGTACAAGTGTCAGCGCAGCCAATTACTTCTCATGGTGTCACAAAATACGTCGGCACAGCAATTGACTGCACCGCAATTGTGCAACAGAGTGCGCTCTCTCAACAATTAGTGAGTTTGCTTGATGCATCTGGCGATGCAGTACTTGTTTTTGATCGTGTCGGCAATCTGCAGTTTGCCAATGAAGTTGCCACGACAATGATCGGAGTCACCGAATCTTCATTGACGAGCACTGATGTCGCTGCTCGCACATTTATGCAAGCCATCAAAGATCAATTGCCTCGTGAATTGCTCGAACATTACGACCCTTCATCACCAATCAACAAGTGGCAGGGCGAGATTGGCTTCCGCTCCCCTGACGGACTACCTCGCACCTTGTCCGTCGTTGTGCAAGTCACCCGTGATCGTGACGGCTCTGTGCACCATTGGTCGGCGATTGCGAGTGACATCACAGAGGCACGCCAACTTCAAACAGAGCTAACGAGACAGGCAACGCATGATGCGCTCACCTCTTTGCCCAACAGAGTGCTGATACTCCGCAAAATCTCCGAAGCGCTTGAGCGCAGTCGAACAACAAGAAATACCGTTGCTGTTTTGTTTATTGACCTCGACAAACTCAAGCATGTCAATGACACAATCGGTCATGCCGTTGGCGACCAACTAATTGTCACTATCGCGCAGCGCTTAGTAGCGGCTACTCGACCAAGTGACGTTGTGGCGCGCATCGGTGGTGATGAGTTTGTGGTGCTGTGTGAAGGCCTCCTCGATGAACACGTATCAATGGAGGTCGCAGACCGAATTCGTGTGTCAATTAGTGGGTCGCTCATTTTGCAAGGAGTTGAGATCGAATCAGGAGCCAGCATCGGCGTCGCATTAGCCACCCAAGAGATGTTGCAAACAGAATCGTCAGTTGACGCCGCCATCACATTGTTGCGATGCGCTGATACGGCCATGTATCGCGCAAAACAAAGAGGTCGCGGCCGTTGCGAGTTGTACAACAACGAAATGCACAGCGCCGCTCGCGAGCGACTCGTGCTCTCGAGCCAACTCGAACAAGCACTCGCTGCTCGTCAATTCAGCCTCGTCTATCAACCGCTCATTTCAGCCCATACCGGCCGCACTGTTGCTGTCGAGGCGCTCCTTCGCTGGAACCATCCAGAACGCGGCGAACTGACTCCTGCTGCGTTCTTGGATCTGGCTGAAGAATCTGGATTAATCAGCCCTATCGGTGACTGGGTTCTTACCACAGCATCTACAGCGATGCGGGAGTGGATCGACTCTGGGCTTCTTGATCGACATTGCGCCCTGCATGTCAATGTCTCGCGGCGACAGTTATCTGACACCACTTTTGTTGATCGTGCGAGCACGATTCTTTCTGAGACTGGTCTTGACGCCCAACAACTTGTTCTTGAAACATCCGAGTCAACGCTGATTGACAACAATCCCACCATCTTGCGCACTGTCACAACCCTCAAACGACAAGGCGTGCGGATTGCTGTTGACGACTTCGGCACTGGCTACTCATCTTTGTCCTCGTTGCGAACCTTCCCTGCAGATCAACTCAAACTTGACGGCACCCTTGTTCGTGATGTTGGCCGCACAGACGGCGGAGACGATCCGATCGTTCGTTCACTTATCCAGTTGGCTCATTCTCTGGATCTGACTGTGGTCGCAGAATGGGTCAGCACATCAGATCAAGTTGATCGCTTGCGTATTTTGGGATGCGATATTTTGCAAGGCAATCACATCTCTGAACCACTCACCAAAGACCAATTGCGAGATCGTTATTTAGGTGCAGGAGCTGGCGCAGGTCCTGTACCTGCAAAATAAGCAAGCACATCATTTGATTTTGTGCTCAAGCGCAGCACCTCGGCCTCACGAACAACATCACCGACGACAGTCAATGAATACGATTTTGTACCAGCATCTGCCGCGGGTCGCAACTTGCGAGCCATGTCCACCAACTTGAGCGACGGATCAACGGTAAGAGAATCAGCAAATGACGCCATCACATCGTGAGCGGCCATCGGGTTTTGTGCGACGTATTTAACCGAACCTTTTAGCAGCGCGGAGACGAAGTCGCGTTGACGAGTCGACCTACCAATGTCAGATGAGCCATCCATTTTCCAGACGCCATCTATCTTGGATTCATAAAAACGACTCCTCACAAACGCAAGCGCTTGTGTTCCGGCCAAACGACTGCAACCCCGACGCCGGATAATTAAACCAGTATGTCGGTCGCGGGCAGGGCGCTTCACGCAAATATCGATACCGCCAATGCCATCGATGATTCCTTTGAATCCCTGAAAATCAACTTCTAGATAATGATGAATCGGAATATTCAATGCCCG
>CANLAH010000143.1 GCA_947488685.1 Acidimicrobiaceae bacterium | reverse complement strand
TCTGGGCAGCAAGAGCACCTTCGAATGGTTTGACCACGCCTATCCAACTGCGCACACGGAGCAATGCGACTTGTTTTGGACCAAGGGACGAACACAGTGATGGTCCGAAAGTCTCACGAAGCACTGAGAGACGCTTGTCGCTGAATGAACCAACACACACTTTGTCGAGCACACCAGGTGGTCGCAGAGCTTTGATTAATGGTTTGAGTGCGGCGTCTGATTTACAGTCGATGTTGATGCGTGCCTCTGGCCATGCGTCAAAAATGTCTTGCAACAGCGGGATGGGCTCAGTGCCGTTGACCCGTGCATTGCGCACTTCGGAATAATCGAGTTCGCTAATTTTGCCTGCAACACCACACGTACGTAACAGGTCGTCGTCATGGAAAGCCAGGAGCACACCGTCACGAGTGGCATGTACATCGGTCTCGAGGTATGTGTAGCCAAGCTCAATTGCTTTCGCAAAAGCCGGCATGGTGTTTTCGGGTGCGTCACTCGCACCACCGCGATGCGCGAAAGCGATAGGGAGTTGAGTCTCAAGAAATGGATGCGACACAGATGTACTTTAGATACTTCTGCCAGCAGCGGCCCAGTATTCGTCTTTCAAGAGACGTTTATACAATTTGCCTGTTGGATGACGTGGTAGCTCGGTTCGGAAATCAACTGACTTAGGACATTTGAACGAGGCAAGGGTCGCTTTGCAGTGTTCGATGAGAAGACGTTCGAGATTTTTGGCTTCTTCGGGTGTCGCAGGCATCACTGTTGGTTGCACTACAGCCTTCACTTCTTCGCCAAACTCGTCGTTGGGAATTCCGAATACGGCAACATCGATCACGTCTGGGTGAGATACCAAAATGTTCTCTGCTTCTTGAGGGTAAATGTTGACACCACCGGCGATGATCATGAAAGCCTTGCGATCGGTCAGATAAAGAAATTTTTCATCATCTAGATATCCGATGTCGCCAAGTGTTGACCAGCCTCTACCGAGTGAATCTTTAGATGCCTGAGTTTTCTCGGGGTCATTGTGATATTCGAATTTGGCGGCACTTTCAAAATAAATGGTGCCTGTTTGACCGATCTCCAACTCGTTGCCATCGTCATCGAGAATGTGAATGACTCCCTGCAAAGATTGGCCAACGGTTCCCGGGTGGGCAAGCCACTGCTCGGAGTTGCAGTACACAAAGCCGTTGCCTTCGCTGCCCGCGTAATACTCGTGGACGATTGGTCCGAGCCATGCGATGGTCTGCTGCTTAATGTCAATCGGACATGGTGCAGCGGCATGAAAAACATGGGTCAGAGATTTGGTTTCGTACTTGGTTCGTACATCGGTAGGAAGTTTGAGCAGACGAACGAACATTGTTGGCACTGTCTGAGAGTGGGTTACGTCGTACTGCTCGATTAACTTCAAATATTCTTCGGCATCAAAATGCTCCATGATGATCGTTGTGCCACCTACGCGGTGCACTGCCATGTTCCAGCGCAGAGGTGCTGCGTGATACAGCGGTGCTGGCGAAAGGTAAATCGTGCTGTCGTTCATCGCAAACAGGAATTGTCCAAGTGATGTGACGCCATTTGGAGATCCGAGCGGAAGCTTGCCGAGATTGAGTGCGACGCCTTTCGGACGTCCAGTGGTTCCACTCGAATACAACATGTCCGATCCGTCAACACGGTCGTTTAGTGGAAGCGGGGACTGCTGAGCAACGATGTTCTCGTACTTTTCGTAGCCATCAATTACGCCATCCAGCATGAGTCGTAGGTCGACATTCGGTATTGCATCTGCGATTTCGGCGGCCTGATCGGCTTTGTACTTGCTTGTGATGAAGGCCTTCGCGTTGCAGTCATTGATGATGTAAGTCAACTCGTCTGAGGTGAGACGACTTGAACACGCGGTATAGATGATTCCCGCATAGTGGCAACCCCAGATGACTTCGAAATAACGCGGATGATTCTCAAGACAAATTGCGATGTGGTCGCCAGGACGCAAACCATGTTGATAGAGCAGCTGGCTGAGACGGTTGGCCGCCTCATCGAGTTCTTTATAGGTAATGACTTGGGACGTCGAAGCCATGATGACGGCAGGCTTGTCAGGGGTGACGGTTGCGATTTGTCCAGGAAACATAGCCAAAAGTTAGCCCAAAAATTGTTACGTCAAGCAATTCTGGATGGAGAACTCACAAGACCAATACAGCGTAAAGTGTGTTGGGTTACTAGATTTGTTTGGATCAAAAGAAAAATATAAGGGGTACATATGTCGACAGCACAAACACAGACGTTGGCGGACGAGCAGCAGATAGATGATGCGGTAACGGCACTGCTTGACGCATTTCCTCCACGCCAAACAAAAGCGGAAATCTTTTTGGGTGAACAGTACGATCGCGGTCTGGCATGGGTGCATTTCCCCGTCGGCGCTGGTGGCCTCGGTTTGTCGCCTAAGCATCAGAAAATCGTGAGCGAAAGATTGTCCGCTGCTGGAAGTCCGAATCCATACGCACGAAATCCGATTGGATACGGAATGTGCGGACCAACCGTTGTCGAGTGGGGAACACCAGAGCAGCGAACTAAATACTTGAGACCATTGTTTACTGGCGAAGAAATTTGGTGTCAGTTGTTTTCAGAACCAGGTTCAGGTTCGGATTTTGCAGGTCTCTCGGCGAAGGCAATCCGCGATGGTGACGAATGGTTGGTCAACGGACAAAAGGTCTGGACAACATTGGCGCATCTTTCAAAATGGGGCTTGCTTGTTGTGCGCACAGATCCTGAGGCTGTCAAGCACGCTGGCATGACTGCAGTAGTGGTGGATATGCACGCACCAGGAGTAGAGGTTCGCCCGTTACGCCAGATGACCGGCGAAGCCGAATTTAACGAGGTGTATTTTACTGATGTGCGCGTGCCAGTCTCGGAGACACTTGGCGGACCAGGCGACGGATGGCGCGTGAGTTTGACAACACTGATGAATGAGCGCGTTGCAATTGGTGGAGCAATTCCACCTAAGGCCTCTGGTCCGATTCGTGAAGCAATGAAGATTTGGGAAAAGATGCCAGAAGATCAACGAGATGCAGCAACTCGAGACAAACTGACTCAGTTGTGGATACGCGCTGAAGTTCTTCGACTGACAAATATTCGCGCTGGACAAAACAGAAAACTTGGAGTGCCAGGTCCTGAGGGTTCAATCGGAAAGATGGCCAGTGCCGATCTGAATAAGCAGACTTATGAGTTCTGCATTGAACTGATGGGAGCGCACGGCATGCTGTACGGCTCTTATGCAATGGTAAGACCGGAAACGGCGATGAGCTTCGATTCTGTTCCTAAAGCATTCTTGCGTGCTCGCGCCAACAGCATTGAGGGGGGAACTTCCGAAGTTATGAAAAACATTCTGGGTGAGCGGATGCTCGGTCTTCCAGGCGACGTGCGCGTCGATCGTGAAATTGCGTGGAGCAAAGTACCTCGTAACTAGATCAAAGTGCGGTGCAACTAGAGCAAAGTGCGGCGCAACTAATTCGTGAGTTGTTGCAGCACGGTGCTGGCGCTTACTGAGCGGTCATCGAGGTGCTGACCCGTTAAAAAGTTGCCGCCAATCATGACCGTAGAGGCTTGCTCGATTGCATGCTGGAGTTGTCGAATGTTTCTTGGTGGTGGAAAGTACTCATCTTCGGTTGTGAGCCGAACTTCTTCAACTCCTAAACGCGGAGCGAGTCGGTTGACTACAGCGAGTACGAGTTCTTCTGGTGCTGATGCCCCTGCAGTAACGCCAACGGTTCCTACTAGGCCTTCAGGAATTTCGTCAGCAGAGTTGATGCGCAGAACTGTTTTACAATTCATCGACTTGCCTAGTTTTTCGAGAGCAAGAGTATTGGATGAATTGGCAGAGCCGATGATAATGATGGCATCGCACTTCTCTGCGATGTGCATGAGAGCGGTTTGACGGTTGGTGGTCGCAAAACACAGATCACTCTTGCCAGGTTGCCAAACTTGTGGGAAACGAATTTTGACTGCTTGCGCCACCTCTTGCCAATCGCGATGCGAAAGTGTTGTTTGTGCCAGTAGTGCTAGCGGTTCGTTTGTGTCGGGCAGCAAAGCAACATCTTCAATTTTCTCGACTCGTGTGGTGGCATGTGGTGCAACCGCCATGGTGCCGACGGCCTCTTCGTGGCCTTCATGGCCGATGTAAATGATTTTGTATCCCTTGTTTGAGCGAACGCGTAGTTCGTGGTGCACTTTGGTCACAAGTGGGCAAACCGAGTCAACCACGTAGCCGCCACGATCAATAGCGTTGGCCACCACCTCGGGCGCCGAGCCGTGTGCCGACAACATGATTGGGCTTCCAACAGGGATCGCATCAATATCATCGACGAAGATGACGCCCTGCGCGATGAATCGATCGACGACAGACTTGTTGTGCACGATCTCGTGAAAGCAATACACGGGAGCAGGAAACGTACGAACCATCCATGAAAGAGCCTTGATAGCCATCTCGACACCAGCACAAAAGCCGCGGGGAGCAGCGAGAAGTACTCGTTCAACTTGCGATGTATTCGTCACGCTCACAGATTCACTTTAGTGCTCATCGTTCTCGCGCAAACCGCTTGTACAATGCATGCGTGACTGAACGATTGCCAACCGTAGTGATCGTCGGACGACCCAATGTGGGCAAGAGCACTCTCTTCAATAGGTTTTTGGGCGCTCAGGTAGCAATTGTCGAGGATCAACCGGGTATCACCCGCGACCGTTTTGAGCGAGATGTCGAGTGGATTGGCAAGAAATTCAGTGTGGTTGATACGGGTGGATGGATGCCAGGTGGCTCCGAACTCGACACCAAAGTGAGCCGCCAAGTAGAGGAGGCCGCTCGGGCTGCCGACCTCGTGTTGTTTG
>CANLAH010000142.1 GCA_947488685.1 Acidimicrobiaceae bacterium | reverse complement strand
TAGCGATGTTTTACACGCCATGGCCGACACAGAGGCGGTGTGTGAGCACCTGCATTATCCGTTGCAATCCGGATCGGATCGTGTTTTGGCATTAATGCATCGCGGATATACGGCTGATCGATACTTGGAGCGTTTGCGTGAAGCGCGTGAATTGATTCCGGATCTTGCTGTGACGTCTGATTTCATTGTTGGGTTTCCCGGAGAAACAGAAGACGATTTTGTCAAGACTCTTGAGGTGGCAGCAGAAGCCGATTTTGACGCCACGTATCCATTTATTTTTTCTGCCAGAGCAGGTACAGAAGCAGCAACAATGTCCAATGACTTCGTTGATCCTGGCGTGATGTCAGAGCGATTCGCACGTCTGAATTTGGTCGTCGAGCGCAGTGCTTTGCGCAAACACCAAGAGCGCGTCGGGCGCATTGAAGAAGTTGTAGTTGAAGGACCAAGCAGGCGTGGCGAAAATGTCACAAGCGGACGTACACGGCAAAGCAAACTTGTGCATTTCGTTTCACCTACGCCATTGCGCGCTGGCTCGTATGCCACGATCGAAATAACGCGCGGTGGTCGTCACCACTTAGAGGGTGAATTGCGCGAGGTGTTGTTTGAATCAACCCATCGCACAAGTGTGCCCTTTAGTGTGGTTGTGTGACTTCACAAGATGCATCACCGCCAATGGTGGTGTTGGGGCCAACTGCAAGCGGCAAGAGTGACGTTGCGATGGCTGTTGCCCGATCGATGCCTCACAGGGTCAGCATTGTGGCTGCAGATGCAATGCAGGTGTACAGACGAATGGATATCGGAACGGCAAAACCCACGTCAGCGGATCGTGCGGAGGTTGAGCACTTTTGTCTTGACCTCGCAGAACCTCACGAGAGATTTACAGTTGCTGCATTCCAAGAAGCAAAAGTGACGGCTCTTGCAGAGATTGAGCGTCAGAACAAAAGAGCACTTGTTGTGGGCGGAACAGGTTTATATGTCACTGCCGTGGTTGACGGATTATCAATGCCGGGAGAATGGCCCGAGATTCGCGCAGAGCTGGATGCCATTGAAGACGTCACATTGCTTGTTGCTGAATTGCAAAGACGAGATCCTGTTGCACTTCAAAAAATTGAACCAAACAATAAGCGTAGGCTCGTACGAGCACTTGAGGTGTGTCGCGGAAGCGGAACGACGTTCAGTTCGTTCGGCAAAGGAATTGCTGATTTCGCTACGAGCAATGTTCGCCAGATTGGCATTCGTTGGCAACGAGACGCACTCGCTCGGCGCATTGAAGAACGCGCCAAGTTAATGATCGAAGGCGGGTTGGTGGGCGAAGTAGAGGCACTGCTCAACGAGCCACATGCGATGTCAGAGACAGCCCGACAAGCCCTTGGGTATCGAGAGGTCGTCGGCTTTCTTGAGGGCAAGACATCTCTAGATGAGGCTGTAGATCAGATCGTCTTACATACCCGTCAGTTCGCTGTTCGCCAAGAACGTTGGTACCGCCGCGACCCCCGCATTGAGTGGGTCGATGTCTCTAGTGATCCCGTTGGGCAAATCGCCCCGTTGGTGATGGCGGCTTTGGCATAGTGTTCGCAGGGGATATGCAGTACTCGCTTTCACATCATCACGGAACCGGAAATGACTTCTTGGTATTCGATCTTGCACAGGGTGTTCCCAAAGGTGAATGGCCCGATCTTGCACGCCGGTGGTGCGATCGAGATCACGGAGTCGGCGCCGATGGATTGCTTGTCTTGGGCCGAGAGTCACCGACTGATCTGACAATGATTTTATTTAATGCTGACGGCAGTCGCGCCGAGATGAGTGGCAACGGCATCAGGTGTCTCGTGCAAGCAGCGCATCAAATTGATGACTCACGTAGCAGCGCAAACTACATCGTTTCTACCGACGCAGGTGAGCGCAGCGTCACGGTGCTTGAAGTTTTGGATAACGACACATTGCACATCAGCGCCGACATGGGAACCGTAGAACCAATTCAAGAGCCAACGCAGTGGCACCTTTTGGAATGTCATCCCGATCGTCCTGCTCGCCATGTGTCGCTCGGCAATCCCCACTCGGTGGTGGGAGTAGACGATGTTTCTGGCGTTGACCTGAAGGCGCTAGGCGAAAAAGTCCCCGACGTTAATCTTGAAATCATCGAACCAGGTCCAGAACCGCATGCCATCACGATGCGCGTGCATGAGCGTGGTGCGGGCATCACGCAGGCATGTGGCACCGGAGCTTGCGCAGCCGCAGAAGCCGCTTTGGTGTGGGGTCTTGTGCCGCGCAGTGCAGAAGAAGTATTAGTGCACATGGACGGCGGCGATGCGCGAGTGCGTATTGACAACAATGGTCGTGCAACACTGATCGGACCAATCGTGTTTTTAAAAACCGTCACGGTGAATGTGTGAGTAATCCGTATCAGGAGGCACTCGGGGCCACACTCATTGAGCGAACTCGCCGAGAACGCATTGTGTTAGTGGGTGTCACACTTGGAGGACACAATGATGACGAAACCGAAGAAGGTCTTGATGAGCTGTCGTTGTTAATTGACACCGCCGGCGCCGACGAGGCGGCCCGTGTGACACAACGCCGAGAAGTTCCGGACTCTGCGTGGTATATCGGCAAGGGCAAAGTAGATGAGTTACACGAAGTCTGTCTTGCTGTAGATGCCGACACAGTGGTCTTTGACAATGAACTCACGCCAGCACAGCAGTTCAACCTTGAAAAAAGACTTGGCAGAACAGCGCTTGATCGAACGGCAGTCATCTTGGATATTTTCGCTCAAAATGCGCACACGCTAGAAGGTAAAGCGCAAGTTGAACTCGCGATGTTGCGCTATCGACTGCCACGGTTGCGACGTGGTGCGCGTGGGGGACTATCTCAGCAAGGCGGCGGCATCGGCACACGCGGTCCGGGAGAAACACGTCTTGAGGTTGATCGTCGTCGCATCATGGGACGCATCACAAAACTAGAGACTGATCTAAAGGGTCTTCGCCAGACACGACTTCTGCAACGCAAAAGTCGCCACCGCAGTGGTCTGGCAAGTGTGGTCATTGTCGGATATACAAATGCCGGTAAATCAACATTGTTAAATGCACTTACGCATGCAGGAGTGCTTGTTGAAGACCGTCTGTTTGCGACACTCGATCCGACGACGCGGCGTTTGTCGTTGTCGGGAGGAGAACCTGTTCTGCTCACAGACACAGTTGGGTTTGTGAGGGCACTGCCACACGGTTTGATCGAAGCGTTTAAAAGCACCCTTGAAATTGCCGCCGAAGCAGACATGTTGGTGCATGTTGTCGATGCAAGTGCAGTTCATCCAACGCAGCAAGTCACCGCAGTGCGAGAAGTTTTATCCGAAATCAATGCGGATCAAGTTCCTGAGTTTATTGTCTTCAATAAATGTGACGTGCTTGCAGACTTTGGAGCATCACTTGTAGCGAACAACCCAGGCAGCGTGGCAATCTCTGCCACTCAACGTTTGGGGTTTGACATATTTTTGCGCACGTTGGCAGACCGCATGCGTTCAATCACAACGGTGACAGAGCTCTTTATTCCGTATGACAGGGGAGACGTGCTGGCGTCGGTTCATCGCGAAGGAGAAGTTGTCTTGAAAGAACAAAGCGATGAAGGCACTCTCGTGCGGGTGCGATTATCAGATGCTTCGGCTGGTCGATTGCGCCAATTTGCCACAGGCCGCACGACAGACAATATTGGAGCTCTATGACAAACCCTGATCGCGTCAGTTTTGTTCCACCGCCGTATCCGTATGACCGCCTTGATGCGTATATCGATTTGGCTAACGCACATGAGGGTGGTCTTGTTGACTTGTCCATCGGAACACCATGCGACCCTCCACTAGATGCAGTCATTGAGGCTCTCTCTCATTCGGGAGCAGAGCGCGGATACCCAGCAAGTATCGGAAGCGAGGCATTACGGCGTTCAGCAGCGCGGTGGATCGCACGGCGATTTGGCGTTGATGTCCCCACGTCGTGCGTTGCAGCATGTATCGGCACAAAAGAGTTTGTCGCCACGACTCCGCAGTATCTGCATTTACGAACTCCAGAGCGTGACACGGTTCTGTATCCAGCAATTGCGTATCCAACATATGAAATGGGAGCGACACTTGCTGGACTGCGTGCAGTGGCAGTGCCTGCTGATGCGCGCGGAAACCTTGACTTAGCGTCGGTGTCACAGATCGATCGAGACCGTGCTCTCATGCTTTGGGTCAACAGTCCAAGCAATCCCACAGGACAACTTGATGATCTTGGTGCTGCTGCGGCATGGGGACGCCAATACGGTATTCCGGTTTTTAGTGATGAGTGTTACGCCGAGTTCACATGGGACTCTGCACCACAATCAATCTTGCAACACGGACTTGAAGGCGTGGTGGCAGTGCACTCACTATCGAAGCGCTCAAACCTTGCAGGCGTGCGCGTTGGCTTTTATTCCGGCGATGCAGGCCTGGTTGATTATCTCAAAGAAGTTCGAAAGCATGCAGGGTTCATGGTTCCGGGTCCGGCTCAAGCAGCCGGAGTCGCCGCCCTTGACGACGACGAACATGTTCGGGTGCAGCGCAATCGTTATCGCTCGCGACTCGAGACAATGTCTCGTGTGTTGGCAGAGTGGTCTGGATTAGACGTCGCATTGCCCGCAGGCGGCTTCTACTTGTGGTTTGCAGTCGATGACGCGTGGCAATTTACAGAGCGTCTTGCGCGCCACGGTGGGGCGCTTGTGAGTCCTGGAGATTTCTACGGCGCAGGCGGTTCCTCGTTTGTGCGAGTTGCCGTTGTTCAGCCTGATTCTCGTCTTCACTTGGTTGCGCAACGTCTGGGAGTTGAGTAACTGCCGTGTCCGATTCATTTGTGGTGCTCCCTGCACCTGAT
>CANLAH010000141.1 GCA_947488685.1 Acidimicrobiaceae bacterium | reverse complement strand
TGGCAGTCATCGGCAATGAGTCGCGCCAGACACCGTCGGCATCATGCAATGCCGCAGCAACGGCAGGTGCAGTTGGAACGAGTCCTATTTCGCCAACACCTTTGATGCCATAGGGACTATTTGGCTGCGGACATTCAACAAGGGTGACTTCGATTGGTGGTACATCTTTTGGTCGCAAAATGCCGAGTGATTTCAATGTCATGTTGGTGGGGAAGCCACGCTCATCCGATGGGAAATCTTCAGTGAGTGCGTATCCAAGACCCATATGCACTGATCCTTCAACTTGACCTTCACAGAGTTGCGGGTTGACCGCACGACCCACATCGTGCACTGCAATAACTGTCTCGATTTTTTGTGTTGCACGATCTATGACCACCATTTGTGCCGCGTATCCAAATGTGGAGTGAATAAGTGGATTCTCGACCCCTGGTTCTCCAAGATGCTGTGTCCAGTCAATGACGTATTCGCCCATGTAGTCGACCTCTGGTTTGCGACCGTCCGCGATTGCGGCATGGCAGGCGCGTTGGACACTTGCCGCAGCCATAAGAGTTCCACGACTTCCGGTTGTTTGTCCAAAGCCAAGTTGACGAGTGGTATCAACAATGACGCGAATGTCGTCAGAAGAAATACCAAGCTCTTCTACGGCGACTTGTAGTGCAACCGTATGAACACCCTGTCCCATCTCGGTCCAACCATGTCGTACTTCAACGGTTCCATCGTTGCAAAATCTCACGACCGCTCGAGTCACTTCACGAAAGCCGTTTCCGAGTCCAGAGTTTTTGAGACCCAAACCCAAACCAATTGCTTTGCCTGCTGCACGCTCAGCGTCGTAGCGCGGCTTGATCTCATCAAGGCAGCGTTCAGCACCAATGCAACCATCATCCATTATTTGGCCGGGTCCCCACACTTGTCCTGGTCGAATCACATTGAGTTTGCGAATGTCCCAACCACTGATGTGCAACTTTTCGGCGAGACGGTCGAGGCAACCTTCCATTGCAAATTGCGCTTGGTTGGCACCAAAACCGCGAAACGCACCGCAGACAGGATTATTGGTGCGCACGGCAACAGACGAGACATCAACTGTGGGTGTGTGATACGGACCAGTGGCATGACCTGCTGCACGCTCAAGCACTTTCATGCCCACACTCGCGTAGGCGCCAGAATCGCCCACCATTCGAGCTCTCACTGCAGTAAGGAGACCTGTGTTGTCACAACCAACGGTGTATTCCATTCTGATGGGGTGCCGCTTGGCATGCACGAGCAGGCTTTCTTCGCGCGAAAATGTGCATTTGACAGGCCGTTGCAAGACCCAAGCAGCAAGTGCAGTCTGGGCTTGATTCGACATGTCTTCTTTGCCGCCAAATGCTCCGCCGTTTGATACCAACTCAACGGTGATGCGTGTTGGATCAAGAGCGAGTACGGCACAAATTTGATCACGATCGTCCCAAACGCCTTGACCGCCGGAGTACACATGCATTGTTCCGGTCTCGGTATTGGGCACCGCCAGAGTGCTTTCTGGTTCGAGGAATGCTTGTTCGATCCTTTGAGTTTGGAAAATCTGTGTCACGACGTGTGCACTTGCTGCAAGTGCTGCTTCAACATCTCCACGTGCATATTCGCTACGCGACAAGATGTTGGTATCTGTATTCCAGACTGCAATTTCAGAATCATCAAGTGCGGTCAGAACATTGACGACAGGAGACAGCTCGTTATATGTCACGTTGACAAGAGTGGCTGCATAACGTGCCTGACGAAGAGTGTCGGCGACAACAAATGCAAGCACATCGCCACCAAAAGAAGTTTGTCCACCGATTGGAATGAAAACAGGCCAGTCCTTATGAATGATTCCGACATATAAGTCACCTGGAACATCTGCAGCAGTAAAAACCGCCACAACTCCAGATGCTGCTAATGCAAGAGATGTGTCAATATCAATAATCTGGGCGCGAGTGTGCGCAGTGAGATGCACGGCGCCATGAAGCATTGCGTCGATGCGAATGTCATCAACATAGTCACGATCACCCAAAGCCAATTCGAGTGCTTCGTATTTCATGCCCCGTGATCCGATGCCGCCTGGCTTTTCCACCTGCACGGGCGTTCCTTGAGCAACTGCTTCAATCGCGTCAAGAATCTTGACATATCCAGTACAGCGACAAAGATGAGCCCCAAGGTGTCGAGCCATATCGTGTCGCTGTAGATCTGCTCCCTTTTTGTCAACTTGGGCTTTTGCTCGCATCACGATTCCGGGAATACAGAACCCACACTGCAGTCCGCCGCACGCTGCGAAAGCCTCGGCATATTTCTGACGCTCAGATTCGTCAACGCCCTCGAGTGTTGTGACAGTTTTGCCAGCCACTTTGGCGAGTGAGTACTGACACGACACCTGCACTTTGCCATCAATCATGACGGTGCAACATCCGCATTGCCCCGATGGCGAACATCCATCTTTTGCAGATGTGATGTTGAGTTCTTCTCGCAGTGCCGACAGCAAATGAGGATGATCCCCAGCAACAGTGACGGCCTGACCATTAACAGTAAAGGACACCGTGTCGCCAGCCATCTGTGGCGAAGTCACTACGGCGTCAGTCATGTCATTGAATTTATACTATTTGTCAACCTGAAACTCAATAAAATCAGGCTTCCTTCGTAATCATTACGTATTTTTGGCTAATGTTTGGTCGTGGAAAGTGCTCTTTTGCGTCGATGTGTCTCAATCGGTGGGCTTATCGTCGTCGCCCTTCTGTTGCTGGTGCTTGCGCCGCTCTGGCTAGTCGGGGGAGTGATCATTGATCTGATTCGTGGCAAGCTGCGACTACCGATTGTGAGATTGCTCACGTTTGGCACATGTTGGTGCTGGCTAGAACTGGCAGGGGTAGCGATGGCAGGTGCACTGTGGATCTCTGGACAGTCCCATCGGCGTTCGGCTCATTATGCGATTCAGCGATGGTGGTCGTCACGACTCGTCGGCGCATTGCGCGTGACGTGTTCGTTGCGTGTTGAGATTGAAGGTCTCGACACACTGGGTGCAAGGCCAATTGTTGCGCTATGTCGCCATGCCAGTATCGCTGATGCACTGGTTGTTGGATGGGTGCTCTCTGCCCGAGCGCATTTAAAGCCACGTTTTGTTTTAAAAAAAGAACTCTCCTTTGATCCGTGTCTTGATGTTGTTGGTCGTCGAGTGCCGAATTACTTTGTTGATCGACGGGCTCTCAATACACAAACTGAAATTACTGGTATCGCCGAGATGGCGGAGGGAATGACCGACGGAGACGTCGCTATTATTTTTCCAGAGGGCACACGCACTAATCCCAAAAAGCAGGCACAAGTACTTCAAAAGCTAAGAGATCGAGACCCGCAGCGCGGAGCATTGCTCGCAGGTCTGAAATATTTGCTCCCTCCAAAGTTTGCAGGAGCGGCGGCACTCATTGCAGCAGTTCCCAGTGCCGATGTAATTACCGTATCCCATGTGGGATTTGACGGACTTAATAATTTCAGGGGGATGCTTTCACAAGTTGCGGCCAAGCAGTCTGCTGCTCGCGTCGTCATTACACGCCACGCTAGGGAAAACATTCCGTCAGGTGCCGAGTTCGTTGCTTGGCTTGATGCACAATGGTTAGAGATGGACAGAAAACTTAGCGAAGTAATGCTTTTAGCAAATAGGGGAGAAATATGAAAGGCGATGCATTGATGTACAGCGCGATTGCGATAGTCGCTCTGATGCTATTTACCTGGGTGCTCAGTGTTGTTCTCAAGAATGCATCAATAGTTGATGTTGTATGGGGCTTAGGTTTTGTCGTGGTCGCCTGGGTGGTTGCGCTCACTATTGACGGAGACGCATCTCGTAGAAATCTGCTGACAGCAATGGTGACAATATGGGGATTACGTTTAGCGATTCATTTGTATATCCGCAATCACGGCAAGGGCGAGGATTGGCGCTACGTCGCGATGCGCAAGAAGCGCGGCTCGCAGTTTGCGATCTTTAGTTTGGTGACGGTCTTTGGATTGCAGGGAACCCTGATGTGGCTGGTTTCTCTGCCCGTGCAACTCGGAAACGCCGATTCAACCCCTGGTATCGGTCCCATTGCAGTGATCGGAATCGTTGTGTGGTGTGTCGGAATCAGTTTTGAAGTGATCGGGGACCGTCAACTTTCTCAATTTCGTACAGATCCGCAAAGTTCTGGCAAGGTTCTTGACACGGGTCTATGGAGCATCACTCGGCATCCAAATTATTTTGGTGATTCACTCGTGTGGTGGGGTATCGCCATTGTTGCTGCCGAAACAGGGTCAGGCGCAATCGGCTTAATTGGTCCGGTGGCAATGACATTTTTCTTAATGAAAGTAAGCGGTGTGCCAATGCTGGAGCGTTCAATGATGAAACGCAAGCCAGGGTATGCAGAGTACATGCAGCGTACGAGTGGGTTTTTTCCACGACCACCAAAAAAGTAGGAGCGCTTTAGCGTGCGGATAGAGCAGCGACGACGTCGGCAATAATGTCGTCCGAGTGTTCAAGACCAACAGACAGTCGAACGAGGCCGTCGGTGACACCCATAGCGGCAAGCATGTCAGCAGGCAATCCAACATGTGTGCTGGTCTGAGGATGACAGAGGAGCGTCTCTGGGCCACCAAATGACGTTGCTGAGCGGACAATCTTAAGAGCAGCAAATGTTCGTCGTACTGAGTCAATTCCGCCTGCGATCTCGAATGCGACCAGTGAACCACCGCACGACATTTGCTTCATGGCGAGTTCGTGTTGAGGGTGTGATGAGAGGTGGGGGTACATCACATGGGAAACCTGCGGATGATCTTGCAGTGCGGTAGCAATTTGTAATGCTGATGTTGACTGCTGGCGCAAACGAACAGGCAGAGTGCGAATACCGCGGAGCCCATTGAGAGCGTCGTATGGAGACGCAGTAGCACCATGCAACACACCGTATGCCCAAAGCGCGTCGATGA
>CANLAH010000140.1 GCA_947488685.1 Acidimicrobiaceae bacterium | reverse complement strand
CTCCACCGTTGACTTCAACCTGGCCAGTGCGCATGCGACGTGCAATTGCAATCGCATGATCTTTGTCGGCAGCCCACACGCCGCCGGCTAGGCCGTACACCGTGTCGTTAGCAATACGAATTGCGTCTTCTTCGTCGTTGTAAGCAATGACGCTCAAGACTGGTCCAAAAATCTCTTCTTGGGCAATCGTCATCGACGTTGTCACGTTCGAGAAAATAGTTGGCTTGACGTAATAGCCCTTTGACACGCCCTCTGGCACTCCAACACCACCGACAAGAACCTTTGCGCCCTCGTCGATTCCCTTTTGGATGAAGCCATTCACGCGATCGCGTTGTGCGGCCGATGCAAGTGGTCCAAGGTGAGTTGTCTGTTCGAATGGATCTCCTACAACAACTGCATTGCCTGCTGCGGTCAGAATTGCTTCTGCTTCTTCGAGACGAGCCTTTGGCACGAGCATGCGGGTGAGTGCCGAGCATGTTTGTCCACTGTTGAGAAAGGCTTTGCCAACACCCGATGACACTGCCTTTGCAAATGTCTCTGTGTCGAGATCGGCGCAAATGATGTTGGCCGACTTGCCGCCCAACTCGAGAGCAACCTTCTTGATGGTTTCAGCAGAAACTTGACTGACGCGACGTCCTGCGCGGGTTGATCCCGTGAATGACATCATGTCAATGTCGGCATGTGCCGACATTGCTTCGCCGACAACTGGGCCGGTGCCAGTGATCATGTTGAACACGCCTGCAGGCAAACCAATTTCGTCAATGATCTCGGCGAGGATGAATGCGTCAAGTGGTGCAATCTCGCTTGGCTTGAGCACCACGGTGCAACCAGCGGCCATTGCAAATGCCACCTTGGCAGCGATTTGGTGCAACGGGTAGTTCCACGGCGTAATGCAACCAACAACACCAATCGGCTCGCGCACCACAAGCGATGACCCAACTTCGCGTGAGTACGAGTAGTTCTCGGCAATTGCTGCTGCTTGCTTAAATGAGTTGATTGGCAAACCAACCTGAATCATCTGGCTCAAAAACTTTGTCATGCCAGTCTCGCGCGAGATGGCTGAGGCAATCTCGTCCATGCGTGCAGCCAAGCCATCACCAATTCGACTCATGTACTTGCCACGCTCTTGTGCGTCAAGTGACGACCACGAATCAAATGCGGCGCGCGCTGCTTGAGCGGCGAGATCTACTTCTTTGGCGGAGCATGAAGGAATAGTGGCCATGACCGACTCATCGGTCGAATCCCAAACCTCAATCGTGTCGGTGCTGCTTGGTGCAACCCATTTGCCGTTGATGTACACCTGGTTGTAGTTAGTCATTTTCGTCTCCCAAGACTCGTGATGTGTCTCTTTAGAGTATCTAGCCAAAGCGTCCCAATTCTCATCGCAACCAACTTTCAAAATATGTACTGCACAACTGGGATACTCGCCGTACACATGGCCTCAGGTGCCCTAATGGTGTAACGGCAGCATTCCAATCTCGTGAAATTGGCGGTGCCGGTTCGACTCCGACTTGGGGCTCCTATAAAACGAACGATGAGGTGCTCGCGAAACTTCTCACCTGGGGTCACGTCCTAGGGAAACATCAAGTAGTCAGGGCCGGTTGGGGAAACTCGACCGGCCCTGTTTTTTCTGAATGGATACACTTACCAGCCACGAGATTGGCATGGATTTTTGTTCCATGAAACCGCTGATTACGAAGAGTGGCGACACAGCGATGTGTCGCCATTTTTGTTTCTCGGCTTAGCCAAGCGAACTGAACAGATCAGGAAACACCCTCGAGACCTTGGCTGTTAAATACTCGCCATAGTTGCCAGTCCACGCCTGCACACTCGTGCCATCCCATCTACGTGCCGCATCATCAGCAACCGGCGAGCCTGCCAACGGCAACGCTGTCACCTGCGCATCCCACGACGGATCCATAAAAAATGGAAACGACAATCGTTCACGTCCACTCACATTGCGCACCCGATGCGGAGTAGACCGATATCGCCCCTCCGTCAATCGATCAAGCATGTCTCCCAGGTTGACCACAAAAACATTTGGCTCGGCTGGCACATCAATCCATAGACCATTCGGCATGCGCACTTGCAATCCACCACAGTCGTCTTGCGCCAAGATCGTCAGCAACCCATAGTCGGTGTGCTCTGCCACACCCCACTCGCCAGCGGCACCAGTAGTAGGGGGATAGTGGAAGATACGAAACAAGCATGTTGGATCTTTTGCAATCGTGTTCTCAAACCACAGTGAGTCCATTCCCAATCCCATTGCAACTCCACGCATCAACGCCATTCCCAACTCGCGCATTTGGGCAAACCACTCCAACACTGTTGGCCCTAAGTCAGGAACAAAATCGGGAAACAAGTTGGGTCCATGCAGTGGCACACCACTTAATCGCGATTCTTCACCGACATATAAACCCTCTTTGCGATCGGGGACACCCGACGTCAACTCTCCACCAACAGGAAACCATCCCCGCCACGCCGACCCAGCAAGTGGCATCCCCACCAGAGCCTTCTGACCCTCTGGTAAAAAGAAAAAATCTCGAGCCAACTCATCCATGCGACTAAACAACTCGGCCGAGACCCCGTGCCCTGTCACCCGAAAGAAGCCACTTTCTCTGCATGCCCGATCAATCTCATTCGCACACCTGGTCATGTCTCCGCCGCGGCCCAACAAGGCACTCACATCAATCAACGGCAGGGACTGGGTCACGTTCTCATATTATTAGAACTCAATGTTGGAATAAAACCAAAACCAATTTCGATGAAGGTATTTGTGATCAGACTGCAATCAGTTCATCTTGACTTGGAAGAAATTTGACTCCTGCTGCAAGCAATGCATTTTGTGTGTTATCGAGAGAGGGATCATCGGGTAGATAAATTACGAGCCCATCACGACCTCGTGTCAGGAGAACTCTGTACGTATTTAGAAGCAGGGAGTTCGGATCGTCCTGGGGATACCTTCGTTTGATTGGCGTCAAATACCAGCTCTCTGTTTTCCATCTGTAATCTTCACCCCAGCAAAGAATTGGAAGATCAAGTTCTAACCCTTGGCAACCGAATTCAGTAACAGGCTGAGTAAGTGCATTGGACGATTTTGAATCTGATGTTGAAGCGTTATACCACTTTGCAACATTCATATGACTTGTTGCCTGAAATGAATTGTCGACATTGAATTTCGGCAATAATTTTGCGTGGCTACTTGCAATCAATCCGGTCCGTTGGTTTGGTTCTTCAAAGAAGCGCTGCCTCGCATATTCTTTTGCAAATTCAAGATTTCTAGTCAGGTACATAGGGTATTGAGCGGCGTGGATTTTTACCGCAGTTCGATTCGCGAGAGGAAGATTTCCGTCGAGTAGAAGGCGAACCCATTCGTGCAAGTCTTGCGCACGTTTTGATCGAAGTGTTACGTCAAGGTCGAGTTCTTCGTGTGTGACGACGGATAAACCCTTAAAGTCGTTCGCCAATTTTCTGGGGCAATGAACAGTCCAACTCTTTGTATTCGTTGGCTGGATTAATGCTTCTCTCCACTGCTTTATTCCAGATTCTTCGCCGGAGTGAATTTCTTGTCCTTCTCCGACAAGGCCGACCATGGTCGCCCAGTTTTCTATCTGTTCACCAATTGTTATCAGCAAATCAGGTTCGGATCGCGCAACATTCTTTTTCTCATGCATGTAGCGAGCATCCCAAGCTCGCTGTGCTTCATCGAAAACGATGATGTGCTCTTCTGGCACTGCACTTCGTTGATTGAGAGCGTATGTCTTTATAAATGCATGTAAGTCTCTTACGAACACTCGAGACTTAAGCGCATCTTGTAGCACCTGCACGAGCGGTCCATTTCCGGAAAGAAAAGTAGCGCGACCGTGCGTGGCGGCTCGCTCATGTACTAGACGCAAACCAACGAGTGTTTTTCCAGCTCCAGGAACACCTGTTACGAATGCCAGTGCACGTGATCCAGATTTGGCGCACCCATCTACAATTTGTCCCAATAAATCTACTGTTTCTGGTATTCCGGCGGCTATCGCAGTATGTACATGTGGCAGGGGTTCATCACGAAATATGCGGCGTGCAGCTTCTACGAGTGTCGGCAATGGCCTATACGGAGAATTCAACCACGACAACAAGTTGATGACACCTTCACGATGAGCAGAGAAAAGATATTGATGCAATGAGTCCGGTCCGACTACGGGGGTCTCGTCAATTATTTTTGCAAATGTTGGCGTAGCCCCTGCAAGAACCAGAATCCCAAAAGCTGGAATTCCTGCAGACTCGCCGTGATAGTCGGAGATGTCTCTCACATATCCAATAGCTTGATCAATGTCACCTTGCGTAGGAGATCCAGCAGATTTGAACTCCAAAACGACGATTGCACGACCTGTGAGAATGACTGCATCCGGCCGTCGACCACCCTCCATCGGTAGTTCGTATTCGAAAACCAATGACCACAATTGGACATCTGGTATTGCGGCGTCTAAACAAAGCCGCAAGGCTTTCGACATGATTTTGTGCTCGTCGATCCAAGCTGCGCGTTGACTGCCCGATGCCTGCGCACCCCACATCCGACGATGGTGATCTTCGAGCGACTGAATCCAGACTTCTTTTGGCGTGCTCAGGAACTCAGTGAGTGATCCGGCCCATCCCCATGTTTCTGACATGGATTGAGTTTGGCAGCTCAAGCATGATTACTCGGACATTTCATAAATGATCGATATCGGTAAAGGGCCTCGGATACGTGTTTTGCTCAAAAGTACGGTGGCAGATTAAATCATCCAGACCAGTACTCAAGAAATTCGTAGTGCTAGACAGTCGCCTTGAACTTGCTCATTAAGTAAGGCCCACTCGCTACGGGTGCATAGAGCGGCGGAGTGTCGGTGAGGCAAGCGATAACTGCATCCCAATTGGGTTGGTGAAAGTAGGCGATGGATTGTCGGCGCGACGTTGGGTCGTGTTGGGCGGGGTTGG
>CANLAH010000139.1 GCA_947488685.1 Acidimicrobiaceae bacterium | reverse complement strand
GGCACCTCTTGTGCAATGGCTTGAACAATCAATCGATACAAAAAAAATTATTGTTGGCGGTCATAGTTATGGAGGCCTCTCGGCTCTAGCGACCACCTCGTATCTGCACGAGTTCGCTCCTGATGTGCGCGTGTGTGCAACTGTTGCCGCACAGGGTTACACCAAGACCATGAGTTCACAATTCTTCCAATCGATAACTAAGCCGACACTTCTCATCGTCGGGACAAAAGATCTCAGCACGCCAGCAATAACCGACGCAGATCCGGCATGGGCAGTATTGCAATCACGCACAGATGAGACTGCGAAAAAGTCTCGTCGGGTCGATATTGACGACGCACCTCATCAAGGGTGTAGCGACTTCTGCCTATACAACGAGTTGGCTCCCGGCGTTGATTCCCTGCCGGACCTTGTCCGTGACTATCTACAATTGATTGCCACCGAAACACCACCTGAATGGATCGCCAAATGGCGCGAGGGTTTGCGCTTACATGTTCAGGTCATAGACGAATTTCTCTCGTCTCTCTTTTGACGGCAGTTGCCATTTGCAGGTGATGAGTTAGAGTGAGTTATCTAGCAAATAGTCAGTGGGGGCATATGACAGATGTAATTCCGAATCCCAAACTCCGGGGTGGCATCGCGCGTGATGGTGTTGCCGAACCCATTCTTTCTCAAGACCCAATTGCCGGCGAGCAGTACTACTCGAAAGATTATATGCAACGCGAATGGGACGCCGTTTGGACAAAGGTGTGGCTCATCGCCGGAATGGTGAACCAAGTTCCTCTTGCAGGCGACTACATCACAATTGATATTGGTCGTGAATCAATTCTGTGTTCTCGGGGTACTGACGGTCGGATTCGTGCTTTTTATAATGTATGTCAGCATCGCGGCAATCGCCTTATTTCGACTGAACGCGGTTCACTAGCGGGCGGAGAATTTCAGTGTGCGTACCATGGCTGGCGATATGCCGACACTGGTCAACTGAATTGGGTGTATTGCGAAGAAGACTTTCCGCAGGGAACACCGTGCGGCAAAAGAAACCTTGCAGAGATTCCCTGCGACACATGGGCGGGTTTTATCTGGATAAATATGGACGAGAGTTGCGCAAGCTTGCAGGAATATCTCAGCCCTGTCGCCGAACAACTTGATTCATATCAAATGCACAACATGAAGCGCACACATTGGGTGACGCTTGAGAGCGACTTCAATTGGAAATGCGTGCAGGACAATTTCAACGAGAGCTATCACCTTCCATACGTGCATCCACAAACATTGCCGGTCATGAACGAGCATTACTCTGGCTGTCAATTTGATATGTACGCATCTGGGCACGCACGCATGTTGATGCCCGGTGGCGCTCCAGGACCTCAGTACGAAGGCAGTTCAGATGTCACCTTTAAAAGCCTCAAGCCAGATCTTGATTTTTGGGAACTGGACCCCGAGCCGTATCGCAATGATCTTCCTAGTTTGCGTTTGGCTCTGCAACGGCGCAAGCGCGAACTTGGTCAACAAAAAGGCTATGACTTCTCTTGTTATTCTGACGAACAGTTAACAGATAACTACCACTACACAATTTTTCCAAATACATCGTTCAGCATGAAACCCGATGGTTGTATTTTTCTGATGGCACGCCCCCATGCCACCGATCCGACAAAATGTTGGTTTGATATGTGGTATCTCACGCTCTTCCCTACCGGATCAAAAGAGTATTACTCCAACGCCATGCGTGACTGGGTGTCTATAGATCATCAAGTAGAACACGTCCAAGGAAAAGTTGGCGAAGTCAGTTGTGGTTCTGCAATCGATCAAGACGTTGCAATCTGGTCTACCCAACAAGCAGGTTTGCAGTCACGTGGATACCGCGGTGATTACATGCCGGCTCAAGAAAACCGCATCCGCTTTTTTCACGACACAATCAATCGTTACATCAAACAATTCTCCGCCTGATCTTGTCGGCGCAGTAATCAAGGACACAAATTTTGGAATCTCATAGTCAGGTCGTAGTTGGCGACGTCAGCGCTCTTGCTGATGGTCAGATGATGTCGTGTGTTGCCGGTACGACGAACGTTCTTGTTTGCCGCGTGAAAGGATCGCTGTATGCAATTGAAGACCGTTGCAGCCACGCAGATGTAGTTCTTAGCACTGGGCTACTGCAGGGACACATCGTGACGTGTCCGCGCCACGGTGCTCGATTTGATGTACGTGATGGATCGCATGCAGGGCCGCCCGCCCATACCGGAGTGAAATCGTTTGATATCAACAATACAGACACTGGAATTGCAGTCACCCTGCGAAAAACGGAGCGGCCAGACGATTTTCCCGAAGGCGGGCACCTGCGCACGCGCTGAAACTCGGTGAAATCTCCACCCCGAATATCCACTAATCTTTGTGGATGTCCAAAATTGCAATTACAGCCCTTCGCTTAGAGATCACTCGAGCACAAAAAATATTCAACGCACTAACACCTGCACAGTGGGCAGCACCGTCTGGTTGCACTGACTGGCGGGTGCAAGATGTCGCGTGTCATATGGCTTCGGTCTTTCATTCCATCGCTGGGCCAGACACCATCGAAGGTGGCGCCGGAAAAGATGCTGAAGTTGATGCAGAGGTTCCAGTACAGGCGCGTAAAAACTGGACCCCACAACAAGTCATGGCCGAATACGACGAGTGGAGTGAAATCGGATTTACAGCATTAAGCGCGCTGCAAGAACCACCCATGAATGACACAGTTGTTCCGCTATCTAATCTTGGTGCTCATCCCATGCATCTTTTGGCTAATGCGATTGTGTTCGATCACTACTGCCACTTACGCCATGACATTGGTTTTTCAGTACCGACTGCGGCCGCTTTGCCCCAGGATCCTGACGCATTGAATGCAACACTTGAATGGATGCTTGCCGGAACGCCACAAATGTGTGCAGATGCATTAGCAACATGCACACAAGGCGTGAACCTTGTCTTTACCGGATCGGGTCAGTCGTCATTTGCTCTCTCTCCCGGAACTGATGGTTGGGCAATCACAAGTGGAGTCAACGCATCGCTTCCGACTGCCACCGGATCCGCACATGACTTTGTGAGTTGGGCGACAAAACGCGCCGACTGGCGTAAGCACGTGACGTTAACTGCCGACCCGACAGGTGCGGCGGCCAACACACTTGACGCCCTCAACGTCATCTGACGTCTTCTCTTGTTGCGACCCTAACTAGTACAGTTCGGACGTAGTTCAAGGGGGTAGAGCACCATGAAAGTGCCGTTGACAGTAATCGATCATCTGCGTCGAGCAGAGCAGGTATACGGCGACAGGGTTGCCTTTGTTGACGAGTCAGATCAACCTGCAGAGTCATGGGGAACTCAGACATACCAACAGATGGCTGATCGTGCTCGTGCTCAGGCGGCTGGACTTGATGCACTCAAAGTCGCCCAGGGTGCGCGAGTAGCAGTAGTCAGTCAAAACTCTGCGCGATTGCTGACAAGTTTTTTTGGGGTAAGTGGTTCTGGTCGCATTCTTGTTCCGATTAATTTTCGACTTGTCGCTGAAGAAATTTCATACATCATGGAGCACAGCGGTGCTGAAGTTCTTCTTGTCGACCCAGAACTTGACGAATCACTTGCTGGCGTCACAGCCAAGCATCGATTTGTCATTGGCGCGGAGTCCGATCAGGAACTGTATGCATTTAACCAACAACCGCGGTCTTGGGAACCAGACGAAGACTTCACGGCAACAATCAATTACACGAGTGGCACCACTGCCCGTCCAAAGGGCGTACAACTCACGCATCGCAATTTATGGCTGAATTCAGCAACCTTTGGTTGGCATATGGGCGTCAACGATCGAGATGTGTACCTGCATACACTTCCGCAGTTTCATTGCAACGGATGGGGCATGGTCTATGCAGTCACCGGCATGGGTGGCGAGCACATTATCTTGCGTAAAATTGATGGCGCAGAAATCTTGCGTCGTGTTGAAAAACATGGCGTCACATTGATTTGTTGTGCGCCTGCAGTCGCCAACGCAATTCTTGATGCAGCCGCCACATGGCAGGGTGAGATTCCTGGTCGTGGCAGAGTGCGTATGGTGGTCGCAGGTGCACCACCTCCTACCCGCACAATCGAGCGCATCGAGACTGAACTGGGTTGGCAACTGAATCAGATCTACGGTCTCACCGAGACGGCACCCTTGCTAACTATCAACAGACCGCGAGCCGAACTTGATCATCTATCACCAGCCGAGCGCGCATCGAAACTCAGTGCTGCAGGAGTTCCTGCTATTGGCGTCGAAATGAAAACAGACGCTAGTGGTGAAATCCTTGCCCGAAGCAACGTGATTATGCAGGGATACTGGAATCAGCCAGAAGCTACCAGCGCTGCAATTGTTGATGGATGGTTTCGCACGGGTGATGGTGGAGTCATTAACTCAGAAAATGTCCTGACTATCAGTGATCGCAAGAAGGACGTCATTATTTCTGGTGGAGAAAATGTGAGTTCGATCGAGGTCGAAGACGCCGTATTTTCTCACCCTGACGTTGCAGAAGTTGCAGTCATCGGAATCCCTGATGCCAAGTGGGGAGAACTCGTAATGGCACTTGTTGTCAAAACACCCGGTTCTGCGCTCACCGAAGACGAACTGATTGCATACACAAAAATAAAACTTGCCGGATACAAGTGCCCGAAAAAAATTGAGTTCCGTTCTGAACTAGCGCGTACATCTACAGGAAAATTGCAAAAATTTAAATTGCGTGAGCCCTTTTGGGAGGGCCACACTCGCCAAGTGAACTAATAGTCCTACTTAATCGTAAGACTCCGTGTGGCGGCAGTCCCTTTTTTTCCTGATGATGTCGGGGTCAGTGACGAACTCCATGTCCCTTTTGACAGCGTTAGAGAACATGTCACTTTTGAAGATGCAATTTTACATGTACCTGTTTTCGCAGTCTTCTTGCCGGTCTTAAGAGTTGCTGCGACTTTATAGGTCACACCCTTTGTCGCTTTAGCAGTGACGGTGACTTTCTTGTTACTTATCTTCCAACTCACACCAGTTGGTTTGGCC
>CANLAH010000138.1 GCA_947488685.1 Acidimicrobiaceae bacterium | reverse complement strand
GCCTCAATAAATGATTCTTCGTCTTCGACGACAAGAACGGTTGGCATACCCATGTTTACCCTCTCGCCATGGGTAAGCGCAGTGAAAACGTTGACCCTTCACCTGGAGTTGACACTACGTTCACCTCCCCGCCATGATTTGCTGCCACATGCCGAACAATTGCTAATCCAAGACCTGTTCCTCCGGTCTGTCGGCTGCGGGCTTGATCAACTCGATAAAAACGTTCAAAGACACGATCAAGGTGTTCGGGCTCGATACCAATTCCGCAGTCAGCAACCGAAATGGTGACATACCCGCTTTCACGAGTAACGGCGACATCAACTTGCGCGCCCACATTGCTATATTTCACTGCATTTTCACACAGGTTTGTAATTGCCGAAACCAGTTGACGAGCGTCGCCATGACAGACGATATCTGCATCAATCTGTGCAGAACTTATGAGAATTTTATTAGCAACAGCTACCGCATTGACGCGCCCAACTGCCTCCGAGAGAATTGTCTGGATGTTTACTGGCGCTTGATCTGTAACACCATCAAACTCAATCTTTGCGAGTTCAAGAAGATCATCGATAATGCGGGCCACTCGATGGGACTCCTCCACCATTCGCTTGGCAAGACGTTCAATATCGGAATCTGGTTCATCTGCCTCACCTGCAATGGTCTCTGCCAACAACGCAAGAGCACCTACTGGAGTCTTTAATTCGTGGCTGATATTTGCGACAAAGTCAGTTCGGACACGATCGGTAATGATTCTTTCCGTGACGTCTTCAATCATCAATAACGCACCACCGTTAATGAGTGAGACCGAACGAATCTCGAGGGTCTGTCCGGGAGGCCCATCAACATCGACAAGTACGGTTGATGTTCTGCCATGTAATGCCTTGTTCGACAAGGTAGTCATCGTGCGCGCCATGTCTTGATGGTCCCGCTGTTGATCGACCACCACATGTGCAGCACGATTAAGCCACCATTCGTTTCCGCCTGCGTCATAGATAACCACCCCGATTGGTAGAGCATTTAGCGCAGTTCGCATCTGCGTGAGAGAAATATGATCGGGATTTACATCAGTGGCTATCTCGGTTATTTCTATTTCCCGTGTCCGCCGCCACAGTTTCATTCTCTACCGACTGCTTCCAGAACGCGCCCTGCCTAGATGGTCGAGCCACGATGCAAGACCCAACACCACATACACACTTGTCACCGAAATGCCCACCCAATCAAATTTATCTGGACACACTGGAATCAGGGCACAAGCAACTGCGGCAAAGCACAGGAATATCACTGCTCGGCGATCTAGCCACCACTTTTTCATCTGCAAACCAGTTTCATGAAACGAACGCCACGACTGCGTATGCACCTGCAGCCACAAGTGCTGCTCCTGGAATAGTAAATATCCAGGCCCACAACACACGACGGGCAACTCCCCATCGAACCGCGCTTAATCTGTTCACTGATCCGACGCCGACGATTGCCCCAGTAATGGTGTGCGTTGTCGATACTGGAATTCCCTTTGCAGAGGTAAAGAACAGCGTCAGCGCTGCTGCTGTCTCAGCAGCGAATCCTCCCATTGGCTGAATGCGGGTCAACTTGGTTCCCATCGTCTTGACGATACGCCATCCCCCAAACATTGTTCCAAGCGCAATGGCGAAATGCGCTGAGAGCACCACCCACAGCGGGACATCTGCTTCTGGGCCAACCTTATTTGTCGCAATCAGCAGGGCCAGAATAATTCCCATCGTTTTTTGGGCATCATTTGCGCCGTGTCCCAAGCTAAAGGCCGCTGCAGAGACAAGTTGAAGTCGCCTAAATATTTTATTTGTCAATGTGACGTGCTTGAAGTTGTGCACAATCCACATGATGACGACAATGAGCAGCAATCCAAGGCCCAACCCGATCATTGGCGAATAAATAATAAATACACCAGTTTTTTTCAATCCGTCAAGCAAGACAACATGTCCTCCAGCCTTTGCGACACCTGCCCCCACCATGCCGCCAATCAAGGCGTGCGATGATGAACTCGGCAGTCCAAGCCACGCTGTAAGAACATTCCAAAATATTGCGCCTATAAGTGCTGCGAAAATTACTCCGATAGAAATAATTCCCTGATCTACAACTCCCTTTGCGATTGTTTTTGCAACTTCGGTTCCGAGCACTGCAAACGCGATGAAGTTCCAGAATGCTGCCCAAGCAACTGCTTGTATAGGCGTGAGTACGCGAGTCGCAACGACGGTCGCTATGGAGTTTGCAGCATCATGGAACCCATTGACAAAGTCAAAAGCCAACGCCATAAAAATGACCGACCACAGAAGAAAATTCGTCATCGCAGATTAGGCGTGCTTGACGGCAATTGACTGAATCATGTCAGACGCATCTTCGACCGCATCAATTGCACGTTCGATTGCTTCGACGATTTCTTTCCAGCGCAGAATATCGAGTGCGTCGTGTCGTCCAGAAAATAGCTCACTCGTAATGCGTCGGAAAATGCGGTCTGCGGAACTCTCCATCTCGTCTATTGCATCTACCTGTTCGTTTATTTTACGCATTGACTTAAGGCTTCTCACTAGAGCACAGTTGGCGTGCGAAATCTGCACTAAAACTTCTGCCAACTCATAGACGCCCGGTAGATCACTCGTCACTCGATGCAGCAAGACCAAATCAGCAGCCGCAAATATTTCATCTGTCACTTCATCAAGGCTTGATGCCAGTAACTGAATGTCCTCACGGTCAAACGGCGTCACTAAAGAGCGTTCAAGACGGCGATTCACTTCGCGAACAACCTCGTCTGCTTGTCGCTCTGCTGTCATCATGGCGGTGACTTCGGCCTCCGTTGGTGGCACTGAGTGCAAGATGCCCAGTAATCGATGGGCACAGTCATTGGCCATGTCTGCGGCTTGTTCGAAGAGTGGAAAAAACCCCTCATCACGCGGTACCAATCGAAACGCCATGTCACCTCATTTCATGAGTTGTCTCTTGTGTCCCTATGTTTATCAAGTAACACCGACCCAGCAAGAACTAAAGGTGAACACAAGATGAACGGTTTACGGCGTGTTCATCTTTAATTGGGGTAATTTGACCAAAAATACCGACCCCTCACCCTCTGAAGATGTCACGCTCAGGGTTCCGTGGTGATTGGAAA
This sequence comes from Acidimicrobiaceae bacterium, assembly GCA_947488685.1. Lineage (GTDB taxonomy): Bacteria > Actinomycetota > Acidimicrobiia > Acidimicrobiales > Ilumatobacteraceae > UBA2093. The sequence continues at coordinate 1,973 of CANLAH010000138.1, read as the reverse complement.
TAACGTGTCGTGCGATTGATAGACCAAGCCCTGAGCCGCCAGTGCCCCTACTGCGAGCTTTATCCACCCGATAAAAGCGCTCAAAGATGCGGGGCAAACTGTCCGCTGGGATACCGATCCCTTGATCAGACACGGACAACACAACATCCTTGCCCTCATGCCACAGGGTCATCTCCACAATGCCACCAGCATTGCTGTATTTGACGGCGTTTTCCGCCAAATTGCTCACTGCAGATAGCAACTGAGTCTTGTCGCCAAGAACGAGCATCGGCTTGTCATCAAAATGTGTCTTTATTGCGATCCCGGAGTACAGCGCAACCGTCGAGATAATTCTCTCTACTTCGGCCACGACTTCGCAGAGATTTACCTGAGCCTGCATCAGTGATTGTGTCTCAATTCCGGATAACTCGAAAAGATCGTCCACCATCTGTGTCATGCGATGAGTTTCTGACTCAATTCGCAGTGCCAACTTCTTCACCGTTTCACGATCTGTTTCGCCTTCAAGTAGTTCGGCAAGGATAGCGATTGCACCAACAGGTGTCTTTAGTTCGTGACTTAGATTTGCTACAAAGTCTGTTCGGACTTTTTCTGTTCGTATTTGTTCAGTAATGTCCTCGACTGTCACTACGACACCACCAGACAACAACGGCAAGCCTCTTATGTTGACAACCCTCGGTGGTGGTCCTGCAAGATCGAGTTGTGACGTTGTCGCTTCACCCGCCAGGACAAGACGACCTACCTGGTCGATGGCTTCATCAATCAAGACGTCTGTGTGTCGAACCCCACCCATTTTGGAAGCAACAGCATTTCGCCACTCTTCCTTGCCGTTCTCAGCAAAAATAATAACTCCGAGCGGTAGTGCGTCAACAGCGATTTGCCATTGAGTGAGATCAAACGACGTCACGGTTCATCTGTATTACTGGAACACCGTCGGTATCGTCTTGCGGATTCGCACGTCGATACCGTGCAGCGCCTTTATGTTCTGGCAGCCAGCCTGTCACCATGTATCTCACACGCTCTCCGATATTTACGGCGTGATCACCGATTCTTTCGTAAAAACGCGCGATTACTGCTAACTGAATAGCGACCTGAAGATCGATGTTCCCGGCAGAATGACTCTCAAATATTGACTGTATGAATTGGCGCTGCAAACTATCGAGATAGTTGTCCATGTCATCAATTGCAGATGCCTTCGCGACATCGTTCTCTTCAAACGCTTCAAGAGCAGCCGAAAAGAGATTCTGTGCTTGTTCGCTCATCTTTGTAATGATTCCGCGCAGTTTAGGATCTAAATCGTGGCCATATATTCGGCGTGCTGCCTTGCAGATATTGACAGTGAGATCTGCTGAACGCTCTACTTCTGCAACCATTCGAACAATAGACACCACTTGGCGTAGGTCGCCTGCAACCGGAGCCTGAAGAGCGATCAGTTGATAGCACTGTTCTTCAATTTCTATCGATCGAGCGTCCATTTCGTCATCGAATTGAATCAAATAATCTGCACCTTCTAAGTCGCCGCCAAGAAGTGCACCTGTTGCCCGTGGAATGGCGTCAACAACCGACGCGATGAGCGTTGTAAGCGACTGGCGCAAGAGATCTAATTGCTGATGAAATCCGGACCGTAGTTCTTCCATTCCCATACTTCTTTCTGTCATCTTTTTTGTTTTCTTTGACCAGTAAACCTAGACAAGATACCCAACCGTCAGGGTGTAAATCAGGTAAACGCAGAGTGAATGAATTACTCCTGACTGGGAGATGCGGTGCTAGGGACGCCTAATCGCAATTGAGCATCTGCTGCCCAGCGATACAGACGCGCCTGGGCATCATTGTCCTCGATGAAATCAAGTGGTCCAACACGGTGCCATTGGCCATCTGAGTCCATCTCGTGGGCCACAACACCATCTGCCAGCAGATACGACAGTGTGGTGTCAAGCCACATCTGATGTTTGGGATGACTCACCGGTGCAAGGACT
>CANLAH010000137.1 GCA_947488685.1 Acidimicrobiaceae bacterium | reverse complement strand
ACGCGGATTACGCGAGCCTCCCTTTTGATCAATCGCGATCGCCGGCGACAGACCGTCAATCATGTCAACATCTGGCTTATCCATCTGCCCTAAGAACTGTCTGGCATATGCCGAGAGGCTCTCTACATAGCGCCTTTGGCCTTCTGCATAGATGGTGTCAAAGGCCAGACTGCTTTTACCCGAGCCCGATAGACCCGTAAACACGATGAGCTGATCTCGAGGCAACTCGACATTGACGTTTTTGAGATTGTGCTCTCGAGCGCCTCGTACAACGATTTTGTCAGCCACTGTCAGAGAATAGCGACCGACTACCCCGCGTCGCGTAGTTCTCGTCGTAAGTCTTTGATTTCATCTCGCAAACGAGCCGCATACTCAAATTTGAGGTCAACAGCAGCTTGATGCATTTCCTCCTCCAAGGTCTGCACGAGACGAGCGAGTTCTTGCTGCGGCAATGACTTCAGTTCTTTTTGCACCTTGTCGCGCTCGTGATTCTTTCTCTGGCCTTTTCCGGGATACGGAGCCGTTTCGTCAGGTCGAAGCAGAGACAAGATATTGCCCATCGCCTTGCGGATTGTTTGAGGATTAATCCCGTGCTCGAGGTTGTAAGCCACTTGCATTTCACGACGACGATGTGTCTCGGTAATGGCACGTTCCATTGATGGAGTGATTCGATCGGCATACATGATCACCTGACCCGCAACATTTCGTGCAGCGCGCCCAATCATTTGAACCAGCGATGTCTGGCTTCGCAAAAAACCTTCTTTATCGGCATCGAGAATAGCGACAAGCGATACTTCCGGTAGATCGAGGCCCTCGCGCAGCAAATTGATACCCACAAGCACATCGAACTCACCCATGCGCAACCCTTGCAAAATCTCTATTCGCTGCATGGTCTTGATACTGGAATGTAAGTACCGAACCCGTACTCCACGCTCAAGTAGGTATTCCGTCAAGTCCTCTGCCATCTTTTTGGTGAGAGTCGTCACTAACACTCGATCCCCAATCGCAACCCGCCCAGAGATCTGTTCAATCAAATCATCGATCTGTCCTTTTGTGGGCTTGACGATTACCTCAGGATCAACCAGGCCTGTTGGTCGAACGATCTGCTCAACGACTTGATCGCTTTGCTTTAACTCAAACGCCGCTGGCGTAGCCGACATAAAAATACATTGGTTAATTCTCTCCATTGTCTCTTCAAATCGAAGCGGACGATTGTCTCGCGCACTAGGCAAGCGAAACCCGTGCTCAACCAGCGTGTCCTTGCGACTCTTGTCTCCGGCAAATTGTCCGTGTAGTTGAGGTATCGCTACATGGCTCTCGTCGATAATCAACAAGAAATCCTCCGGGAAATAATCCAACAAGGTAAACGGTGGTTGTCCTGGTTGGCGTCCATCAATGTGCATCGAATAATTCTCAATGCCGTTACAAAAGCCCATCTCCTGCATCATCTCAAGGTCATATTGTGTGCGCATCGTCAAGCGTTGAGCTTCGAGCAATTTGCCATTGGCCTCAAACCATTGCAATCGCTCTTGCAACTCTTTTTCGATCCCAACCACTGCTCGCCGCATGTTTTCTGCGCCTGCGGCATAATGAGTCGCCGGAAACACAATGAGTTCTGTGAATGTGCGCAGAGTCTCACCTGTCACCGTATCGATGCTGGTGATGCGGTCAACCGTGTCGCCAAACATCTCAATACGCATCACAGTTTCTTCATAGGCGGGATGCACTTCAATCGTGTCTCCGCGAACCCTGAAATTACCTCGACCTAAAGCCATGTCATTGCGGTCGTATTGCAAGTCAACTAATCGTCGCAAAATGCTTCGTTGGTCATAGTCGACGCCAACATGCAGTTCTAATAGTTGACCCCGATACTCGGCTGGGTCTCCCATGCCATAAATGCAAGAAACACTGGCAACCACAATCGTGTCTCTGCGCGTTAACAGCGCAGCCGTCGACGAATGTCGTAGGCGATCGATCTCATCATTAACCGCCGAGTCTTTTTCAATAAACGTGTCACTCGACGGTATATACGCCTCAGGCTGGTAGTAGTCGTAGTAACTCACAAAATATTCAACGCGATTATCAGGAAAGAATTCACGCATCTCTTGCGCCAACTGCGCTGCCAAACTCTTGTTCGGCGCCAAGATCAACGCTGGTCGTTGCGTGCGCTCAATAGTCCACGCAATCGTCGCAGATTTGCCCGAACCCGTAATGCCCAAAAGCGTCTGAAAGCGCATTCCGCTTTCGATTCCGGCAACAAGCTGATCGATGGCCTCTGGCTGATCACCAGCAGGTGTGAATGGCGACTCGACCTTAAATGCCATCAGCGTTTTTGCCTGCATCGTCGGCAGCATGTTCACGCGTCAGCATCCAGTCCCACACCTCGGCAACTCGAGCACTCAGTTCCTGCATCGAGCCTGAGTTGTTGATCACCTGATCTGCCATTGCAAGGCGAGTTTCGCGCGATGCTTGGTGAGCAATGCGAGCCCTCGCATCTTCTGGACTCATATTGCGAAAAGAACTCAATCGCTGCACTGCGAGTTCTGTATCGACATCAACCACGATGACACCACTCAACCCTTTACGGGGATTCTCTGCAAGCAGTGGGATATCAAGAACAACAACGTTGCCAGTTTGGCGTTGTTCAGCCATGCGTCGTTCCATTTCTTTGCCGACAACTGGATGGACAATCTTGTTGAGATCAGCAAGCGCATCTTTATCGGCGAACACGATCGCCGCAAGCGCAGCGCGATCTAACGCACCATCACTATCTAAAATGTCTGCACCAAAACGTGATGCCAACTCAACCAACAGCGGCGCACCAGCCCGTTGCAGTTCACGCGTAATTGCGTCTCCGTCGATGATGATGGCACCATGCTCTGCCAATAAAGCCGACACAGTGGACTTGCCCGAACCAATTCCCCCGGTCAGTCCTATCAGTATCATCCCGCGTAACTATGCAGGTTGATCGCCAGCGTTGTCAACGACCTCGGCTTCAGGTGCAGCGGCCACAGGAGCTTCTGCTGGTGCATCTTTAGCCCCAGCCTCTTCGCCGCCAACTTCCTTGTAGTAATCGGCCCAGGCAGCTTCGCGCTCCGTGTCGTCTCCGCCTACCCAATTGCCATGCTCATCAACTTCGAATTGTCCGTGATACTCAGCGGCCAACTCGCCACCTTCTGCGGCTTGCTTGATGCTGATCGAAATACGACGGCGTGCCAGATCGAGTTCGACGATTTTGACCCACAGTTCTTCGCCAGGACTCACTACTTGCTCTGGAGCCTCAACGTGATGTGTTGACATCTCAGAAATATGCACAAGACCTTCGATGCCCTCGCCAACTTGCACGAATGCTCCAAATGGAACCAGTTTGGTGACGCGACCATAGACGAGCTGACCAACTTCGTGTCCGGACGCAAACTCTTGCCACGGATCTTGCAATGTCGCCTTCAGCGACAATGAAATACGCTCACGGCTCATGTCAACTTCAAGAATCTGAACAGTGACTTCTTGGCCAATCTCTACGACTGACGATGGGTGCTCAACATGTTTCCAAGACAACTCAGACACGTGAATCAATCCATCCATGCCGCCAAGATCGACGAATGCGCCGAACGCCACGACACTTGAAATGTGGCCAGTACGAATTTGTCCTGGCTTGAGATTGTCGAGGAACTCGTCGCGCTTCTCTTTTTGAGTCTCTTCCAAGAATCCACGACGTGACAACACGACGTTGTTGCGGTTGCGATCTAGTTCAAGAATCTTCGCTTGAATGGGCTTGCCCATGTACGGAGACAAATCACGAACTCGACGCAGTTCTACCAATGACGCAGGCAAGAAACCACGAAGACCGATGTCGACAATGAGTCCACCCTTGACAACTTCAATGACGACTCCTTCAACGAACTCGTCATTGTTCTTCTTGCGCTCGATGTCCTCCCAAGCCTTTTCGTACTGAGCACGCTTCTTGGACAAGAGAAGTCTTCCCTCTTTGTCTTCAAGTGTGAGGACAAGAGTTTCAATCTTCTCTCCGAGCTTGACCACCTCATTGGGGTCAATGTCATTCTTTATATGAAGTTCACGCGGCGGGATAACGCCTTCTGTTTTGTATCCGATGTCGACAAGAACGCCATCACGATCAATTTTCACCACGGTTCCGGTGACGAGTTTGCCTTCTTTAATATCGACGAAAGTGTCGTCGATCGCATCTGCAAAAGATGTAGAAATATCACGCTCGGTGATTTGGCGGTTTACATAGGTTCCTTCTGCGTCAAAGGTTCCCATGGAGGGAGCAGAAGTTAGGGTCGTATCGGACAAGGGACAATTCGCTTTCGAACAGGATAAATAACGTATCGGGGACGTCTGATTTCTCAGACACTCAGCCGGCGGATGAGCAGGGTGAACGCTACCACCCATTGCCCCAAAGAGCCCAAAATGACCGATTTACCCCAAGAGTTCATCCGTATCGCGAATAATCAGACCATAAATAAAAACGGGGCAACAGCGCCAAAGCCCTGCTACCCCGTTTTCAACTGACTTTAGAGTGACGCGAGATCAACCGTTGGCGGAACAAGCACCTTGTCAATGACGTGAATTACGCCATTGCTAGCCTCAACATCTGCAGCGATCACAGTTGCGTCGTTCACTTGAACGCCATCAGTCGTGCCGAGTGCAATGGTCGAACCTTCTACCGATGGTGCGTCTCCGGCCATCACGTCCGTGGACATAATCTTTCCTGACACCACGTGGTACGTCAGGATTGACGTCAACACAGCGAGGTTTTCTGGCAAGAGCAACTTGTCGAGCAGACCAGCAGGCAGTGCAGCAAATGCTGCGTCGTTAGGTGCGAACACCGTGAACGGACCAGCACCTTGAAGTGTCTCCACCAAGCCTGCTGCCGTAACCGCTGCAACCAAAGTACTAAAACCTTCTGTACCGCTAGCAACAGCGACAATGTCGCCAGCAACAGCTTCTGCTGGTGCTTCTGCTTCTGCCACTGTTGTATCAACAGCATCTGATGAATCGCTTCCGCATGCCGACAGGGAGATCACGGCAACCATAGCGAGTGCAATAACTTTCTTCATTGGGGACTCCTTATACCTAGGGACGGACCAATTCCGTCGTGGGAAAACTAGCCAAAGATCGCTGTCTTTGCGTCTTCCTGCTCGACATTTATGC
>CANLAH010000136.1 GCA_947488685.1 Acidimicrobiaceae bacterium | reverse complement strand
ATGAGTGATGCAAATTGTGCATGCGCACGACCCATAAGCACAAACGCAATCGGGATACCGAACAATGGATACGTTATGGCTCCCCACATGATGGCGATTGTCTGAAGATATAAAAATATGAGTGTCCATGCATTTCGAAGCGAAGAAATATGGCGAAGAAGCTGTCTGTTAGTGCCAAGTGGTCTTGCGTTGAGAGATACATTTTCCGTTGCGCGAGCAATTGGCAACGAGGCTGGCACCATTGCGCCAAGCACGTAAGTCGCGTCACCAACCACGGTCAACCCATTCTTGTATGTGTGGTCGCTCGTTGCCGATGGTTGTGTCTAGGCCATGACCAGGCAGAACAATTGTGTTGTCTGGAAAACGGAATAATTTTTTGTCAAGCGAATCAATAATCGTGGCAAAGTCACCGCCTTTTAGTTTTGTGTTGCCGGGGCCACCCGGAAAAAGTGTGTCACCAGTGAACAATATTGGTGCGCCCTGCACGGCAAAACTGATTGAACCCGGAGTGTGTCCTGGGTTTTGGATTGCGTCAAGACGGAGGCGTCCTACTTCAATGACATCACCGTCAGCGATAAATACGTCGTAGCCAACATCTACTAAATACGGTGCGTCTAGAGCCGTGACGGCGACTTCGTATCCGGCCTCACGCATTGCGGGTACTGCTTGAATGTGATCAAAATGCCCATGAGTCTCGAGAACGCGTGTCACGCCAAGCGAACGACAGAGTTCAAGAAGTTTCTCGTGCTCGTCTGCTGCGTCGATCAACACTGCCTCGCCGGTTGCTTTGCAACGAACGACAAAGACATTGTTGGCGTACTTGCCAACGACGACACGATGAATTTCTAGGTCGGCGTCGGAGTAGTGCAACGTGGTCATGGCTCTAGCCTGACACAACATCAAAGCCCAGTGAGAGGGCAACGGGGATTTGCCGAGAGTCAAACGTAAGAAAAGTCACTGGTTGAGGCAGGCGAGATGCAGCAGCAAGATGGATTGCTGTTGAGACACCAATCGGCTGATCGTGTGCGATCACTGCGGCATCTTCAAGACAGCGCTGATCGACAGGAACGATATGGATAAAGTCCCATGTATTGCGCACGTCATCCTCGATGTCTCGTTGCAAGATGGCTTCTTCCGTGACACGTCCGATGGCAGCAATTGTCTCTGTCAGGGCTAATGCGCTTGCACACCATTGTGGGTCTGAGCCAAGTGCACCACGTGCAACGATGTGGTACGGGCCGTCAACATGAAGAGCCAAAAGAGCAGATGCGTCAAGAAAAAGTGTCATTGGCGAACCTCTTGCACGGCACGGTCAATGCGTACCCCGGCATACAGCACAATAGGTTCACGAGACACGTACTCGACTCGACGTCGTGGAGCAATCACGAGCCCGCGAGCAACGAGTTCTGCGACAGTTACTTCGTGGGTAGGAGCGTCGATTGGTCCGAGTTGGGCAACGGCCTCACCATCAATCGTGATGATCAGGCGTTCTCCGGTTTTGGCGCGTCGCACAGTTGCTGCCAGTGTTTGGCGCAGTTGCCGAATGCCCAGGTCTGCCATGGGTTTAGCCTATCGTGACTTGTGTACTCATGTGTACACACTCCGATTTGTGGGAGTGCGTTGTTTGGAGTCACAATGAGTTCATGAATTTTGCCTTTAGTGAAGAACAAGAAGAACTCCGCAAGATGGTCCGCTCCTTTTTGGAGTCAAAGTCAGCCGAGTCAGCCGTGCGCGAACAGATGGAAACAACAGATGGCTTTGATGCTGCTGTGTGGAGCCAGATGGCCGATCAGATGGGACTGCAAGGTCTCGCTATTCCCGAAGAATTTGGTGGACAAGGGTTCTCATTCGTTGAGCTCGGTGTCGTGCTTGAAGAAATGGGTCGCGCGTTGTTGTGTGCTCCATATTTCTCGAGCGTCGTTCTTGCAGCCAACACATTGTTGTTGTCTGGTGACAAAGCAGCAATGAAAGCACATCTGCCAGGCATTGCGAGTGGCGAAACAATTGCCACACTTGCAGTGACAGAACCATCCGGCAAGTGGGACGCATCAGGCGTCACAATCGAGGCCAAGGGATCCGGAACTGACTTCACAATCTCCGGAACAAAGATGTTCGTCATCGACGGACACACTGCCAACTTGATCATTGTCGCTGCAAAAACAAGCAAGGGAATCAGTTTGTTTGCAGTTGATGCAAAAGCAAAAGGTTTGACTCGCACAGCATTGTCAACGATGGACCAAACACGCAAGCAAGCCAAGCTTGAATTTGCGAGCACGCCTGCAACGTTGATCGGAACTGAGGGCAAAGGATGGGACGTGTTGTCTCAGGTATTTGACCTTGTCGCGGTTGCTCTTGCAGCAGAACAAGTCGGTGGAGCACAAAAGGTGCTCGAGATGGCAGTGGAATACGCCAAGGTGCGTGTTCAGTTCGGTCGCCCAATCGGTTCGTTCCAGGCAATTAAGCACAAGTGTGCAGACATGTTGCTTGAAGTTGAGTCAGCAAAATCTGCTGCGTACTACGGCATGTGGTGTGCAAGTGAGATGAACGACGAACTTCCTTCAGTTGCATCGCTCGCCAAGGCTTATTGCAGTGAGGCATATTTCCATGCAGCAGCCGAGAACATTCAGATTCACGGTGGTATTGGTTTTACCTGGGAACACCCAGCACACCTGTACTTCAAGCGTGCAAAGTCAAGTGAGCTGATCTTTGGTGATCCGACTTATCACCGTGAGTTGCTCGCGCAACGAATCGGTATCTAACTTTTTTCAGAGGGTGGCTTCGCGCCACATCAGCCATTGTTTCGGGCCACCCGGATGTTGCATCACGTGCGAGACGCTGAAACCATGTCGCGCGTAAAATGCGACGTTGGATTCTTTGCTGCTCTCTAAATACGCCGGCATTTGTTCTTGGTCGCAACGCTCCAACATCGGCGCAAGCAACGCGGAACCAACACCGTTTCCTTGTGCATCAGGATCTGTACCGATGAATTCTAAGTAATAGTGAGGTTCTTTTGGATGCAGATGTTCGAGTCGCTGCAAAGCAATGAGCGCACGAGGCAGACCAGCACCAAAGACAGTTGTCATCGTGGGCACAATGCGGGCGATATCGCGAAGTCGTACTTTCCATGCATCGGGGGCACACCAAATTGATGCACCAAGGCATTTCCCTGTGGCATCGTGGGCGGTATAGCTCAATTCTTGTGAGAGCTGCAGGTTGTAAAACGTGCGAAAAAAACGTTGTGCTTTGGAGTTCGGAAAATCGTTGCGTCCCAGCATGTATGCAAAGACCGGATCATCATAAAAAGCCCGTGCCAATGCTTCGCCAACACCGACACATTGCTCAGATGTTGCGTGGCTGGCTGTGAACTGCATGACGCGATGGTACAGCACGTGCAGTGGGGTCAGTTTCCAATTCACTAAATGCGACGGCAAGCGAAGGCGGCAGTCGCTGAACGAAGCGTTGCGGCAGTGGTGGAGCAACGCGACGAACCGCAAGACCATCTGCATGGGCATGCGTTGGTTGAGCAAAGCCAAACATCACACATCGCTGGAGTGATCGCGCAAATGGTGAGTTTTTGCCTGATGCGAAAGATAAGCCAAGCGTGGCAGCCATGTCGGCAAGGTCAACTGTTGTGCCATGGGGGAACGCATCAAAGACATCAGCCGAGCGTCGAAGTATCCACGTTGCAGTGGGCCCCAATATCGGGAGCCAGAAACGTTCAACATAACTGCCTCTGATGTCGTAGCCGAGGCTTTCGACGAGTTCATCTCGCCAAGGCACGAGATGAAGTAGGCCAGTGTCGGGTATGTGCAGAGTGTGTTCCATCTCATAGATGTGTTCGCACAATGTGTCGCACGGAAATGATTCTGTGCCGATGAGTAGATAAAATACAGCCATGTCCGCGCCACAAATATCAGAGTGGATTCGTCAGTCTTCGCGCATTGTGGTGCTCACCGGCGCAGGAATATCGACTGACTCTGGCATCCCAGATTTTCGCGGACCAAACGGAGTCTGGACCAAGAATCCAGAAGCAGAAAAAGTTGCAACACTTAGTCATTATTTGGAGAATCCCGAGATTCGGCAATTGGCATGGCGTACCCGTTTAGAGTCACCGGCATGGAGTGCGATTCCAAACGATGGACATCGCGCAATTGTTGGATTGCATGCGGCTCACAAACTTGATGCTGTCGTCACTCAAAATATTGATGGCCTACATCAGCAGTCTGGTATTCCGATAGACAAAGTTGTAGAAGTTCACGGAACATTTCGATTCAGCATTTGTTGGGATTGTAAAGATCGGCGTGAGATGCAATCAACGCTTGACCGTGTGCGAGCCGGAGACCCTGATCCGAGTTGCCAACTATGTGGCGGAATCTTAAAAAGTGACACGATTAGTTTTGGACAGGCTCTTGCTCCAGGAATCCTTGATCAGGCTTTGTCATATGCCGAGAATTGCGAACTCTTGATTGCAGTCGGCACCACGCTGTCGGTGGGACCTGTCAACAACATGGTTCCGCGGGCTCAGGCGAGGGGAGTAAAAGTGGCCATCATCAATGGTGAACCCACGTCGATGGATGACCGCGCAGGGGCCGTGGCAGTGGGCGATATCAGCGAACTACTGGCGACGATTATGAGCGATGCTGGAATCCCGACTTAGCAGGTAGGGTTTTAATATGGCTGGTTTTAGAGAACTCCTTGCGCAAACCAAATCGCGTATCACCGAAATTGATACTGCCGTTGCTCAGCAACGAATTGCTTCAGGCTCCGTGTTGATCTTGGATGTGCGCGAACCAGATGAATACGACCAAGGTGCGCTTCCGGATGCAGTGCATATTCCGCGCGGGCACCTCGAGGCTCAAATCGAGGCAAAGGCACTCGATAAAGATCAAGAGATTGTTGTCTATTGCGCAGGTGGGGTTCGCAGTGCGTTTGCTGCTGAGACACTGCAGATTCTTGGATACACCAACGTGCTGTCGATGGCCGGTGGATACGGAAAATGGAAAGACGAAGGTCGCTCCTGGCGCATGCCTGTGACATTGACGGCCGATCAACGCAATCGTTATCAACGGCACTTGTTGTTGCCAGAAGTTGGCATTGAAGGTCAAGCAAAATTACTAGCAAGCAAAGTGTTGCTGCTGGGTGCAGGCGGTCTTGGATCACCAGCGGCGTTGTATTTGGCTGCTGCTGGTGTTGGCACAATAGGAATCGTTGACATGGACGAAGTTGATGCATCAAACTTGCAGCGACAGATTCTGCACAACATGGATCGCAT
>CANLAH010000135.1 GCA_947488685.1 Acidimicrobiaceae bacterium | reverse complement strand
CACGGTGTCTTTGGGTCAAAATCAAGCCGGATACTCAATTGGCAAGTACAACTCAGTTGCATATGTCATCAGTCCAACTGCAAAAACTGCTGCGGCTGGCACCGGGCCCGGGTCGGCACGCCGTTTCCCCCGAGTTGCCCCCACTATCTCAATAGCTGTAGATCGCTCAAGCGTGCTTGAAGGTGGAACCGTTGTTTTCACGGTCACTGCATCAGCGGCACCGGTAGCAGACCTCACGGTCAATCTCAACGTGGCTGGATCATCAACCGGCGGAGTGAGTGCTGTCAAGAACAACGCCGACTACCTAACGATAAATAACACCGTCGTGATAGCGGCGGGCACAACGACAGCAACCATTACACGGCAAATATTTACAGATGCAGTCATTGAAGACGAAGAAGATCTGCAGATCTCTATTCAGCAGCAGAGCTTCGGGGGCACGAACGAGGCCTACACACTTGGCTCAACAAGTGCAGCACGAGTAGTGATACCGGCAAATGGTTCCGATCTGATTCGCACGCTAACGATTGAAGCGTCTACTGACAAAGTCGCCGAGGGTCGCAGTGTGACCATGACGGTCAAGACCACGGTGAAATCAAACCAGGCACTTGATTTCTATGTCGCCACAACTGGTGTTGCTGCATCTGGCACCGACTACGTAAAAATTAATCAGGATGATCTGCAAATTGGTGCAAATAACACGACGGTGACATTCACCATTGATGCGCGTGCTGACGATGTTGTCGAAACTGACGAGGCCTTCACCGTGTCGTTGGTTGCAGACCCAAATTACCTAGCCGGATCTCAGCCCTATGTCGTGGGGACCCCTGCTTCGGCAACCATCACGATTGATTCTGGTGATCTTCCGGAACTTAGTTTGGTGGGCGGCGGAATTATCAAGAAGGGTTCTTCTGCGACATTTAGCATTACTGCTGATGAGGCCGTATCCGCTGATACATCCGTGACATATCAACTCTCTGGTTCTGCGCGTGCGGGTGATGACTATGGCGTGCTCAGCGGAGTCACGGTGCTGAAAAAAGGAAAGAAATCAGTCAAGGTCACTGTCGACACTCTCAACAACGGCATTATTTTTAAACCGAGCGACATGTTGGTTGCGAACTGGCCGTCACGCATTGGAACACTGAACGTGAAGGCGGGCGAGTTTGTTCTGCTCGGAAAAACGCTCTTTAACCTGACCGAGCCCGTATTCACCGTTGTGATGAGCGTTAGTCCGACTGATCGCGCAAAATTATCCCCTGGGATGATCGTAAAAGTGAACTTCAATGCTGGCGAAAGCATTCTTGATGGCAAGATCAGCGAACTTGACGAATCACCAACGGTAGATGCTCAAGGAAACTCTACGTATGAAGGAAAGGTTCTGGTTGCGTCTGATCTGGAGTCTGTCGATGGTGCAAAAGTGTCAATCGATGTGACTCTTGAGAAAAAAGACAATGTTCTCGCCGTCCCTGTTGCTGCAGTGTTGCGGGCATCTGACACTGACGAAGTGCGAGTTGTCAATGACAAGGGAACCATCACCAGAGTAAAAGTAAAGATTGGTCTGATCGACGGAGAATGGGCAGAAATAGTCGAGGGACTCACTGGTGACGAACTTGTCGTGATTGATGTTGATCCAGCAGCCGACAAGCCAAATGCTGTGACGCAGAATACCTAAAACCATGTCAGCAGAAGCAGTAATGGAACTTGCGAACGTCTCGCGCACCTATGGCCAGGGAGAAGCGACGGTGTTTGCATTGCGCAATGTCTCACTTCGGGTGCTCTCTGGTGAGTTTGTTTCGATTGTCGGTCCGTCTGGTTCCGGAAAATCCACCATGCTCGGATTATTGGGCTGTCTCGATGTGCCAACGAGTGGCACGATCACAGTATGCGGAAAAGAAATCACCGCATTGGGTGACGCCGAACGCACTGCTGTGCGAGGACGAACAATCGGATTTGTGTTTCAGCAGTTTCATCTGATTCCGCATCTTGACGCGGCCGGTAATGTTGAGACTGCACTTCTGTATCGTGGATACAAACCAGCAGAACGTCGTGATCGTGCTCTCACGGCACTCCAACAAGTTGGACTACTCCCGCGTGCAGACCATCGCCCTGTTCAACTATCAGGCGGAGAACAACAAAGAGTTGCGCTGGCTCGCGCACTAGTGACAGAGCCGCGCATTTTGCTTGGCGACGAGCCAACAGGTGCTCTTGATACCAAAAATGCGGCAATGGTGATGGAGTTATTTGCCAATCTGCGCTCTCCTGAGCGTGCAGTGATCTTGGTGACACACGATCCAGGAGTTGCAGCAGCAGCAGATCGCAAAATTTCAATGCTTGATGGTGAGATTGTGGCGGACGAACGCAAGGCGGTGGTGTAGTGAGCACGTTTGTAGATCTACTGCGGGTATCACTCGGTGGACTACTGGCGCGCAAGGTAAGAACTGTCCTATTGCTATTGGGCCCAATGATTGGCGTCGCTGCAATCATTGCTGCCGTGGGTCTCACCGATAGTGCAAAAGGTGATCTCAAACGCAAAGTGACCGAACTTGGCACCAACCTCGTGCTGGTCTCTGCGCAAAGCAGCGTGGGGCGTCAGAATCCGACTCTCCCCAAAGATGCAGCCGATCGAGCGAGCAAGGTCATTACGGTTGAAAAAGTTGCAGCGATAGCGCAGTTGGCAAACATTGTGGTGACGCCATATGAGCGAGCAAAGTCGCAGTTTGAGACTGTTCCTATCCCCGTTGTTGCAGTAGATGATCAGTTGCCAAATGTTTTAGAGGTACCACTTATCAGCGGTCGCTGGATAAATGCTTTTGATGAATCGGCAACAACTCGAGCCGCCGTGATCGGCATTGGTCTTGCCCGTGAATTCAACTATTTACCCGGAGAAATGCGAACGATCGAACTCAATGGCATTCGGTATGGCGTGGTCGGAATTCTTGACAAAGTAGAACTTGAGCCAGCATTTGACAATGCTGTATTTATTGCCTTTCGTGCCGCAGAGCAGGACTTTGTTGATAACGACATTCAGCCAAACAAGGTATATATCCGTTGCAAAAATGGTACAGAAACAGAAACTGCCATCGCGCTAAAAACGGCAGTCAACCTTGGCGGGCCCCAAGAAGTACAGACGGAAATAAAAGCAGCAGCGCTAGAGCTTGCAGCACAAAGCGATCGTCAATTGCAACTCATTGTCGTGTCAATGGGTTTACTCGCAGTCATTGTTGGTGGACTCGGTATTGCCAACGTCATGTCAATCTCCGTTATTCAGCGCTCGGCCGAGATCGGTATTCGCCGTGCACTCGGACACTCCCGCGCAATCATCGGGGCACAATTTATGCTGGAGTCGCTTGTCGTAGGTTTTCTGGGTGGAGTGATGGGCGTGTTGCTTGGAATTGGTGCGATTTTTACAGGAGTCAAAATTTCTGGATGGGTGTTTGTGTTGGCGTCGTGGCTGCCACCTGCCGGAATCGTGTTGGCGATGTTGATTTCAGTCTTGGCTGGCGTGTATCCATCAACGCGAGCCGCACGACTAGAGCCACTCGAAACACTTCGTCTCGGATGACAATTGCTTGAGTATTTTCTCCAACAAATAACGCACTAGCGACACGGACTAGGGTGATGTGAATGGGGAAATATACGGGAGACTTTGATTCACTGAATACGCACGAGCTGCCGTCATGGTTTAACGGAGCCAAGTTTGGGATTTTTGTTCATTGGTATCCGTCAACCATGCTCGCGTATGCGCCAATCACCGACGACCCGTTCACACTTGCGCGAGAAAAGGGCGAAAAAGAAGCGTTCACCGAGAGCCCGTATTCGGAGTGGTACTGGAACTCGCTTCAGTTTCCTGAGTCATCAGTCGCAAAACATCATGCCAAAAAATATGGCGACAAGCCGTATGAAGATTTTGTTCCCGAATGGCTAGAGGCCACTCACGGGTGGCAACCAGAGAGATGGGCAGAACTTTTCTCTGCCTCTGGCGCGATGTATTGCGTGATGGGGACAAAACATCATGACGGTGTGCTGTTGTGGCCAAGCGCAACTCCGAATCCGCATAAGGGTTCGGCATGGTCGTCATCTCGTGACATTGTCGGAGAATGCGCCGACGCAGTGCGTTCGGAGGGAATGCGTTTTGGGGTGTACTACTCAGGCGGAATCGATTGGACATTCCAAGGACTCGGTATCGACGGATGGGCAGGGCTCTATGGCGCTATCCCGCAGGACGACACTTATCACGCGTATGCCGACGCCCACTATCGCGAACTCATTAGTCGCTATAAACCCGATGTGTTGTGGAACGACATCGGGTACCCACGCTTTGGAGAAGGATCAGCAGATCTGATGGCGCACTTTTACAACACCAATCCAGAGGGAGTCGTCAACGATCGCTTTGACTTTTTAGGCGTCATGGCCGGAAAATCCCACGCCGACTTTACGACACCGGAGTACACAACAAAGCCAGCAATCGGCACCAAGAAGTTTGAAGTGTGTCGCGGAATCGGGACAAGTTTTGGTTATAACGAAGCAGAAGATGACTCCAGTTATGCAACACCTACTGAACTCATTCATATGTTGGTCAACATTGTTGCCGATGGCGGAAACTTGTTGCTCAATGTTGGCCCAATGGCGACAGGAGAAATTCCGTGGGCTCAACAAGAGCGCCTCTTAGCTATTGGCCAGTGGTTGTCAGTTAATGGAGACGCAATTTATTCGTCATCAACGCATTCCCAAAGTTCGCTCGTGACATCTGAAGGACTCCCTGTGCGGCTCACCGCTGGCATCGACGGCGGAACCTACGCCATTGTCATGGGACGTCCAAGCGGTAAAATTGTGCACATCACGGGGCTCCCACAAGGAGAAACAACATTGCTTGGCTATGACGGTCTTCTTCAGCGAATCGGTGACGATGTGATTTTGCCGTTTCGTCCCGACAACACACCTGCATTTACGCTGCGCGTCATCTAACTAACGCGAGCGTGCGCATGATGTCTGCTGCAACGCGGGCTGCGCCCGGAATCGCAACACGACACGGAGCCGTCACCCCCGCTTCGTTGATGGTGTACGCGACTGGACAGAGATGCAGACCATCAGGGGACCGCACGGCAACCTTGCGCGACCGAGGGCACAGATTGCCATCAGTCCCTTTCGAGCAGGGTAGAAATCTTTTTGCTTTGCCTTTGGAGTTATAGAGCGACCGAGCGACGCTGACATAACGATTATCGGTGCGTCGAGCCAACTGAAACAGTGACTGGTTCAAGACATCAGTAAAAGTGACTGAATGTGTTTGTGCCCGAATAAGTTCTTGGTCAATCGACCGACCGAATCCGGTGAGAATGATGGT
>CANLAH010000134.1 GCA_947488685.1 Acidimicrobiaceae bacterium | reverse complement strand
AGAAATCCCGACACAAGACGGTATGTGCCAGCAACCATGATGAGTTCGACAAGTTCAGTCTCATTCCAGTGCGTTTGTAGTAGTTGCCAGGTTGTGTCGGATACACAATCGTCACGACAGAGGTCATCACACATTTCAATTAGAGTGCGGTCGCGGGCGCTCCAGTTGACTGCACCGATGTCTTTGGTGAGATCTGTAATCTCTTGCATTGTTAAGCCAACGCGCTCGCCAATGATTGTGTGCTGACCAAATTCATACACTGACTGACAGTTCCACCCCACACGCAAGATGACAATTTCGCGTTCGCGGACGGGGAGCACCCCCTTATTCAAGAAGAACCCCGCGAATGTCATGAATCGCTTGAGCAGTTTTGGGTGGTGAGCAATAGTCTTAAAAATATTGAGTGGCTCGCCACTTCCTGCAGTAATCCCTTTACTGAAAATATCAGCCACTTCCTCTGAGATTGTGTCAACAGGCACGAGACGTGCCTGTGTGGGTCGTGGTTTTCCAAGCGGTGAGAGCGAAGTTGTCATACGGCATAGTCTTGCTGTTTCGAGGTGAGTCAGGCGCATTGCCGGCCAGGGACGTATCATTTGAACCGTGAGAAAGTTCGTTCACATAATTGCCATTCTTGGTTTATTGACCGTTGCAACGTCGTGCGCATCCGGAAGCTCTACAACAGTTGGCGACACGACAGTCTCTTTACCCACAAACACTCAAGGTGCCGTTCAATCTGGGCAATTGACAACAATTGATGGGCGGCAATTTGATCTCGCGAAAGAGATCAAAGACAAGCCAGTCGCATTTTGGTTTTGGGCGCCTGGTTGAACTACCTGCAATAGCGAAGCCCCCTCGGTCGAGGCGGTTCATCAAAAATATAGTGACTCAGTGAAGATCGTTGGAGTTGCTTGGAGTGGGGACACGTCGAGTTACGAAGGTTTTGTAGCCAAGCACGGCATCTCGTTCATAAATATTGACGACACACCAGGAGACGTCTACGCGGAGTATGAGATTCCGTATCAGCCCGCCTGGGTGTTCTTTGATACGGACGGAACTGTCACGCGGCGCCTGGGAGCAATGTCGCAGACCGAACTTGATTCAAATATCGCAGAACTCGGCAGATAATTTTGACAGGCATTGCGCCGAGAAGAATCTCTGCTCTCTAGTGTGGACTTGCCAAAATAGAAAATAGTTTGCACTACTGCGCCTATTGCAGACTCAGTGCTGCGAATATCAAGCGAATGCAATCCCGGGATCATAATCGCCTCAGTCCCGGTGCGCCGAATGAGGTTCACAATCCCAAAACCGCGACACCCTGCAGGTAGTCTTTGGCGATGAAAAACCGCTCTCATACAAAAATGTGCAGTTTGATAGTTGTAAGCATTGTCAGATGACGCAATCTGAGCAAACTGTTGAATCGATTGCGCTCAACGAAGTTGAATTCTGTGTTGTAGACCTCGAGACCACGGGTGGCTCAAGCGAGTTTCACGCAATCACTGAAATTGGTGCCGTGAAATATCTTGGGGGGCATGAAATTGCACGTTATACAACTCTGGTAAATCCTGGATGTGCAATCCCTGCGTTCATTACGGTTTTCACCGGAATAAGCGACGCGATGGTGGCAAACGCACCACCAATTGAACAAACTCTTGCACCGTTGCTCGAGTTCATCGGTACCTCAGTTTTGGTCGCCCATAATGCACGTTTTGACATCGGGTTCATCAACGCGGCTCTACTGCGCGCCGACTACGAACCTCTGACAAATCGCGTTCTAGATACCGTTGGCTTGGCGCGACGACTTGTTGGGGCAGAAGTCAAAAATTGCAAGTTGTCGACTCTTGCTACAAGCCTGAACCTGAGGCATCAGCCATGCCACCGCGCCATTAATGATGTGTTGGCCACCGGCGATTTGTTGCACTATTTAATAGAGCGTGCTGCTGGGTTTGGCGTGTTTGATCTTGATGATTTTGCAGCATTGGCAAAAATCTGGGCGCATCCGCAGGCCTCAAAACTAAAATTGACGGTTGATCTGCCACGTAGTCCCGGTGTCTATCTATTTGTTGATGGCAGAGGTGATGTGCTGTATGTCGGCAAAGCAACAAACATCCGCGCTCGCGTTCGGAGCTATTTTGGGACTGGCGACACCCGACGCAAGATCGGCTCACTTCTCAAGTTGATGCAGGCAGTTCATTATGTTGCTACCCCTGACCTATTGACTGCTGAAGTGCTTGAACTTCGCATAATCACAAAATTGCGGCCTCGCTACAACTACGTGGGCACGCGGGCGGCAAAGTACTGCTACGTGCGGCTGACGCTCGGGGAGCAGTGGCCACGATTGATGATCACAAATCGTGTCGCGACTGGCGCAATGAACGCCAACGATATTTATCTTGGTCCAATTTCCACTCGAGCGATAGCACGAAATGTCGTGGATGCGATTGAGTCAGTTGTGCCACTTCGCCGCTGCACGGTACGCATGGGTCGCAATTATCAACCGTCCCAAGATTCACCGATGTGCTCAGCCGCCCAACTTGGTCTGGCTCAGTGCCCATGCTCGGGCACTGCTGATCCACAGATTTACGCCGCTGAAGTTCAACGAGTTGTCAGCGCAATGTCGGGCAATGAGCAAGAAATAATTGACAAACTCACCGAAAAAATGCAAAGACATTCTCAGGCGCAGTGCTTTGAAGAAGCCGGCGACGTACTTGCGCGCATTGAAGCCCTTCAGTCGGTTTTGCGCCGCACTCAAACTGCTCGCGAGTTGGTTGACGCCGGAAGTTTCGACTTCGTCGTTAATCCTGATGCAGCTGGCGCCACAAACTCTGCAGGTCAACAAATCTCGTATCAAATAGTTTGCGGGCTCTTGCAATCCACGCACATCGACGGCGCCGTATTTTCGCCGATTGCCCCACCTTTAGGGGCTGATTTTGTTCAGTTGCTCAGCCGACCGCGAGAGAGTGCCCCAGCAATGCCAATTGATACTGAAATCATCGATGAAATTTTGTGCATTGCCCGCCATATCCGGGCCTCGACAGGTTCAACTGGTCGTTGAGTCTGACTTCCCAGTTTTTGCAACTGAAAACAAATGCCATCGACCGTCAGTGGTTGGTGAATATTTCGATCCACCTTCTTCCATGTAAGAAACAGACGAATTTATCGGGGCCTCGTCTGGGAAGGTCTTTCCTTCGTTGGCACAGGGAATGATCAACACGTTGTGTGGCGCCATGATCACAAAATTATCACCGTCAGTGTTAAGAGGTACTCGACCGCTATCGAAAACTTCACGAAGGCGAGCAGTTTCGACACATTTAAAGTTGAAGACATTGTCTTCAATTTTAATCTTGATAAAACCCTCGCATATTTCTTTGATAGTTACCATTCGCCAAGAGCTAAGGCTCTCAAGCGCAAGTCGCGCCTGAATGTGATGCACTAAATGTCCGGGCTTGAAACTAGGTGATTTGTCCATGTTATTCTCCTCATCGTTCTTGGCGTTACCACCGACTTGAA
Organism: Acidimicrobiaceae bacterium; assembly: GCA_947488685.1. Lineage (GTDB taxonomy): Bacteria > Actinomycetota > Acidimicrobiia > Acidimicrobiales > Ilumatobacteraceae > UBA2093. Next base: position 1,936 of record CANLAH010000134.1, on the reverse strand, counting down.
ATCGGTTGGTGATCTTCAACGGGCCAAGCCCCTCAGATCGTCTTGATGATTACAAACTCACCATACTCACGGGGTGTGCCAGGTTAGATCACGCTCTCGTTTTTTTCTTGCGGTTTTTGAGAATCAAAGCCGCACCGCCGAGGACGACAATGCCAACAATCACAATTATTGCGGTATTTGGGTAGTCATTTTCGGATGACAGGGAATTCTCTGATATTCCAGATGACTGTTCTGAACCACTGGTTTCATCGGTGACGGTCGTTTGAGTAGTTGAGGCCGTTTCGTACCACGCCATGACACCAGCAACACCGAGGGCGCGATTCGTGATATTTTCAACTGCTGTACCAAATTGTTCCTTCTTGCCCACCGAAACCGTGAATCGAGCAGGCGACTTGCCAGTGATCGTGATCGAGTAAATGCCCATTGTTGCCACGTCAGATTGCTCTACTAATCGGATGTAATTAGTGCCAGTAAATGGTTCGGGAAATGCAATTCGCTCAGTTGTTGCCAACTTGGTTTTGGTGCCGGACGGGTCAACTACTTCGAGGTAGGGCAACTCGGTGTCCTTTATTGCATTTTCTGGCGCAAGATCAGGGATCAGCAGCGATATGTAGAGCGGGTCACCTTCGTTGAACTTGACGCGAAAACCCCTCGTGTCGTCAGACATTTCAAGAGACCCGTAAAGCGCAAAAGAAATTGTGCCGTCAACAAGCAGCGGCCCATCAATTGGCGTGCTCTGCTCTGACGTCAGGATGATTGGGTCATGCGCTTTGGCCGCTGTGGCTGGAAATAGTGCAAGTAGTGCAATAACGAAAAGAAACTTTTTCATGAGAACATCGACTGTAGACCAAGAAACGCGCTGGCATATTCAGGGAGCGCTTGATTAAATATTTGTTGCAGAAAGAATGTTTACACCCTTATTGGGAAAAAGCCATAGACGCCGATATGTCCTGGACCGACAAACGGAGTCTGTCGAACTGAGGTCTTATGACGCCAGCCACACGGTGGGGCAGTCATCTTCATGAAGCGGATTGCCATCGACGATGTGGCGATGATGCGCCTTTAATGGTGCACCAGCGCGAGTGAAATAGGTCGTGTCGTCGCCGCAATATCGAAGGCTAATTGCGCGTCTGAATCCCTGAGTGGTGTTGGGGCCCGCGCCATGAATAGTTCGTCCATGATGCACGGTGACATCGCCAGGTTCTGTATTGAATGAAACGACCGAACACTCATTGCTTTGCGCCATCGCATCAATGTCTGGAATCGCGGGTCCGTGAGTACCTGGAATCACCATTGAAGAAATGAAAAGATTTGGCTGGTAGACATCGGGCCAAAGATGTGAACCCGCGACAAATTTAACTGCGCCAGATTCGGAGGTCACATTGTCTAGTGGGCACCACATCGTGCACACCTTGTTGCCCTCCACATGAAAGTACGCCAAGTCTTGATGCCACGCTGTGCGCTCAATAGTGCCAGGCTCTTTGGCAAGAACACTGTCCTCCCAAAGACGCACAGTTGAAGAACGCATAATTGCACCGGCAATTTCTGGCATTGGGGAATCGCATGCAAAAAAATGAAATTGATCATGCTCGCGCCAGTGATCGACTCCTGCAAAGAATCGTCCACGTCCGGTGAGTGGCACATCGCCGCGTTGAACGTCGTTGCCACTTTTGGCAATCGCATCACCCATCGCTGAGAGGTCTGCAACCTCTGACGTGTCAAACAGCGCCGCTAACGGTGCTTCCATACTGCGAAGAAGATCGGGGTTAACAACTTTTCGTAGGCAAACGACACCATCGCGCCAGAATGTCTCAATTTCCTCATTTGTGATAGTTCGAAGAAGTGACGATGTCATGTTTACCCCTTTGCTGAAAACCCACCATCAACGACGAGCGTGTGCCCGGTGATGAATTGACTTGCTTCGGATGCAAGAAAG
>CANLAH010000133.1 GCA_947488685.1 Acidimicrobiaceae bacterium | reverse complement strand
AGATGACGGCTGTGCTGTTGCTTGTTGCAGCTGGCACGTTCTTTTTGCTTGATCTCATGCCCGGAAGTCCAGCCATTGCAATTTTGGGCACCAGCGCGACCCCTGAAGGCATTGCCAAAGTTGAGGCCGAGTTGGGACTCGACAAACCTAGTGTTGAGCGCTTTTTGACGTGGGGAACAAACGCTGTTCGCGGTGACCTAGGTGTGTCGTATCGAGATGGAGAAAACGTCGCGCAAGCCATCCGACAAAGATTCCCTACATCGTTTGAGATATTGATCCTGACTCAACTTCTTGCTCTCACCATTGCTGTTCCGGCTGCGCTATTCGCAGCAGCTCGCCCCGGCAAGCGCCGAGATCGCGCCCTCACCACTACATCGTTTGCACTCATTGCGATTCCGCAGTTTGTGATGGCTCTCACTCTTCTCATTATCTTTGCAAAACAATTGCAATGGTTTCCGGCGGCTGATTTTGTTCCGCTCAATGAGGGAATAATTCGCAACTTACGGTCCCTTGTCTTGCCTGTCCTGTCATTGGGTTTTCCGTTGAGTGGTATTTATTTTCAGGTGTTACGAAATGACCTAGTAATTACGATGTCATCCGATCACATCATGCGCACACGGGCAAGCGGCTTCAGCGAGCGCATAATTCTTCTGAAGTACGCACTCCGTTCTTCGTCACTGACTTTGCTGGCAGTTGTTGGACTCAATACAGCGGGACTACTCGGAGGCGTCCTAATCATTGAGCAGATTTATTCGCTCCCGGGTTTGGGTCGCTTTCTGTTTGATGCAGCAACACGTCGTGACATTGTCAAAGTTGAAGGTGCTGTCTTGGTGATTGCTGTTACCTACGTGACCGTCAATCTCTTAGTTGATATGTTGCTGCGAGTTTTTGATCCTCGTGTTCGGGCAGCAAGTATCGGAACACCACGATGAATCGATTGCGTAGTTTCAAACAACGGTGGGGGATACTCGGGCTGATTGCAATAGCGTGGATTGTTACTTTGGGAGTCTGTGCACTGTTCGGACATTTATTCACATCACATCTCAATCAGGACCTAAAGAATCGATTACAAGCACCATCATTTTCACATCCGTTCGGAACAAACAACCTCGGAATTGACATGCTCGGCTTAGCCATCAAGGGTGCACGTATCTCAGTCTTGGTCGGACTTGCGGCTACCGCCATCGGATTCATCGGCGGCAGTCTTGTTGGTCTCACTGCTGCGTATTGGCGCGGGCGAACTGATCGCGTCATTCTCACTTTTCTGGATGCATCTGCTGCTTTTCCATCTTTTGTCGCTGCAATTTCAGTCGTCCTGTTCTGGGGAAAAAGTGTTCGCAATGTTGTTTTGGTAATTGGAGTTCTCACTATTCCTGTCATTGCTCGTATCGTGCGCGCCGCATCGCTTCCACTGGTTGAGCGCGATTTTGTGTTGGCTGCCCGAATGCAAGGGTCACGGCATAGTCAGATCATTGTGCGTGAATTGATACCAAATGTCATCCGTCCGCTTTTAGGTTTTGCCATGATCACAGTCGGCATCACAATCTCAGTCGAAGGTGGTCTGTCGTTTATTGGGGCTGGAGTGCCTGACAATATTGTGACGTGGGGTCAACTGATTGCCAGCGGGCGGGCAACTGTTGAGGGATCACCGCATCTTGTGCTGATTCCAGCATCATTGATTTTTGGAACAATATTGGCTCTCAATACACTTTCTTCTAAGTGGTTGCGTGGCAGACCGTTTCCGATCGTCAAGGAGTCTGTTGCTGAGACCACAGTCAGTGCCAACGCAAGCGACGCAGCCAAAATGATCTCGTCCAACCCGCCAACCGATGTGGTGTTGTCAATCGAGAATCTGCATACTTATTTTTCAACGCCGTTTGGCTCATTGCGTGCTGTTGACGGAGTCTCACTGCAGTTAAGGCGTGGCCAAATGGTTGCATTAGTGGGAGAAAGTGGTTCGGGTAAAACAATGATGGCGCGAAGCCTTCTTGGTCTTGTGCCTTCGCCTCCTCGTGTTGCAGGATTGCCTGGACGCGTCATGTTTGACGGACAAGATCTGCTCTCGCTCAGCAGCGAGGAACTGCGCAAAATACGGGGTCGCCGAATTGCAATGATTTTTCAGGATCCGATGACCACGCTGAATCCCGTGATGCGAGTTGGGCGACAGATTGCTGACACTGCCACGTTGCATTTGGGTCTCAGCAAGAAAGAAGCCACCAGGCGGGCACTTGAGTTGTTGATCGAGGTGGGTGTTCCGGACGCACAAAGAAGAATGCGTGCGTGGCCACACGAACTCAGCGGTGGACTGCGCCAACGTATTGGCATTGCGATTGCGTTGGCTGCTGAACCAGAAATTCTTATTGCCGACGAGCCAACGAGCGCACTTGATGTGACAATTCAGCGGCAGTTACTCGACTTGCTGGACAGACTGCGTCGTTATCGTGGATTATCGATCTTATTTATCACACACGACATGGGAATCGTGGCGAGCCGTGCAGATGAAGTTGCAGTGATGTATTCGGGTCGCATTGTCGAACAGGGTTCAACGCTCGAAGTATTCGCTCATCCGCGCATGCCATATACCCGAGCGTTGTTGGCCTCGATTCCTCGCATTGATCATGAGTCTCACAAAAAACTTGCTGTCATTGGTGGTATTCCCCCGATCGCCATTGGGCCACGAGTGGGGTGCGCGTTTGCTCCTCGTTGTCCAGACGTGATTGACGCATGTCGAACTGAGATACCTCAACTTGTCGGAGACACACATCAGGCGGCGTGTATTCGAAATGTCGTCGGTGTGACATGAAGGCTCCGCGCAACGTCATAGTTTTGTTGCTTGACAGCCTCAATAAACACGAGATCGGCGCGTACGGTGCGCAACAATTTGACACTCCCAATCTAGACAGACTCGCCGCGCGATCAGTAAAATTCACAAACCACCACACCGGATCATTGCCATGTATTCCGGCTCGTCACGACATCTTGGTCGGTGCATGGGATTTCCTATGGAAACCGTGGGGTTCGATTGAGTTGTGGGAAGAAGCGATCACAGTTTCATTACGTCGTGCAGGTGTTGTGACCAATCTCATCACTGATCATCCGCATCTCTTTGAAGTTGGTGGAGAAAATTACCATTCAGATTTCACGGCCTGGTCGTACGAGCGCGGTCACGAAAGCGATGCATGGAAAACGCGCCCCGACCCAAGCTGGATCGGTGCACCATCTTTTGGTCGAGGCAAGACACACTACGATGCGTCGCGAGGTTGGTTCGCCGGAGAAGAAGATTTCCCCGGTCCACGAACCATGCGTGCTGCTGAGCAATGGTTACTCAACGATGCTCCTCATCATCGTGCTAATGACGAGAGATTTATGTTATTCGTCGATGAGTTTGATCCGCATGAGCCATTTGATACACCCGAGGAATGGGCGATGCGATACGACGACACATGGGATGGACCACATCTTGTGTGGCCACCGTACGCAGTAGATGCTTTGGCAGACGGCGTCATTACAACACGTCAAGCACATCAGATACGAGCGCAGTACGGCGCCAAATTGTCAATGATCGATCATTGGTTAGGCAAAGTACTCGATGCACTAGACACAACAAATGCATGGGATGACACCGCAGTGATCTTGTGCACTGATCACGGTCACTATCTTGGCGACCGCGATGTTCATGGACGCGATGTTTGGGGCAAACCTGGCGTACCCGTGTATAAAGCACTCGGAGATATTCCGATGTTGGTGTCGTGGCCCGACGTCACGCCACGTAGTTGTGATGCGCTCACAACGTCAACCGATATTCATGCAACCCTTGCAGAGATTTTTTCTGTCAACGTGTCTCATAGGGCGCATGGAAAATCATTGCAGCCACTCATCGCCCAGAAAACAAATACCGTGCGTGACTGGCTGCTCACTGGTGTGTGGGGACGAGAAGTACAACTAGTCACCAATGACTGGCGCTACACACGCGGGCCAGTTAATGAAAATGCTCCCTTGTCAATGTGGTCAAACAGATGGAGCACTATGCCAATCGGTGCGTTTCCTGATTTTAAAATGCCCATGCCAGACGAACGAGCAGTACTAGACAAGATGCCGGGCACCACGATTCCGGTGATAAGGCAGCCATTTCAGGCAGGGGATCTATTGCCGTTCTGGGCGTACGCCAAGCAATACGAGACGATTTTATACGATCGACGCAATGATCCGCTCGAGACAATAAATCACGTCGGCAAACCTATCGAAACGGGCGCAGTTGAGTTATTGCGAGTCGCCTTGCACGAAGTCGAGGCCCCAACTGAGCATTTTGTTCGTCTTGGGCTTAACTAATCACCCTTGACAACAGACCGAAATGGGTATAGACCACTTTTAGGGTCAAGGAGGTCTTCCAATGAGATTGGCAATGGGTGTGTCGAATAGGGGAGCAGCGATAGGGGGAATTGGTTTGCTTCTGTCAGTAATAACTGTTGGAATATTTTCACCACTCGTCAATGCTGATTCCCAGGCAGGAGTATGCAACTCAGGCACCGCAGTTACCGGAACGCTAAAAGTTGATGGCGTCTCCGTTGAAACAAAGACAACTAGCACTTACGCAATGACGGTATGTCGTGATGACAGGATGTTCTCTTATTCCATTCAAATCGGTCGAAATGACTATGGAGTACTAAAGGAAGATCTCACTGCCGCAGATGCGGAGAAGCTATTCGAAGTTTCTTTCACGCCAAAGGCAGGTGATGTACCAACCACGGCAGAAGGTTATATGCGAGGACAAAGTTTCACGATTGGATCAACCGTGACAATTGTGGCAAAACCCATTGTGAATTTGTCTAAGGTCGATGACCCGAATCGCTCATGTGATCGGAAAGAATTTACTGATTCAGTATGTATTGCGCGGCCTGCCACACGAGACTTGGCATCCGTATTAATTATCTATGTACGGTTTGATACGTCATCGAGCCCTAGCGATTTTTCTAAATTGACTGGTGCGATGGTAAGTTCGTCTGCCAATCTTTTTGAAGTCCGTGTGTCTGGATTGTGCCCAGCTGAAAGTAGCGACACGAGTGAAGGCAATGAGAGCGTGAGTAGTGAATCGGCTCACAGTGTGGCATTTGATAGCACATCACTTGAAATCAAAATGGTTGGACCACATTTCAAGCTTGATGGCAAGACATTAAATACCGGGATGCTCGAAGCAATTATTCCTGAAGCGACTATTGCTTCCTGCTTTGGTGGCACAGCAGAAGAACTAGCAGAAGGAATGTCAATGACGCGCACGGAAGCGGGTGCAACAGAAAATGTGATTCCGTCTCAAACGACTTCAACGACGGGTCTGCAGTACACCACGTCGGTTGCCAACGGCGCAGTAACCGTCAGCGTTCCGTCGATGACATTTTCACAACCGACATACAAGATGACGCTCAAAAGCACTGCCAAGAAGCTGGCGGCCAAACCAACTGTGGCCAAACCAACTGGTGTGAGTTGGAAGATAAGTAACAAGAAAGTCACCGTCACTGCTAAAGCGACAAAGGGTGTGACCTATAAAGTCGCAGCAACTCTTAAGACCGGCAAGAAGACTGCGAAAACA
>CANLAH010000132.1 GCA_947488685.1 Acidimicrobiaceae bacterium | reverse complement strand
ACTACGTGCGAAAAAATGGTTTTACTGATGTTGTCGTTGGACTTTCGGGTGGCATTGACTCCACTCTTGTCGCAGCAATTGCTGTTGATGCACTTGGTGCAGAGCACGTGCACGGAGTTGCGATGCCATCGCGTTATTCCAGTCAAGGTTCGTTAGATGATGCGGCAGCACTTGCAAATAACTTAGGAATCGACCACCGCATTATTTCAATCGAGCCGGCATTCTCTGCTTATCTTGAAATGTTGACGCCATCATTCATCGGTCGCAACGAAGACCTCACGGAAGAAAATTTACAAAGCCGTTGTCGGGGAACAACATTGATGGCGCTATCCAACAAATTTGGATGGATGGTTCTCACGACTGGCAACAAGAGTGAAATCGCAGTCGGCTACTTCACGATTTACGGTGACTCTGCGGGTGGTTACGCCGTCATCAAAGATGTTTTCAAGACCGATGTCTTTGCGCTATGCCGCCGATATAACGAGCGAGCAGGTCATGAAATTATTCCAGTTGCGGTCATCAACAAGGCACCATCTGCAGAGTTGCGACCCGATCAACGCGATGACCAAAGTCTTCCGCCGTATGACGAACTCGATCCTATTTTGGCGATGTATATAGATGGTGACCTCACGGTGAGCGACATCGTGGCACGCGGCGTTGATGAGGTACTCGTCAGACGATTAGCCAGACTTGTTGATCTCAGTGAATACAAAAGACGCCAGACGGCTCCTGGGGTACGTGTGTCATCAAAAGCGTTTGGCAGAGACCGTCGTGTGCCAATCACTCATCGATATACATAACTAACGACTATGTTCGCGGTGCGCGATAGAAAAGCGTGCACGCTCCCGCGCCTGTCGCAAGAAGAGCACTGATCACAGCAGGTAACCAGAATCCATGTGATTCGTAGCTCCATGTCGAAAGAAAAGAAAATGTCGCTCGACCGAGTGTTCCGGCTCCCACAACAGCACCAAGACTTGCGCCGGTGCTTCCTGGAACCAAATTTGCAGCAATTGGCAACAGGCTCACAATGGCAAACTCAAACCCGCCCATAAACAGAACCAACAAGATCACTCCACTCAACCAATGTTGTTGACCAATGGTGAGTAGCACGGCTGACACCACCATTAACACTGAACCGTAGACAACACTTTTCTCTTTCCCCCATGTGTCGGTACGTCGAGCACTCGTAATACTTGCTGCGAGTTCTATGAGCCCAAGCGCAATAACGACAGCGGTGATCCAGCTCTTGCCGTCGAAGCTGTCTTCTAGCCATGGCCCAAAGGTGATACCAAGGCTTTGGCTTGCGCCCATCAACATGAACGACGCTGCAACGATCAACAGTGCTTTCCCGCGAATACGGACTTTCTCGGCGATGACTGCGCCAACATCACCGCTTTCTTTGGGTAGTTGCCTGATGACAATGAGTGCAGTAATCAGCACAGCAACTGCGCCGCAAGCAAAGCCAATACGCCACGATGTGAGCATGGTGATGAGACCCATCACGGCAACACCAAGCAAAAGACCTAACGCCCATGATGTTTCGATGACTCCAATAACACGACCGCGTCGTTCGTATGGAACGTGTTCATTGATCCACGCAATCATTGAAGTATCAAACAAAACTTTTGAGGCACTTAAGAAAAAGACACTCGCACCAAACATCAGCGGGTTAACTGCGATAGAAGCAAATAACACACTGATAACGACACCAAACATTCCCCATGTCATTGTGATTCTGCGGTCTCGCGTGTCAACGGCATGTCCAATAAAACGGCTCAGTAGTCCGGCAAATTCTCCGACCATCAGCGCAAGTCCGAGCGTGCTGACTTTGACATCGAACCCAGCCGCGATGGTGGCAATAAACGGTGGTGAAAATCTGTAGCACGCATTCGATGCCATGCGGGCCCACACCAACGCATCTAAGCGATGGCGCAAAATGGGGGAGTACGAGTCGTCAAGTTGGCGAGCAAACACTTTTACAGTTCCTCGCCAACGGGGCCATGTACGAGTAATTCAACAACGTCTTCAACGAGCAATGACTTTGCTCCCGCACCAGGAGTCAAAAGAAACCGACATCCACCCAGATTGGGGATGCGAGGATCGGAGGCTCCCAACGCGCGTCGCATGACGCGGATAACACCGGCGTGGGCTACGACAAGAGCCTCGCCCCCCGCGCAGAGTTCTGAAATATCCCCAAGTGCTGCCGTAAAGCGGGTAATCAAAGAAGTGTCAGATTCAAAAGACGGGGGCCGTTGATGGCCGTCGAGCCAGCCGGGCCATTGTCGTTCTATCTGGGAATGCGTGAGTCCTTGCCATTCGCCAACATCGGTCTCACGTAATCGTGCATCAACAATGAGCGGCCCGACACCAATGCCATGCGCGATGATTTGGGCGGTTTCGTGCGCCCGCTGCAGATCGCTACACGCGATGAGATCAAAAGTGCCAAGTTTTTCAATCGCCCGAAAAGCCTGTTGGCGTCCATCATCTGTGAGAGGGGGATCGGCTTGTCCCTGCCACTTTCCCAACGCGTTCCATTCACTCTCGCCATGGCGCAGGACCAGAATTCGAGTTGTTGGGGCTGACGAGGACACGGCTCCTAAGGGTAGTTCGGCGAGTACGCTCGGATGCGTGGCTCAGATGCGTTTTTTTGCGGCAGCACGGGAGGCCGTTGGACGGTCAACGGACAGCGTGCCAGGCGCAACCGTGGCTGAAGTCTTGGCTGTCGCGGTTGCTCGTTATGGAGACACGTTCGCCGCAGTTTTGGCATCGAGTCGTATCTGGGTGAACGGCGAAGAAGCCGACGCGTCATGTGTTGTGCTCGACACCGATGAGTTGGCAGTTTTGCCACCTGTCTCAGGAGGATCAGAATGACTGACGCAACACACTTGCCCTTGTCAGAGTTGCGTGCTCAACGCAGCGCTCTGCAACGCCAAGAAGATGCAGTGTCATTTGTGCGACGACTGACACAAGGGCGCATCGATCTCGTGCACGACGAAGAACGCCGCCGTGCAGCAAATGCTCCTGCACCAAGTGGAACCTTGACAGAGCGTCTGGCAAATGTTTTCGGTCAAGAACACGGCGGCGGAAGCGCTCGACCACCACGTGAGACAGATGTTCCCGCCGACCATCCTTTGTTAGTGCAACTCGACGAACTGTGTGAAGAATTTTCATTTGAAAATCTTGAGTCATTAACAGATGCAGATATCAGCGCACTTCGTGACGCGCTCACAATGTTTGAGCAGAGTTGTTCGCAACAACGCCATCAGATGTTTGAGCAAATCGATGCACTGACGGCAGAACTTGTTGCTCGTTTGCGAGATGGCGGCACAGCGGCCTTGCTGACTGACTGAAATCTGGCCCGAGGGCCTGAGTCAATTATCACTCGGCCACCAAATGGCGGCTCCACGGAGCCAATTTCAGGACTCTGGGGATAGATTGACCATGCATGCAACGCGTGGCTGTGCTCTCATTTCATACGTCTCCATTGGTTCAGCCCGGCGTGGGCGATGGTGGTGGCATGAACGTCTATGTACGCGAATTAGTTTCTGCCTTGTCACATGCTGGCGTTGACTGCACCACATACACACGAGCCTGGAAACCAGGTCTTCCGGCAGTGGTGAACATCGAACCAAATCACAAAGTGGTTCATATCCCCGCTGGTGATTTTGATATTCCTAAAGACTCGCTGTCGTCAATGATTCCTGAGTTCACTGACAATGTGATGCAACACATCACGGCTGCAGGTGGCACAGATGTTTTGCATGCCAACTACTGGATGTCCGGTGTTGCTGGACACGATCTCAAACATGCACTTGGCGTCCCACTTGTCTCGACATTTCATACTTTTGCACGCGTCAAAGCGCAAGGTGGCGACTATGAGTCGGCGCACCGTGAACAGGCCGAAATCAATGTCATCGGTTGTTCAGATGCGATCTGCGTGAGTTGCACCGAAGAAGAACGTCAATTTGTGTCGTTATACGGACCACCTCCTGGATCACTCGAAATCGTTGCGCCCGGAGTAGAGCATGCGTTCTTTGCTCCTGGCGATAAAAAAGGCGCACGCAAGGCGCTTGGTCTGAGTGATCATCCTGTCTTGTTATTTGTTGGCCGCATTCAGCCTCTCAAAGGCGTTGACGTCGCTGTTGAAGCACTCGCAGCGCTCGATCGCAAAGATGCACATTTGTTGATTGTCGGCGGAGCAAGTGGCGCCGAGGGCGACGCCTACTTTGCTGCAGTGCAAGCACTGATTACGCAACACCGTCTAAACGACCGTGTGCATTTCATTGCTCCACAGCCACACCATTTGCTGTCAACGTACTACCGCGCAGCCGATGTGGTTCTTGTACCAAGCCGCAGCGAAAGTTTTGGACTCGTTGCCCTAGAGGCAGCAGCGTGCGGCACTCCGGTTGTGGCAAATGCCGTAGGTGGACTACTCACTGTCGTCGAGCACGGTCGAACGGGCTTCTTGGTAGCTGATCGCAAACCAGAGATTTTTGCAGAACATATTGCCGAAATTCTCAACAACACTCACATGACGACGGCGATGTCGGTTGCTGCGGCTGAGCATGCAACACGGTACACGTGGAGTTTTGCTGCTGCAAGATTGCGCCGTGTCTACGCAGACTTGGCAATACGCGATCGCGTGATTTGTGTCTAATCGAGAGAATAGATTGACCACATGAGTGAATTATTTGCAGATTCGATTCTTGTTGACTTCGAACGATACATCGATCAATGGCTTGAAATATTGCGAACTAAGAACGATGCAATCGTTGCAGTCGATCGTGGCGACACAGATGAACGCCGGTGGTTTGTGCGAATGCGTGGTGAAGAAAAAGATTTCACAACGATCTGGTTATTGCTTGGACAACGCACACTTCGCTACGAAACATACGTCATGCCTGCTCCCGAAGAAAACGCGCAAGAGTTGTATGAGTTTGCCCTGCGCCAAAACGAACGCATCACTGGTGCACACTTTTCAATTGGCATCGAGGACGCCCTTTTTCTGCGGGGCGAATTGCCACTCGGGGTTCTCACCGAGTCAGAACTAGACCGCATTATTGGCACGATGTATGCCACGGTTGAGCGTTTCTTCCCAATGCTCATTCGCACAGGATTCGCCACACGTTTTGCGCGCACCGATGCGCCGTTAGCCTCTGAAAGATGACATCCACTACACCTTCTCTAGCCATTATCGGCGGTGGCAATATGGGCACGGCGCTTATCGCTGGTCTTATCGCTGGTGGAGTTTTGCCTGAATCCATCGTGGTCGTTGAGATCGACGACGATAAGCGAAATGAAGTTGCGCAACAATTTGGTGTTCGCACGTCAGCCACAATCATTTCGTGTGGTGGTGCAATCGTTGCTGTCAAGCCTCAGTCAGTTGTTAATGTGTGTTTGCAACTTCGCAAAGTCGGAGTACAACGCGTTGTGTCGATTGCCGCCGGCATCTCACTAGCAACTCTTGAGCAAGCACTGGGTGCAGATATTGCGGCGATCCGAGCAATGCCCAACACACCCGCGTTAGTGGCAGAGGGTGTCACCGGACTCGCAGCAGGCACGAGTTGTTCAGAGGCAGACATAGAGTGGG
>CANLAH010000131.1 GCA_947488685.1 Acidimicrobiaceae bacterium | reverse complement strand
CAAGTCGCAAAGTATCTACAGCCCACAAACGTGGGTCCCCCAAAACGAAAGAGACACATCATGAAGAAACATTCCCAGTTCACAAGGATTGCAGTAGCCACTGGACTAGTGCTCAGTAGCAGTGCGGCAGTTCTTGGAGTCACAAGTTTTGCAAGTGCCAAAGGTGGTGCATCAGCGCGACTTGCCGTGACAGCAACAACAGTCGTCGGACAACAGTCGATGAAGCACCAGGGACGTGGTCCAATAGGCGGCGCAGCAAAATCAGAGGCACTTGCCAAAGTACTCAAGCTCACTGCAGCCGAACTTCAGACACAACTCAAATCTGGTAAGTCACTTGCTGATATCGCCAAGACACAAAATGTGGCGATCAGTGCAGTCACTGCAGTTCTCATTGCAGACTTCAAGACACACCTTGATGCAGAAGTTGCAAGTGGCAAACACACTCAAGCAGAAGCAACAGCAAAGTTGACTGAGTTCACTGCACGAGTCACTGACATGGTGAACGGTGTTCGACCAACAGGTGGCCAAATGGGCGGCAAGCGTGGTGGCGGTCGTCAACACGGCCCACGCGGATTCGGTGGTCCCGCAATGTCAGGGTCACAAGCTCCAAGCATGAGCGGAACCGTTGACGGCACCGCACTAAGCGCCTAAACAATCGAGTAGTTCAATACCTCAGCGGCAAGATGTCGCAATTTAGTTCCCCCTAACAGACAACCGGCGCCTCCGTATTTGTGGGTGTCGGTTGTCTGGCGTTTATGGTGCAGCAATGCTGTGACGAACAATGATTGCTTTATCGAATCCGGTGATCATGAGTCGTTCTCGCAGTCGTGGCTCAGTGCACACGACAACGACATCGCCACCGGCAGCACGCGCTTTGCCTGCAGCGCCTAGCAGCAGACCAAGTGCAGCATCGTCGAACGACTGTGCGCCGTCAAGATCAACAACAACGATTGAGCCGATCGCCTCCGAGAGCAGTCGAGTAATGGAGTCAGCAAATCTGGGCAAAGTTGCAACATCAATGTCACCGCTGACGGATAACACTTGCTGTGCGCCTACTGCGCTGCGCCGGAGTGACAAGTCCATACGAGCAATGTAGTTCAGTTTTGAGCAAAGAGTTCTTGAGGTTCTTGCAACATTGACGAAGAACCCCTAATGGTGACGGTTGGCAGCAGACCTGAGAGCAAGGCGAGGCTGATGCGGTGCTGCCAGGACACTGAGACAGTGACAAGACCATCGTCCACTGTGGTAGCGACATCGGCCTTGGCACCAAGTGTGCGGTGAACTAACTCGGCCGCACTCGCCCCTGGATCTGGCGCAGTGGAGGCTCCGCGAACTGCAATTCTTGATACCTCGAGTGCTCGAAAATGATCAGTCATAATGATCGCAATTTCAAAAAGTGCAAAACTCATACACACCACGAGGGGCAAGAGTAAAGCAAACTCGACAGTCGCCTGACCACGCTCCTTCTGACGCGGTTGTCGTGACATCAAAATGCGTTAGTTGCTCGATCAACGATGGTGTCAATGATGGTGTCAAAGAGTGAGCCGATTTTTCCGCCGCCACCACCCGATGTTGCCCACGTGATAACCAGGATCGCTATGACCGCTGCGACCAACAAGATGAGTGCGTACTCAGTAGTGGCTTGACCGCGTTGTGACAATGAAGTCCGCAGACGTGTGTAAAACATAAGTAGATGCATTAGTTGCCTTTCGTAGTAATGATGGTTGAGGGTGGGGAATTAACGTGCAGTGATGACACGGCGCGACCCACGAGTGGAATAATGCTGAGCAAAATAAAAGAAGGCAAGGTGCAAAACACCAACGGAAACGTCAATCGCACCGGTAATCGTCTGATTTCAGTATCAAGTCGTCGACTGCGCTGTGAACGTGCTTCGTCACTCAGACGCTCGACAACAGATATGACGGGTAAACCGTCAAGCGCTGCACTGCGCAGAATATCGACAAGCGGAATCGCCTGTGCTCCAAAAATGACTGAGAGTTGTGGCAAAACATCGCTGAGGGGCTCACCCATGTCTAGGCGGTGGGTAACGACGTGAATATGTGTTGCGATATCAGACGGCAGTAGTCTCTGGCTGATCGCGAGCGCTTCTGAGATGTCAAGACCTGCGCGAATAGTGACAACGATGATGTCAACGAGATCATGAAATGCTTGGTCTCGAGAAACGAGATGACGCTTCATATGATTGCAGCCGTTGTGTGATGAATCCAACGCCATCCGACATAGTTGAGCGCGATGCCGACCAGCAGGATAAAGAAAAGTCCCGGTGAAGAAAGAAAATAACTCACTCCCGTTCCAGAGAATGTAGACAAGACAAGACTCGCGACAGGGAGAACCGTCAGAACCTGCGCAGACAAACGCGCCTGAGATGTTGCGACACGCAAGTCTTGGACGTATGCCCAGCGGTCGCGATGCGCACGAGATGCACGCTCGAGTGCTGCCGGAACAAATGAGCCACCCACATGAGCAACGCACAGCGCAGTCGCTGCTCGTGCGAGCGCAGGGTGATCCCAGTCGCAGTGCTCGTGTAATGCTTGTGGAACATTTCCGTTGATGCGCGCTTGGTGAGCAACGCGTTGCCAGTGTTGTGAAATGGAAGCACACTGTTCGACGGCCGTGCAAAAGGCCTCGACGTTGGAAGCACCCAAACGTATGCGCCGCGCAACGTCGTCAAGAAACTGTGCGATGTCGGATTCATCGCAGAGAGTCGACGCCACGGGTTGGCGTCTCAGTATTGCGGTGAGAGACCTGCGATGAGAAGTGCCACTTTGGGTTGTTGGTGCTTCACTAAACAGATTATTTGGCGCGAGTCGAGCCCGCATCCGCCGCCTGTCACACCACACAAAAAATGGGTATGTCGTGAGGAGCATGACCGAAGCAAAGATTTCTAGAAACATCATCTGAGCGAAACTTTCATTTCTATCGCTTGCGGAACTGTTCGACTAATGCTCCGTTGTGCACAATAAGTCGATGCTGATCATCATTTTTTGACAACTCAACAATGTCAGTGATGTGTCGTGATCCTTTATTGGTTTTGCCGAGATGTATCACAACATCGATGGCACTATAAATAAGGTGACGAACTGCCATGATGTCAATATTGGGGACTGCACGCAAGAACATTGTCTCGAGTCGCATCATGGTATTTGTGACACCATTGCTGTGCACGCTTGTCCATGATCCGTCGTGCCCTGTGCTGAGTGCGGTCAACATGTCTACAACTTCGTCGCCTCGGACTTCTCCGACTATTAATCGGTCTGGTCGCAGCCTAAGCGCGGTGCGAACCAAATGATCGAGCCCAATGGCGCCGACATGTTCAGAGTTTTCGGGACGAGCCTCAAGACGCACAACGTGTGGTTGTTGAATGCGTAATTCGGCCGTGTCTTCAATGGTGACCACTCTGTCTCGCGGATCGATGAGTGTGCCGAGCGATGCCATGAGCGAAGTTTTGCCCGATGATGTTGGGCCAGATACAACAACATTGAGTCGAGCATCGACAATGTATTGAAGTACGTCTGCAATTGCGTCATCACAAAAGGCCGCGATTGGCAAGACCTCATCGCTGAATCGGCGAACGCACAACACTCCGCCGTCAACTGCAATTGGTGGAATCACTGCACATACTCGCGCCCCACTTGGGAGTCGAGTCTCTACTGTGGGCGAGATGTGGTCAATGCGTCTTCCGGCACGGCGAAGAAGACGCTCAACAATGACGTCGAATTGTCCGGGAGCAAGTGGTTCTGTCGCCCGGATACCGTCGGCGTCTTCGACCCATACATGGCGACCACTCACGACCATGACTTCATGGATGGCTGGATCATCGACGTATCGTTGCAGTGCACCAAGACCTGTGATGTCGGCAAGAACTTCGTTAATAATTTGCTGACGCGATTCTGCAGTGCTCAGTGGAGAAATTCGTCGCATGACAGGTTCGGCATTTTGTTCGGGGTGTCCGTCTGCAGCGATTAATGCCTCGCGTAATTGTTCGACCAATGAACTGTGCATCGGTATTAGCCCAGTGGTAGATGACGTTGAAGTAACTGAGGCAGTCGACTCGCCAAAAGTCCAGCATCGACTGCGCGCGAGATGGCTGATTCAAAAGGGATATTGGCCACGACAGGAAGAGACAAAACAGATGCGATGTCTTTGCTTGTTAACGCCCGGCCAGGTTCTTCTATGAGCACGATTCCGTCGGGCCGTTGGCCGTTGATAGCTCTGCGCAATGACATGTAACACGGACGTGTCACGAGGAGCGATCGTTGGGATCGTTCGTGCATCTCTGGGGGTAACGGGCGTGTGCCAGCGTCAATAACTACGGACATTGGCAAAGACAGAAGAACATCAGTGAGATCGCTCCAACGCGGATTGCCGTTGACGCGGTCACAGCCCTGGTGAATAACGACGAGTCCATTGTCAGCGGATGACCCAAGCAGTAGCAATGATTCACCGTCTGCGGTGCTGTCTTGATCGAGCCACTCGTTTATGCCTGGCCCTGGTGGTTCGGCCATGCCAAGTGCAGCAGGAGCGTCTCCACAAAGATCTATCAACACTGCGCGACCACTGCTGCGCGCCAAAGCAAGAGCAGTAGCCGCCGCTGTCACCGTGGTGCCACTCCCACCTTTGTGCGAATAAAAAAGATGTATCACGTGTTTCCTCTCGTCTCCTGAAAGACGAAATGTGTGCCGTGCTGAAGAACTAAGGAAACCTAAAGCGTGACCTCGTTGCGCAAAACCAGTCCCTTTGCATGACGTGCCACATTGTCAATAAAAATCAACGCAGCACGATGATGGGACTGGGGAGTCGTTGCTGAATTGTGTGGCGTGATGATCACATTCGGCATGTCCCACAGGGCGCTTTGCGTGGGAAGTGGCTCAACTTCAAAGACATCAAGACCTGCGCCACCGAGATGCCCTGTCTGTAATGCCGAGACAAGTGCTTGCTCGTCAACCAACTCTCCTCGCCCAACATTAATGAAGCATGCGCCAGGTTTCATTTTTGCAATAACTTCTGCATTAATAATATGGCGAGTGTCTGCATTGAGTGGCAGCGCTATCACTATCCAGTCGGCATCATGCAAGACAACGTGCAATTCGGCCAACGAATATGTGGGACACGGCTCATCGCCATGCGGAGTACGCCGGCACGCAATGACATTCATATCGAGAGCCTGAGACAATCGCACCACCTCTTGACCAATTGCCCCTAATCCGATGACAGCAATTGTGGCTCCGGAAAGTTCTTGAAAACTTCGTTGTTGCCATTCATGACGCTCTTGTGCTCTTTGCCATTCGGGCAAATCACGACTAAGTGCAAGCATGTACATGACAACGGTCTGGGCAATAGACGACGACGACGCGCCTGCAGAGTTTGTAATGCGGACTCCGCGTTCCAGCATTGTTTGAAAAACGGGGCTGTCAACTCCAGCCGAAAAAGTATGCAGCCACTCTAAGTTTTTTGCTTTCAAAATAGAGATCATCATTTCTCGAGTGCGCGCTGGCCACACATCTCCAGAAAAAAATGCAGTCGTTATTCGGTCAAGAGTCTGCTCAGCAAGTGGTTCGGCTGAGGTGAGTAAAAC
>CANLAH010000130.1 GCA_947488685.1 Acidimicrobiaceae bacterium | reverse complement strand
GAATCACGTTTGGAGGAGTCACTCTTGAGAGTGGTCATGTCAACTGTGAACTCAGCAGTTGTGACGGAGTTGTCAACAATTTCGAGTGTGCCAGTCACGGATGATGTGCGCCCGACTCCCTCGGTGCTCTGACCAACAAGAATTTCTTTGACGCGATAACCGGCGAGTGATTCGGGCCCGGTTGTCCAGGTGCCAACAATGCCATCGGGCACCGCGACAGATGTTGTGTCAGGACTCACAACCGTGTCAGGGGTTGTTGCTGCGACAGTGTCAAGTGTTAATCGACTTGGAGCATCGTCTTTAATGACATTGATGTAGAGCCATGGTGCTCCGACGAGGAGAACAAGAGCAGCGATTGCGATGGCAATAATATTTTTACGAATGGAGTTCATTTAATCAATCTACAGCCAATACAACCGCCAGAACAAGATTACTTTACACTTGCAGTAATGAACGTATTTGCTGGCGGTGCACAGCGGCGAACTCTAGCAAGAGCGAGCATTTACTTTTGTGACATGTTGGCGGCGTGGGGAATCGCTATTGCTCAACCAATGCTGAGCCTGCTCAGCAGTAACACTGATTTCTTTATCACCTACAGAGTGGCGTCGCATGAAGTGATCTGGTTTGTCATCACCCTCGCGATCTTGCCACCCATTGTGCTATCGGGCCTTGGTTTGATGTTGTCTGGAAAACCCGCGTGGGCACAGCATTTTCATGACGGATGCATCACCATTTTAATTTGCATTTGGTTAGCACAAGTATTGAAGTTGTCACTTGGGCTAAGCGGTTTTATATACGTCTGTTTGTTAGTTGTTGCAGGCATGGGCGTCAATGCTCTGTACGGAAGTTTTGCTGGGCTTCGAGCGTGGCTGCGGTACCTAGCGATAGTTCCTCTGCTGGCGGTGGGAATGTTTTTGTTTGCTTCAGCATCAGGCAGATATGCGCGTGCGAGTGATGTCGCCGTGGTTCAAGGACAAGGCGTCAAGAACTCAATTGTGATGGTGATGTTTGATGAGTTTGCCGTAACGTCACTCCTCAACGGCGCTGGGGACATTGATGCTGCAAGATTTCCAAATTTTGCACGTCTGAAACAGTCGTCCACTTGGTTTCGTGACTATTCATCGACTGCTGAAGTAACGCATAAAGCAATTCCGGCTGCAATCAGCGGTATTAGACCGCGGGCAAACACGTCATCGACATTTGCGGATCATCCCAACTCGCTTTTTACTTTATTTGGTGCGAGCCATCAAATGAATGTCACGGAAATCATTACAAAACTATGCCCGCCGAGTATTTGCTCAGACTCCAAAGTTGCCAATGCTCAACAGACTTCTGGCTCTGCTCAATGGGCAGGCCTACTCAGGCGATTGAGGTCAATCTTGTGGCAAAGACTCGACGCTTCAGAAAAGAATGAGATGAAACTTTTCGAGGCATTTGTTCCGGTAGAAAGAGCATCGGCATCAACGACAACTATGGCTAATGCTCAGCAAGAAGAGCCCAAAGCAGAAACTCCCGCGACGATCATCCAGAACTTCGTTGCATTAAATCAGACTGAGAATTTCAATAAATGGCTAGGGCAGGTGAGGCCGTCTAGAACACCGAGTTTTAACTACATCCACTTGCTGTTGCCACATCAACCATGGATTTATTATCCAGATGGCTTTTATTATTCCACTGCTGAAGAAGAATGGTTGAAAAATGAGACGCAATGGGAGACGAGTGTTAAACAACAACGCTCAATTTTGCAGGCGCAGTACGTAGATACTTTGGTTGGTCGGCTACTTGACCAGATGCAGAGTGATGGTCTGTACGAGGACTCAATGGTCATCTTTACGGCGGATCACGGGGTGAGTTTTGATTATGGCTATAACAGAAGATTTGCCTCAAACGATTTGAAAAATGCAAGTGATCTGATGCATGTTCCGCTGTTTATTCATTCGCCAGGCCAGTCCGTCGGTGCTGTATCTGACGAGAACCTAGAAAATATAGATCTTGTATCAGTGATAGCAGAGCAACTAAAGATTTCAGTTCCCTGGAAGATGGACGGCATGTTGCCAAGCAGCAAGTCTGGCTCTCAAAAGAAAATAAAGACACTTTATTTTGTAGATGATCCGTACGGAAGCGCAAAACGTACTGTGAAAGAAGTCGTCGTAGATAACGATGTGTTTTTGAAAGAGATTAAAACCGCAGGCACCGCACTGGTGAATGCAAATGATGTCCTTGAATCACTGTATAAAACAACCCCGTTCAATGAGTTGCGGGGTAAAGAAATAAGTTCGTTCACCATTACAAAGGGCGAACTGACGGCCACGTTGGATGCGGATATTGTTGTCCAAAATCCCAAAGTGCTTGTTCGTGGCACTTTTGATCAGCTGGTAAAAGCAAATGACTGGTTTGCAATTGCCGATGGGGAGAGAATTACCGGATTATCACCGACCGTGATTCAGAAAAAAACTCAGCGGTTTGTCGGTCTGTTGCCCCATATTGCAGGCGCTCAAACCTCATCCCTGAGGATGTTTCGAATTACTGATTCGACGCATCTTGAAGAAATCAGTCTTGGCGAGTGACTGAAGGCGACTTTCGTTAACGGGCCTGGCCCCGAGCCGTAGAGCAGGCTCTTTCTAGATGTTAGACTATCTAACATTATGGAGGCGCGCCTAAACCACTGGCTACCTGAGCACCTGCCTGGTTTTGTAGTTGCTGGCGTTGCGGCGTTTATTGGATTTGCAATCAGTTGGCAATGGACCAGTGTCTCCCCATTGACGGCTTCGTTGCTAGTTGGTGTTGTGCTTGGCAACACCTCACACTTACCGACGCGTTGTGATCTTGGATTGAAGTTTTCTGCTCGTGAGGTCTTACGGGCGGGAATTGTATTGCTCGGACTTCAGTTGTCTTTTCGGCAGGTGGCCGATCTTGGGGGTCGCGGAATCATCGCCGTAGTAATCGTTGCCACGACGACATTTTTTGGAACACAATTCATTGCTCGAAGGTTGGGTGTGTCTCCAGGACTTGGACTTTTAACTGCGACTGGGTATTCGATCTGTGGTGTTTCTGCAATCAGCGCAATGATGGGAGCTACCGATGGCAACGAAGAAGATGCCACGTATGCAATTGCACTCGTCACAATTTTTGGCAGCATCTCGATTTTTGTTCTGCCCGTGTTGGGCCATTTTTTTCATCTTGGTGATGTGCGGTTTGGAATGTGGGCCGGATCTGCCGTTCATGATGTCGCACAAGTTGTTGCAACATCAACTGCTTATTCTCACGATTCACTTTCGCCTGCTGTGGTAGTCAAACTGACGCGTGTTTTATTGCTCGCTCCAATTGTGGCGACGGTGGCATTTACATATCGTCGCAATCGGCCAGCATCGAGTAAAACTACGTCCCCTTCACCGCTTCCACTTTTCATTATTTTGTTTCTTGTAATGGTGGCGATTCGGTCAACGGGTGCGCTGTCAGAAAGTGCATTGTCGTTTTGTCAACATCTTGAAAAAATCTGTTTGGCACTTGCTCTTGTTGGGCTAGGGGCCGGCGTGCGTTTTAGAAAAATCCGCGCACTTGGTCCACGCCCTCTTGTCCTTGGTGTGTTGTCGTGGCTACTCGTGATGACCATCGGATTTGTATCTGTCCATCTCATAGAAATTCCAAATTAGGAGCACACAATGATTGAAATGAATTGGTTTCTTCCGACCGGTGGAGATTCGCGAGATGTTTTGCCTGATGCTGACACGGTGGCGCGAGCTCCGAGCGTGTCGTATATGTCTCAGATCGCTCAAGCATGTGAGGGCTTGGGTTTCAATGCACTACTTACCCCGTGTGGTACGGGTTGTGAAGATGCATGGATTGCAACCACCGCACTTCTTTCGGTCACGACACGACTCAAGTTTTTGGTCGCGTTTCGACCTGCTCTGCTATCCCCGACGCTTGCAGCGCAGATGGCAAGCACCTACCAACGTATGTCAGGGGGCCGATTGCTGGTCAATATCGTGACAGGCGCAGAACAGTCAGAGTTATCCCGATTTGGAATCAGCGAAGACAAAGAGACGCGATATGAGCGCACGAGTGAGTTTATAAAGATCATGCGCGGCGCATGGAGCGGTGAGGAATTTTCATACAGCGGAAAATTCTTTGATGTAACGAATGCGACAACTCGCGATGTGCCCCAACCTGTGCCACCAATCTATTTTGGTGGGGCGTCGGACTCCGCAGAAAAAGTAGCAGCAGAGAACGTCGATCTCTACTTGGCGTGGGGTGAAACCCCAGACATGGTGAAAGAGCGCATCGAACGAGTTCGTGCTCTCGCTGCACAAGCTGGCCGCACTATTCGTTTTGGAATTCGCTTTCATGCCATTACACGCCGAACAGATGACGAAGCATGGGCAGTTGCTGATTCAATTTTGGCATCGATGACACCAGAAGCGATTGAACTAGCGCGACAAGATTTTTTAAAGACGCAATCTGTTGGTCAGCGACGACAGTTTGAATTGCACGGGGGCGATCTGAGCAAACTCGAGATCTATCCCAATGTGTGGTCGGGTATTGGACTCGTGCGCGGAGGTGTAGGTAGTGCACTTGTTGGCAGTTACGAATCGGTTGCTGATCGCATTATTGAATATCACAATTTGGGATTTGATGCGTTCATCATGTCGGGGTACCCACATCTTGAAGAGGCGTATTGGTTTGGAGAAGGGGTGATGCCGATTCTGCGCGAACGTGGATATTTACCTGCACTTGAAGGCGGCGACGCAAAGGTGTTTTCGTTCCGGTGATTCGCCTTGGTTTATTACTCGTGGGTCACGTTGATGCCGGAAGTCTGCATGTGGGAGGCGATTATCCAGCGCTATATGAAGATCTGTTGCAACGACACGACATTGAGATCACCACATATCGCTGCGATGAAGGACAGATGCCCGATTCGACGCGTGATCAAGATGGCTGGTTATGTTCACCAAGTCGGCTGAGCGTGTATGACGACATCGCATGGTTGCGAGATGTCGAACAACTCCTTCGCGACATTGTGTCGACCGAAGCTCCGTATGTGGGGATCTGTTTTGGGCATCAGTTAATGGCACAGGCACTCGGGGCGATTGTTCAAAAAGCAGACTATGGCTGGGGAATCGGGTCCAAGCAATACGACATTCATCTAGCAGAGCCATGGATGATGCCGGCAGCCACCCAGATCCGATTAGCCGCGAGTCATCAAGACCAAGTGATGTCATTGCCAGATCAAGCCGAACTGTTGGCATCAAGTGACTACTGCGCAATCGGGGGAATGAAGATAGGGGACCGGGCGTGGACACTACAGGTGCATCCCGAATTCAGTTCAGAACTGGCGAGCAGTTTACTTGCCACACGTCAGCAATTATTTGGGCCAGAAAAAGTGGAGCGTGCGCTGTCTACATTGCAAGCACCTCTTGACCAGGATTTGGTTGCTCATTGGATTGCAAGGTTTTTTCATCTGTGCGCTTGAACCGAGGAATTGTTGTTGATATGGCGGCACAAATTGCCGATGCTGAAGGAATCGATGCTGTGACGCTGACTCGCATTGCACTTGACGCCAATGTGAAACAACCCGCTTTGTATCGTCATGTCACTGGCCTC
>CANLAH010000129.1 GCA_947488685.1 Acidimicrobiaceae bacterium | reverse complement strand
CATTACGTGACGACGGCGTGTGGTTGTTGGTGGACATCAAAGCGCTTGATGGCCTTGACCAGAACATGGCCAAAAACCCCATGGCATCCTTGATGTATGGCATCAGCATCTTGAGTTGTATGTCGAGTGCGATGTCGAGTGCAGACGGCGCTGGACTCGGAACGCTCGGTCTCAGTGCGGCCCGTGCTCAAGAGATGGCCGAGTCAGCCGGATTTACACGTTTTCGCCAACTAGATATCGATCACTCAGTGAACGCTTTTTACGAAATACGACCCTAACTACGGTTTTATACGGTTGGCGCAACACGAGGTGCGGTCACGCTGCACGCGTCAACTGCTTTAACAACTGGGTACGGGTTCACCGCTTCGCCTCCACCAGGATGAACTTCGAAGTGCAAGTGCGGTGATCCGGTACCTGTCATTCCGACAAGGCCAATTACTTGACCTGCTTTCACGACAGAGCCCTCAACGATGCCTTCAGCAAATGATTTCATGTGAGCATAAAAGAAATAAGTTCCATCGGCTTTTATAAGACGAAGTGCGTTGCCAGAAATTTTTCCAGGACCATCTTGGGTGACCTTGCCAATAACACCATCGGAGGCCGCGTAGAGCAATTGACCTTGCGCAGCAATGATGTCAACTCCAAGGTGCTGACGATTGCTTCCGCGAGGTGCGTGCCATGTGTCAATGAAAGAACACAATCCTTGAACAGGGAACACGTCAAGTAAGACAACAGGCGGGGAGACGATGTTCAGTTTGAGTGCTGTTGCGTAGTCAACGCGACCTGTGACTGACAAGTTCTGAGCTGTCTGGAACTTCTGTACAGCGATCGTGGTAGCGATACCAAAGACTCCGTCAATTCCGCCCTTGATCTCGATGCCGGCGGCCACGAGAACAGTTTGGATAACACGTGTCGCGTCGTTTGTGTCTCCACGCTTTGGCAGGGATTCAATTGAGAGCAAGACAGGTGCGACAGTTGTTGTAGTCGCAGGTGCGACAGTTGTCGTAGTCGCAGGTGCGACAGTTGTCGTAGTCGTCACACTGAGACCCAGCGCTGAGATTGTGTCTGGGGTAAGCGTTGATGTGACTGCAAGACCTTTTGATTTTTGGAAAAAAGAGATTGCTTCGGCTGTGCTTGAACCAAAGACACCGTCGGTTCCGCCGCGGACCGTGACTCCGGCAGTGACAAGAGCAGTTTGCACAGTAAGTACTGATTTTCCTTTTCCGCCACGTTTTGGAATCACTTTAAGAAAGACAGTCGTTGGCGTGACAGTTGTAGTGGTTGCGGGAGCGACAGTTGTAGTAGTCGCAGGTGCAATTGCGAGTTTTAAGACAGCGACAGTCGCTTCGTCAACAACGCCAGTAACACGGAGTCCAACGACCTTTTGAAAGGTTCGCAGCGCACGTCGTGTGACAGTATTGAATTTGCCGGTTGCGCCTCCCTTGAGACTGAAACCGTTGGCGATGATGGCGCTCTGTAGAGCCACGACTGTTGGGCCCTGATCTCCAAACTTAGGTTGTCCTGGTGCGGTGATTTTGGAGGCCGCTGCCTGTGAGGTCGAGCCCGCGGTTGCGGCATGTGCAGTAGTGGATGTCATGGCACCAAAGGCCAAGACGGCGGCCATTAGGGCTCCTGTGAGATGTATTGCTGTGCGAGTAATTCGTGTCTGTGTCATGTCCTGCTCCGTTGTTGATCCGCAATAGGGATCGGCAGGAAGCAGAAGGACTTAAACTATTTCTCACTTAAAATGTTTTACTACCCACGCAGAGTGGTGTTAGTGGTCTCCAAAACACGCAAAGTGACGGACTTCGGCACAAAATAGCCCTTATTGGCCGTCTTGTTGGCGGGGATCGTTGGCCGGTTGGGCTACAACAAGGTCAGGTGGCGGCGTGCAAAGCGCCATCCCTGCGGTGTACGGACGTATTCATCGTCGTAGCGCCCGCTCTGGGCAACAAGAGTGCCATCCAGCAGACGAAAGTCTTCCCGGATGATGATCCTGCCAATGGCAGTATTGCTACGCGTGCCCGCTTCAATCACTACGAGAGGAGCAACTTGCACAAGATCAGACACATGAGACAATGACCAGTCGAGCAGGGCTCGAATCTCGGTGGGCCCTGTCGCATTTTTGTTTTCAAAAAGAAACCACTGAGCGTCGCTGCACCACAGAGCTGTCCATTCATCTAGACGGCGCGTATTTAAAGTGTCGCAATATTGTTCGACCAGACCTCGAATTGACTGAATATCAGATGTCGAGATGATGCGAGGTGTATCAGTCGGCACTGTGGAGACAGTCGTGGGCGTACTGTCGTCGCTGATCTGTCCAGGTTGTGCTCCAACTTCTGCTGAGGCTAGCCACGTCACTGCGTTGATGAGGTCTTCACGAGTCATCATTGCCTCATGAGCAGCGTATTGAATTGCAAGCCCGTCAATGAGTCCTGTGATTCGCGCGGCAGATGCTGAAGGATTCGGGCAGACAAATTCTCCAGTTTCGATGCCTTCTTGCAGTACGCGCTCGAACAGAAGAATTGATTGTTCGTCAAGATCTTGACTGATGCGTTTCATGAGGGGATTACGCAGTGCCTCACCCCACGCATCGATCCACAGCATCCATTCCACGTCTTGGCTGCCCTCAGGTACGTAGTTTTCGATAAGGCGCGCCATACGGATAGACGCTGTAGACGCAGTTCGTATGTCGTCTTCCATTTCGACGACGTCTTGGCGTGCGTAGTATTCAAATGCTGCCGCGAGAAGGCTTTCTTTTGAATCAAAGTGGTAGTGGATAAGACTGTTCGAAACATTCAATTGTTTCGC
This sequence comes from Acidimicrobiaceae bacterium, assembly GCA_947488685.1. Lineage (GTDB taxonomy): Bacteria > Actinomycetota > Acidimicrobiia > Acidimicrobiales > Ilumatobacteraceae > UBA2093. The sequence continues at coordinate 2,908 of CANLAH010000129.1, read as the reverse complement.
TACGTCAGAGATCCGAGTCGCTGCGAACCCGCGCTCAATGACCACTTGGCACGTGGCTGCAAGGATTTCGAGGCGACGTTCCTCGACAGTCTGTTTCTTCACCAGCGACACGATAACCCCTCTAAAAGGCTTGGACGCAAGCGTCGCTGGGGTATTCATCTAACCTCAGTCGGGTGTTGTCACGTTGACTAGATCACAGGGGGATGAAGTGTCTCAAGATACGTTCGAGATGATTAAGACAGAGGCCAGCAAACTGAGCATGTGGGCACATATTGCAACGGTTGGATCAGACGGTTGTCCTGATGTGGTGCCGGTGCATCCGTGCTGGGATGGCGACGACTTGTGGATCATGGTGGGTACAGACTCCGTCAAGGTACGCAACTGTGAGTCGAATCCGAATGTTGCACTGCACTGGCAAGTGACCGAAAATGGCGATGGTGTTGAGATGTGGGGCACCGCAACGGTTCATACGGATGTCGATACAAAAGTTCGGCTCTGGACAGGGGTGTTCGACTACGACTTAGCAGCGTTTGCACCTGATGGTCCCCACAAGTCACCAGGTACAGCGTTTATGAAAGTCGAAGTCAGCAGGGCTTTGTATCTTCCGATGTACGGAATGAAGGGTCGTCATGAATGGAGGCGCAAGTGAATACACGATTATCACAACTCAGTCGTAGCGTTGCTGGCATTCGGGTCATAGTGACCGGATCAGCGAGCGGAATGGGACGCGCAACCGCGCACGTGTTTGCAGACGAAGGTGCAAAGGTGGTGGTCACGGACTACGACGCTCCGGGAGTAAAAAAAGTTGTTGACGAAATTGCTGCTGTCTATGGTACGGCCAGTGTCGTTGGAGTGCACGCAGATGTTTCGACGAGCGCAGGACGACAGGCAATTGTGCAATGTTGTCTTGACGCATTCGGAAGCATCGATGCACTCGTCAATAATGCGGGTGTTGCGCTGAGATCATCTGCGTTTGCCGACGACGACGCATTCACTGAGGCGTGGGATAGATCGCTTGCCGTTAACTTGTCAGCACATGCTCACCTCATGCGGTTGTGCGTTCCGTATTTAGAAAAGGCGCCACATGGAGGACGCATCGTCAATATCGCATCAACCGAGGGAATCCTTGCGACCGCAGGACTGATGGCCTACACGGCCTCCAAACACGGTGTCATCGGTGTCACCAAGGGCTTCGCCGCTGAGTTAGGTCGTCACAACATCACTGTCAATGCTGTGTGTCCAGGTCCGGTGCGTACCGCAATGACCGCTGGTATTCCTGAGGATTTCAAAGAGATCTATGCCAAACGAAAAATACCTCGACAGCGCTACGGGGATCCTGAGGAAGTAGCACATATGACGGTGAATCTTTGTATGCCAGCATCACAGTTTGTCAATGGGGCAACAATCGTCGTTGATGGTGGAATGTCAATTTTACACGCGTGACGAAATGCCTTTATTGAGCACCATCTAAAATCGATACGAAGTTCGACGGTTGATGCGGCCCGATAACGAGTGTTTCAAGAATGCCCATTCCGTCGTGTTGTTTGCCATCAGTATCTTTCATAGTGACTCGACACAAGGTCTGCACGTGTAGATGCGTTGGCGACAGAGGCGTACTGATCGGAAGATCCCATTCTTCTGCACCTTGGGCGGATTCACCTTTCCACATCCCGTGACCCCATTCGGGATGCCCGTACCCCAACCCAAGCATCTGAAAATGCACAAGGGGAGTGAAATCCAGTGTTGCCTGAGCGTTGCCAAACTGATAGCGAAGTTGAAAATTTTGCATATGCCTGGTGCCACTTTGCCACTCGATTGAGTAGTCAACTGCTTGGGCTTCAAGAACCGTGTCGTCTGCGTTAAGTCGGGCTGCAGTTTGATGCCAACGAGTTCCGTCCGCATGTTCGTTGATATCGAAATGGGTTGCAAACTTTGCGAAGCGAACGGGCGCCCACAGCCAATAAAATTGAGGAGACGATGTTGGGGCGCCGATTGCGACTCGCTCACCAACCGGCCTGACGCCCCAAGAGCGATCTCGCGATCCAAACGTTGTTGTTTGATCTAGTTGGATGCGTTGTCCATGAGATTCGAGCCAGCCATCCCAGTGCCCGATTTGAGTTAATCGTGTGTAGCTAAAAATATCTCGAACTCCGCTTCGCAAATGAAAGTGTGGTTCTTCGTAGGCGATTGTCTCGCCTTCAAAAATGAGTTCGGCAAAAATAGCGTGCTCTGGTGAGTTGACTCGAACAGCAAGTCGGCGCAAGGGTGTGAGAACTTCAATGCTGATGGGTCCCACAGACGTGCACTGCATGCGATCAAGTGGCGCCCGCGCTGATGCGTGCAGGCTGATCTGTTTGCCGTTTTGCACCACGCTAAAAGATGCATCTATGACATGTCTGTTGGGATACACCCCCAAAGCAAGCGCAAAGTACACACTGCCATCAGAGTTGTAGCCATTAAAAAAGTATCTGTCGTAATGGCCTGGATCACCGCTCACTGGGTGGGCGATGGGTCGGTCGGTCTGATGGATGGGGTAGTCGTCGTATGAACTGAGCACGACTGTGACCGTAGCCACTTTGAGTGCCCTACGCGGAAGTGGACGATGAGTGCTTGGCTGTTTAGTGTCTAGGTGTGCCTCTTGTGGTCTCTTCTCAGACATATCGCCGCATTGCTGGCCTATCACTGGCTGCGTTGTGTGTGATTGTGCTGACCGGTGCACTCGTGCGATTGACTGGCTCTGGGCTCGGCTGCGCTGATTGGCCGCGTTGTAGTCAAGACAAGTTTGTCGATGTATCTAGCAGTCACACCGCGATTGAACAAATCAACAGACTGTTTACGGGTGTTGTGTCTGCGCTTGTCATCATCGCCGTGCTAGCAGCGCGCTACAGGCGACCGTATCGCCGTGATC
>CANLAH010000128.1 GCA_947488685.1 Acidimicrobiaceae bacterium | reverse complement strand
GCACATTTGTGATGGCGTTTGTGATGGGCTTCTCTGGACCCATTGTTTCTGTCATCACTGTGACGCTGGTGATCGGCGGAGTCCTACTTGCTCCTTCGATCATCCTTGGCTATGCAATTAAGGCTGCTATTCGTGAAGACAAAGAAATGGGTCGTCCGTAATCATCAGGGCAGAATCATCAGGGCATCACACATTGATCGCTCAAAGTGACCCTTGTTGCGTCCTCAGGTAGTCTGTTCGCATGCCAAGTCCTGGAGAACATCATCCAGCCTTTGAGGAGTATTGCGAATGCATCTACGAACTCCGCGAAGATGACGTCGAAGTTATTCAGGCTCGCATTGCTGATCGGCTTTTAGTGTCCAGACCGTCTGTTTCAGAAATGATGCACCGCCTTGAAGCCGAAAAACTGATCACCATCCGCGATGCAAAAATACAACTTACATCCAAGGGTGAAGAACTTGCACAAAGTGTCGTTCGGCGTCACCGACTGGCTGAACGCTTTTTGACTGACATGCTCGGCTTGTCGTGGGCTCAAGCACATCGTGAAGCAGGCAAATGGGAACATGTCATGTCTACCGAAGTCGAAGACGCCATCGCGCGCGTACTCGGTCGTCCGACAACATGTCCACACGGCAATCCCATCCCCGGAAGCGGTTACACCGCGCCAATTGCGGTCAAGCTCTCCGACGTCGAAGTTGGCCACGCGTTTACTGTCAGTCGTATTCCAGAAGAACTTGAGTTTGCGGCCGGAATACTCGATTTTCTAGAAGAGACGCAGCTTGTTCCGGGACGCTCTGGTGTTGTGACATCGTCTGGAAAAACTGGATCAGTCACTGTGGACATAGAGGGTAAATCGGTGGAGGTGGAACCGTTTACCAGCCTGCGAATTTTAGTAACAACCGCCTAAGGAGACATCGTGCGCCTGAGCACACAGAAAAAAATCACAACTACTTTTGCCGTGACTGCGCTCATCACACTGGCAAGTTGTTCCACCACAATTGTCGGCTCCACCGACACATCAGCCCCTGCCAAAGTTGATGTCAGCACCACCCTGCCTGTTGGCACAATTAAAGAATTGCTCACCAATATTATTCAAGCAACGCGCGGACTCGGAGACGCAGTCGCTAGTGGCGACAATAAGACTGCACAATCACGCCTCGGTGATGTTCTGGCTAACTGGCAAGTCCTCAAGCCAATGCTCAAAGACTCAAGCCTTGATATTGCTGCTGATATCGAACGGATGATTGGTTTAGTCACAACTGCGGTAGAACGCAAACGACCAGCAGATGCCGATAAAGCCTTGCGATACCTACCACTCATTGTCACTGCATTGGATGCATTGCAATAACGCGTCTCGCAATACACCGAACTAGCGCATTGCCTCCGGAAGTTCTTGATGATGCACAATGACAAGACTTCGAGTCGATCGAGTCAGAGCAACATAGAGTGCTCGCAAGCCGTGCAGTTCGTCAGACACGATGGCAGCAGGCTCAACTACTACAACTCCATCTAGTTCAAGACCCTTTACCAAACTGACCGGAACAACAGTAATTGCATTATCCAACGCTGCAGTGTTGGCTCGGCCGTGATCAACTCCGAGCAGTTGCAGAGCAGCAGAAATTTCGTCCACCATGGAATCTGGACACACAACACCGGTGCTCGCGTCTCCGAGTCGTTCTGCCAATATCTTTGTTTGCTCGACAGCCAAGCGAATCACATCTTGTCTTGTTTCTGCACGTACAAAGATTGGAACTTCATCGCCATCACGCACGCTTCGCGGAGAACGCAGACCCGGAGTTGCTGCCTGCATCACTTTGTCAGCGAGTTCCATGATCTGAGATGGAATGCGATACCCCACCGACAATCCGACGATTCGTGAGCCCTTGACGTTTGGTAGATACTTTGTGATGTCATCCCAGTGAGATGGCGCAAATGGCCCAGTGGCTTGAGCAATGTCTCCGACAACCGTCATCGCGCCATTGAGAGATCGTCGCGCCACCATGCTGAGTTGCATTGGCGTGAGGTCTTGCACCTCATCAACCACAATATGTCCGTACATACGAATATCGTCTGTTTCGTCAACTTTGCCAGCCTTGCCGCCTCGCACGCCAAGACGCGCACGTGCCTCATCAAGAAGCGCCACATCAGCACTGGACCATTTGACTGCCGAGACATCGTCGGTGCGAGGACGATACAAACTCAAGTACTCCTCTTCTGATAAAAACTTTGCGGCGGCAAGTTTCAGAAGTGCTTTACTTCCAAATAAATCGTGCAGCAGTTCTGCTGGCGTGAGTATCGGCCACATGCTCTCGATCGCTTGGCGATATTCTGGCGTTTGTCGAAGAACATCTTTTATCTCATCGATTTCTACTTCGGTGCGCCAGGTCGAGATAATGGCGTTCCATATTTCTGTTTCGACCCATCGTCGCGCAGCATTGTGATGACCAAAGCGACGTTTTGCATTTTTGACAATGCGCTCTGATTCGCTGGCACGAAGCCGAACATAACCAGTGCGAAACGAGAACACGACATCTTCGCGTAATGGTCGCTCGCGATCTGACACTGCCTTGCTAATGACCTTGGCCATTGTGACAGAGCCCTTCACCCGTGCAGTTGCCACAGTGTCGATACCTCCCCAGTCGACACCGCGTACGAGATCAGCAAGCACTACTTGTTCAACACCTGCTTCGCCAAGTGACGGAAGAACTCGCTCTATGTAGCGCAAGAACACTCTGTTTGGCCCGATCACTAAAACGCCCTGGTCTTCGAGCGGAAAACGAAATGTGTACAGTAAATATGCGGCGCGATGCAATGCAACAACTGTTTTTCCTGTTCCGGGACCACCCTGCACAATGAGAACACCCGATGATGACGAACGAATAATTTCATCTTGCTCTGATTGAATCGTCGCGACAATGTCACCAAGTTGTCCTGTGCGACCGCGTTGCAACACAGACAACAATGTGCTGTAACCACTCAGGCCAGCACCAAGGCTTTGTTCCCCACCTAATCCTTCGTCGTGTCCAACACCTAGATGCAGATCACCAAATAGTTCGTCCTCGATTCCCAACAGTTCGCGACCCTGCACCGCAAAATGTCGGCGCCGTGCGAGCCCCATGGTCTCGCGACCAGTTGCTCGATAAAAGGGTTCTGCAACAGGAGCTCGCCAGTCCACCACCACCGGTTCGCGATTCTCGTCAGATACCGCCAAGCGACCGATATGAAAACTCTCAATAGAGTCTGGTGACTCAGCCATTCGATCAATCCGACCAAAAACCAACGCTGCATCGCGTAGATCTAGTTGCACAAGGCGATTAATGAGAGCCTCGTCAAAGACATCCCGCTCGTATCTGGCCTGGAATGTTCCGCCAAGTCCGGGTTGTGTCAGATCTCGTAGTTTCCATGCATCGGTCTTGCTGCGCTCTAGGCAATCGTAGGCATGGTCAATGAACTGCTGCTCAGCGGCCAAATCGGGATGTTGCTGGGTCATTGTTTGCCTGTTCCCAAAGACCACTCAGGGGTGGGCTCCTGTTTTCGGGGTATGTCAAATCTAGCGGTTGTGAACCCAAATCACCCTGACCAACAATTTCCACTCGAGTACAGCAGAATCCACATTCCAGTGTTGTGTCCATCTGCCGCAACGGGGAAAGGGGCGTCATGCATTATCGGGGATCACGGCTCGCAGTTTTTGCGACGTACCTGTGTTGCGTCCTAGGACTGATCGGCGCGATCCTCATTGCTCCCAGCACTACGGGTGGTTCGATTGCTCATGCCGCTGACATCGCCGATGTTGGCAGCACCGCAAATGGCGCGGGCTCACTGCTCGGAACCATCATCAGCGCAGAGGTCTCGTACGGAGATCCGCCAGAAGAAAAATCTTCGTGTACATGGCGCTATTCAACAGAGATTGATGAATCAACAGGGAAACCTATTCGTATTATTCGCAAAATGGGAGATGCGTACTACTCTGCTTTTCAACGTCGATGCGTCGGACCTCCCAAAACTTTTAGTGAATACTGGGTAAAAGAGACAGCCCACGCAGAACTTGCAAAAGTTGCATCAGACAAGGCCTTCGACAATATTGCAAACCCACTAGTTGGTATGGCGCCACCATCTCAACAATCAATAGTCAAAGTTGGCACATGGTTTTGGGTTTCTCGTGCACTGTGGCACCCGCTCTCCGTCAAGGCGTACGTCACAACATCTGCCGGAGTGCTGTGGGTCAAGACAACTGCAACTCCTTCGCGCATTATTTATTCCCCCGGAGACGGAACACTCGGAACGGGAGACATCTCGTGTCCCGGACCTGGTGCTGTGTGGAAAATAAGTGATGGCGACCTTGCAAAGTCTGCATGTATGTATACGTACAAGCACGCGTCAACCGCGAAACCTAGAGGGGTGTTCAAGGCTCGATTGTCGATTGAGTGGAAAGTGAAGTGGAAATCCAACTTGGGCATTGGTGGATCACTTCCAAACGTGCGCACAGGAGTGCCTGTGAATGTGCATGTCAAAGAGATTCAGGCTCTGGCTACATAAGTAACTTGATGAACAGGGCTGATGAACAGGGTGTTCTTGCCCATAGCCTCTTATGGACGTACGGAGGAACACTATGAGCGACGACAAAGAAAGAATTCTGCTTGGCCTGAAATATGCCGCAGTTCTTGAATCTATTACTGATGACTCATTGTCATCTTTGGCATCTGCCCTTGATGGTGATCTCAAAGATGCCTTTGCCAAGGTCACAGGGCTCTCTGCCGAGGCATACGCCACGCCCGCCTCTCTTGGCGGGGCAATTCGTGATGGTATTTCGCGGCGACGAGCAAGTCACGATGCCGGCATTATCTTGGGCGAGCCATGCACTCAGCATTGCATCGAAAAATTGGGGGATTCATCTGAAGACCCCACGTTAGAAGAACTGCATGTCGTACTCCCAGAGGCACTAGAAACATTCGGACTTGATGCCGTGCGGTTGATGGTCGTGCAGTATTCGCGTTCATTGGTCGGATTCCGTCAACTTGTTGCAACCGATCCTCGCTTTGCAAGCACGTCCAGTAACGCTCCTGTAACTGTACGCACCGTTGACGAAGACGTCCAGGCCGCAAAACGTGCTATCCGCAAAGAACGTAAAGAACGTGAACGCGCTGCTAAAAAGAAGCAGAGCGGCCGATAACACTCGTCGTCATCAACACCCGATGCACGACCTGAATCTGCGATTCGCTGGTAGGCGCTTCGTCGTTTTAGTCGCCTTTTTTATTTTGTTGTCTACCACCTCTACACCCGTAGACGCTGCCACCCCTAGCGCCAAGATAAAGTCTTCACCTGTTTTGCTTTATGGCGACTCGATTGGCGTCGAGGTCACTCCATATTTACGTCGTAGTATTCGACGAACTCTTGATACAGACCTTATTTCGAGAGCATTCTTTGGATACAACGCATGCGACTGGCATGATCAGGCAAAAATAGATTCACAGCAATACGCTCCGAAATTTGTCATCATTGTTTTTGTTGGTAACTATCTCACGCCATGCATGACTGCCAATGGTGCATCACCTAGCCCCAAGCAAATTACGCAGGTGACAACCAGATATATCAAGCAACTGATTGCTAATTTTCCAAAAAGCACCATCATTCTCACCGGATTCGGTCGGTCGATTGACCAAGAACTTATTCGGGCACAAACACATTCAGTCACTTTTACTGATGTCTTGAACCAGTCACTGTTTCAGTTGGCTCGACGCACCGATAATC
>CANLAH010000127.1 GCA_947488685.1 Acidimicrobiaceae bacterium | reverse complement strand
AGGCAAGCGTGCCTTCAGCGAATTGACGTTCCAGGTGGCGATCAGCACACTGAGACGCTAGTAAAAATAGAGCCTTGCAAACTCAGTGGACTACTTCTTTTTTAAAACTTTGGAGCGAGATGTTTTTGCTACTGGCTTTTTCTTGGCGACAGGCTTTGCTGCTGGCTTTTTCTTGGCGACAGGCTTTGCTGCTGGCTTTTTCTTGGCGACAGGCTTTGCTGCTGGCTTTTTCTTGGCGACAGGCTTTGCTACCACTGCAACCATTTCAGGCATACCTAGTTCAACACTGCGTCGACCTGCGTTAAAACCTGCAACGACGACCGTAACGACTTCTCCTATTTTGAAATGGTCGCGAGCGCTTCGTGGCGCGGGGTTACTAATGAGTCGCAGAGGCATGTAGCCCAAGACTTCTCCGATTGATAAATTTGCTCCATGCGACGTGTACGCGTCGACTCTTGCCTTGACCGTTGATCCGACAGGAGATTTTTCTACGAATGTCAAAAACGGCATCACATCGTTTGTGTCTCGCACGCGAGCCCCTGGTGGCGGAGCCTTTGGAACTGGCATTGGTTTGCTGGCCGAAGCGCTCGCCTTCTTAGTATTTTTTTCAACGACTCTTCCGCCGCTACTCATCGCTCGACGGCTTGTTGATCCACGTACTGGCAGTCTTTCGACAAACACCCATCCGACATTGGGGACAGGTTTTCCACCCAGCAGACGACCCTCATCAAAGAGCCACTCATATTTGCCGTGAAACTCTTGGTAACTGTCGTTGGACAAGATTGTTCCGTTCACCTTGTTGGCAATCGACAAGACAAATGCATCACCGCGCCCAATTGCTCCGGCTGGTGGTGCAACTAATTCGTTGTTATTGACTGCATCGTCAAACTCTGCTTGTTCTTTTTTATTGATTCGATGTCCAAATGTGGCATCGACCACAACGGTGATTGTGACGTTGGGAAACTCTTTCATCAGTGATGCCACGGCTTCGCTGAGTTGAGCCAGGCTGGGCTGAGTGCGGCCTTCTGTAGCGATATTGGACCCGTCGACGATCACATGATTTTTCATACTCCGTCAGTCAAGCACCCCGCTAGGGGTAAAACGCAGACATCCCCCTACGATGCCTCAGATGGCAATTCTTCCCCTTCGGGCTGTGCTTTGGGACTTTGGGGGCGTCATTCTGACGAGCCCATTTGAGGCTTTTCGTCGCTATGAATCAGCCACCGGATTGCCTCAGGACTTTATTCGAACGATCAATTCCACCAACCCGCACTCCAACGCATGGGCCTTGCTCGAACGCAGCGATATCTCCACCAAAGAATTTGATGAACTCTTTGCTCAAGAAAGTTCTGCTCGCGGACATCGAGTCCCAGGTGCCGATGTATTGGCGTTGCTCTCTGGCGACATCAGACCAAATATGGTTGCTGCACTTGATGCAGTCATTGCGGCAGGCTTCAAAACCGCATGCCTGACGAACAACATGGTGACCACCAATAATGACATGGTGACCACCAACGACAACACGGTGACTACCAGCGAGTCTTCCAATGAACGTGCCTCGGAATTAACCGCGGTGATGAACCGTTTCGATGTCATCGTTGAGAGCAGCAAAGTCGGAGTGCGCAAACCCGAACCCCGGTTTTATGAGATTGCGTGCGAGATGCTCGATGTGACTCCTGGCGAATGCGTGTTTCTGGATGATCTAGGAATAAATCTCAAACCAGCAGCGGCCATGGGAATGCGCACAATAAAAGTGGCTGATCCAGTGGATGCGATCTCGCAGTTAGCAGCAATAACAGGAATTGATTTCTAGCAACCTGTGAGTGCTTCATCCATCAAGTCGGCGAGTTCTTGATCATGAATAGTTTTTGAACCAGTCGCCGGACTTCCGGACTCTACTCGTGACACTTGACTCAAGTCGTAGCCTTGTTCTTTTAGTCGCCAGATGCGGTGCTCGACAAAATGCCATGCACCCATGTTCTCTGGCTCCTCTTGCAGCCACACCACCTCTTTGGCATTTGGATAACCCTTCAAGACTGCGGTGATTTGCTCGAGCGGAAATGGATACAACTGCTCAACGCGAATAATTGCGGCACGACTTGTTCTCTTATCGCGCTCCGACATCGCATCCCACGCAACTTTTCCGCTGCACAGCACAACTCTTTGCACTGACGCTCGATCGGCGACAAAGGGGTCATCAAGAACTTCTTCAAACGAACCAGTCGTGAGATCAGTGATAGGTGACCGACTTTCTTTCATGCGCAGCGGCTGCTTCGGTGTGAAAACAACCAGTGGTCTGCGGACATCATGGAGCAACTGTCGTCGCAAGAGATGAAAATACTGTGCAGCCGTGGTGGCATTGCACACCTGAATGTTGTCTTCGGCACATGATTGCAAGAAGCGTTCGATGCGCGCACTCGAGTGCTCTGGACCTTGCCCCTCGAATCCGTGTGGCAAGAGCAAGACCAATCCGTTGCTTTGCTTCCATTTATCCTCAGCCGCAACAAGATATTGGTCAATGACAATCTGTGCACCATTGATGAAGTCGCCAAATTGTGCTTCCCAGATCACTAACGAATCTTGATTTGTGTGCGCATATCCGTACTCAAAGGCAACCGCTGCATACTCAGACAACAGCGAGTCATATGTCCAGAAGCGACCCGTGGCGTCGGGAATTTCTTGCAGTGGGATCCAATCCCGTTCGTTTTCGTAGTCAATCAGTGCTGCATGTCGCTGACTAAATGTGCCCCGACGCGTGTCTTCACCAGTCAGACGAACATTGAAACCATCCAGCAACAGTGATCCAATTGCTAGTGCTTCTCCGGTTGCCCACTCAATTGTGTGTTCTGTCTCGTAAATCTTGCCGCGCTGTTCAAACTGCTTGAGCAACTTTGGATGTGGCGTGAAACCCTCTGGGTAGGCAGTTAGTTGAGAAAATATTTTGTCGAGGGTTGCTTGTGCAACTCCTGTGTTGACATGATCCCGCACGCCAATTGGCGTTGGGGGTTTAGCAACTTTTACAGCTTTTTCTGCGTCGGAGCGAGTCTCGTCCAGTGCAATCTGCAATTTGCTTTGATAATCAGTGAGCACTTGTTCGGCAACTTCAAGCGTAATATCACCGCGTTTTACCAATGTCTCTACATACAACTTGCGCACACTGCGTTGTTCTGCAATGGCTCGATACATCAGCGGCTGGGTGTAACTAGGGTCGTCGCCTTCGTTGTGCCCATGGCGGCGATAGCACACCATGTCAATGACAACGTCTTTATGAAAACGTTGACGATATTCAAAAGCCAGTTTGGCAACGCGCACACATGCTTCTGGGTCGTCGCCGTTGACATGGAAAATTGGCGCCTGCACCGTCTTTGCCACATCGCTTGAATACAGAGAAGAACGGGCAAACTGTGGGGACGTCGTGAAACCAATTTGATTATTAACGATGAGATGGATGGTTCCGCCAACTCGATAGCCGGAGATGTCACTCATGGCCAAACATTCAGCCACCACACCTTGTCCAGCAAAAGCAGCATCACCGTGAATCAAGATTGGCAACACGCTAAAAGCATTTGGTGGCTCGATATTGTCTTGCGCCGCACGTGCCATCCCAAGCACAATTCCGTCAACAGTTTCTAGATGACTCGGGTTTGCTGCGAGTTCGATGGGCAGTGATGCACCTGTCCCCGATGCATATACGCCGTGCGCGCCGAGATGGTATTTGACGTCACCACTTCCCTGCACTGAAGTCGGATCAACGTGGCCTTCAAACTCACGAAAGATCTGGTCGTAACTTTTGCCCATGATGTTGGCTAGTACGTTGAGTCGTCCCCGGTGCATCATTCCAAGCACCGCACCATCAAGTTTTTCGTCTGCGGCCTGGGAGAGAACTTCGTCCAAAATCGCAATCATTGATTCGGCACCTTCAAGCCCGAATCGTTTGGTGCCGACATACTTTGTGGCAAGAAACTTCTCAAATGCTTCTGCGGCATTAAGTCTTCCCAAGATTCGCAATTTTTCGTCGAGCGTGGGGGTAAATGTGACGCCTTCGACTTTGGTCTGCACCCACCGCTGTTCGTCCGTGTCTTGGATGTGCATGTATTCAATGCCAATTGTTCGGCAATAAGAATCCCGCAGAACTCCGAGTAATTCTTCGAGTTTCATCTTGGTGCTACCAGCAACGCCACCTGTTAAAAATTCACGCTCAAGATCCCAAATAGTGAGGTCGTATGTGGCGGGGTCGAGTTCGCGGGGCAATCTCGGTTCTTTGAAATGCAGCGGATCAAGATCAGCTATTAGGTGTCCGCGAACGCGATGTACACGGACCAATGTGCTGACCTGCATTTGTTTATGCATCTGGGATTCTTCTCTGTTCAGCGGGCTCGTATCTGGTAGCCACTTCACTGCTTGATACGGCACCTGCAGACTGCGAAACATCTCGTCGTAGAACCCGTGGTCGCCTACTAGACACTCATGTAGATGCTTTAAGAAGAGTCCGCTCTCAGCACCCTGAATAATGCGATGGTCATACGTGCTCGTGATCGTGACAACTTTAGAAACACCCAAAGTATTGAGCGTGGTTTCATCACTGCCCTGAAACTCTGCCGGATAATCAATGCTGCCGACCCCAACGATGACGCCTTGTCCTGGCATCAGTCGTGGCACCGATTGCACTGTGCCAATGGTGCCGGGGTTTGTAAGACTGACACTGGCCCCTTGATAGTCATCAACGGTGAGTTTGTTGCTCTTGACTTTTCGGATTATTTCGTCGTATGACACCAAGAAATCTGCAAATGATAAAAGATCGGCCTGGCGCAACACAGGCACTACCAACGTGCGTGTGCCGTTTCCCTTGTCAACGTCGACGGCAAGACCAATATTGACGTGGGGGTGACGAACTATTTGAGGCTTACCATCTGCATCTGCAAGATATGCATTGTTCATATTGGGAACTGCATCTGCAATCGATCGCACCACTGCGTACGCAATGATGTGCGTAAAAGAGATCTTGCTGAGTCCGTGCCTGGATCGGTGCTCGTTCATCGCCTTGCGGTTGACCTCAAGCAGACGCGCAGGCACATTGCGAAAACTTGTCGCCGTTGGAACACCGAGACTGCGTTCCATATTGGCGACAATCGCTGCGCCCACTCCGCGAATTGGCTCAGGGACAGCATCTGGACTCACGACCTGTGGAGGCTTCGACTTGGCCTCGGTGGCTGTCGTCGCTTCTGCACTAGTTGCTGCAGGCACGCGCCGAGCAGCGGTTGCTGCATTGATATTTCTTGAGGTGCGAGATGCACTCCGAAAATCACTGAAGAATTCACGCCATGGCTCTGACACTGATTGCGCGTCTTTTTGAAACTGTTCAAACATTTCTTCGACGAGCCAGGAATTTGCCCCGAACTCCTCTATTTGATCTGCGTTGTCAGCCATGTGGGGTGCCTTTTAAGTTTTTAGCCCGAACTTTTAGTTATTACACGACATTCTTGGGCCTTTGTGTCCGCGTGACAAATGGTACTTGCCAACACCCCTCTCATTCGTGCCAATTGCCCACTCCGGCAGTAGATTTCGTCACATGAAACATTTCCGCTCATGCTCTGTCTTAACTATTTCTGCCGTGGCTCTTGGTGTGCTCGTAGCCTCATGTGGAGGAGGTGGCTCAAGTAGCCCTGCGGTTACATTTGCTCCTGGAACGGTGATCGTTAATGCGGTCCCAAGCCTGCGCTTTGAGTCGACGCAGTACGGACCAGTCGCGGCCGGAAACATTACGTTCG
>CANLAH010000126.1 GCA_947488685.1 Acidimicrobiaceae bacterium | reverse complement strand
CGCTCGTGCAGCCGCCAACCGCGGTGTGGCGATGGGTTTGAGTTCTTTTGGGAGTCGCTCAGTTGAAGAAGTCTGCGCAGTGAACTCACAAGTTTTGTTTCAGATGTATTGGTCTGGCGATCGCGACACAATGATTCAGCGGCTGCAACGTGCCCGCGAGGCAGGCGCCAAAGGAATCATCGTGACTCTGGACTGGTCATTTTCTGATGGCCGCGACTGGGGAAGTCCTTGGATTCCAGAAAAAATTGACATCAAGGCTGCGGTCAAGTTTGCTCCGCAAGTGCTTGCCAAGCCCAAATGGTTGTGGAACTTTGCTAAGACATTGCATCTGCCCGATCTTGCTGCGCCAAACATGGCACCTCTCGGAACAAAGCCGCCAACATTCTTTGGTGCGTATTTTGAGTGGATGCAAAGTACTTTGCCGACATGGCAAGACATTGCATGGTTGCGTTCGCAATGGGACGGACCATTCATGGTGAAGGGTGTGTGTCGTGTCGACGATGCTCGGCGCATTGTTGATCTAGGAGCAACAGCTTTATCTGTGTCAACTCACGGCGGAAACAATCTCGACGGAACACCCGCACCAATTCGCAATGTGTCAGCCATCGCTGACGCTGTCGGTCATGACATTGAAGTTGTTCTTGATGGCGGCATTCGTCGCGGCAGCGATGTCGTCAAGGCTCTTGCGCTCGGCGCTAAAGCAGTGATGATTGGTCGTGCATATCTGTGGGGACTCGCAGCAAATGGTCAGGCTGGTGTAGAAAACGTGCTCGACGTTTTGCGCAGCGGAATAGATTCGACCTTGCTTGGTCTCGGAAAAAAAGATGTGAGTGAGTTGAATCGTGACGATGTCATCGCTCCAGCTAATTTTTTCCGCTCACTTGGCATGTGAGCAAATTAATTACTTCGTAAACGTGGGGTAGTAGTTCTCTGGGCCCATTGCTCGAATCTCGCTGAGCCAATCGCTTTCAAATGGCCACTCATCTTGACCACCTTCACCGGGGCCTTGCCAGAATCGTGCAAACGGTCCGGCTTCTGGCGGCGGCACTAATGACCAGGCTTGCCGCTTGTACGAGAAGTTCTCTGGTTGCAAGCGATGCGCCTCGCGGAAATGAGTAATTGCTGCGTCTTTATCGCCTGCATTCCATAAGTGCTGAGCCAACGAAAAGTGTGCTGCTGCACCCCCAACTGAGGGATCGCGTTTGCCAGAACGGGTAACGACTTCGTCAGGTGACAAGACGTATTCACTTGACGCACCGTTCTTGACCCAATCACGCAGGGCGATCTCGTACGCATTTGGGTCGAACTTAATTTTCATTGCTTCAGTCATGATGTCTGTCATGCGTTGAGGTAGTCCGTCTGGCACGGTTGTTCCACGTGGTTGACGCGACGGCAGAGATGCGGGTTCAGCAGGACGAACAATGACACCTTCTTCGTTGATCCAGACACCGTTTGGAATATTGATGACGCCGAAAAGTGACGCCATCACGTGGTCAACATCAATAAGTGATGGATGTTCTGGCGCTGCTGCTTCGATAAACGGTCGACACGCTTCTGTTCCGAGAACTTCAAGACCAACTGTGACTATTTCAAGACCGAGTGGATGAAGCTCTTTTCGTAAGGCCTGCCACACTGGCAGGTCACCGGAACAGCCTCAATACGGTGCCCAAGAAACGATGAGAACTTTTTGTCCACGTAGCGATGACAAAGAAAACATCTTGCCGTTCACATCGGGTAATTGCAATTCAGGAGCGACTGCACTGGGCAATGTGTGACCAGAGAGTGATGCAGGGCCAAGTGCCCACACACCTGAGTGATGCACAATCGGCATTCCTAATCGCATGGCAACAATTTCGACATCAACATTGCCATCGGTAACGGCGTCAGAGAGTGGTACGCAAATTTCGCCTAGACATGCGCCTTCTGGCTTGATCGCCCAGCCTGTTCCTTTTTCAAACTCACCGACAGGTACTGACAATGACTTAAGAATCATGCCCCGACAGTAGCACTCCGTTGAGGTCAGCGAATGTGGGCCAAGAGACGCGCAGCAATTTGAGAGCCGTGTGTGTCTTGCAAAAAATGACGAGCCCCGACGATTTCTTCAAACGTTGAATGGGGAATGAGTGATGACCACTTGCGACCCCAGTCCGTGACAAAGACAAAGTCATCGACTCCCCACATAAAGTGCACGGGAATCTGAAGTGCATTAATGAGAGCAAAGTTCTCTTCTTGATTGACAGAGTCACCCGAGACTGCATCGTGGGCGGGGATGCTCATCGGAAACCGATATGGCCCAGCATGAGACACGCGACCCATCCCATGAAAAGGTGCATCGTAGGCTTTTTTGACGTCGGCGGATTCACCTATATATAGAGGTGTTTCACCCATGAGAGATGGGCGCAAGGTTTCTTGTGGAGTCATGCGACCTGTCGCCATCACCATCAAACCCCCAAGTGAGAATTTCTCCGGAACACTGGCTTCCAATAGTCCGCCTGGTTTCCACTGTTCGATCCATTGCAATATCCCAGGCGTGTATTCATAACCCGCGTGATGCAGCCATGTATTCATGATGACGAGTCGACAAAATCGCTCGGGCATACGTGCGGCTTGAGCAAGACCAATGGGGCCGCCCCAATCTTGCACCAAAATCGTGATCTCTCTCAGATCAAGTTTCTCTATGAGGGTTTTCATATTTGCCGTGTGTTGTGCGATGTTGTACCAGTTCGCATCTGTCACCTTGTCGGAGCGACCAAATCCGATGTGGTCTGGTGCGATGCATCGGTATCCGGCTGCAGTCATATCTTTAATGATGTGCCGATACAGGTATGACCATGTAGGCATTCCGTGTAACATTAAAACTACTTGACCATCACGAGGACCTTCATCGATGTAGTGCATTCGTAGTCCATTGATATCTACATAGTGTGGCTCGTAATTGAAGCCCTCTAGGTCAACAAAATTTTCATCTGGTGTGCGTAGAAATTCTGGTGTTGTCATCGTGCTCCAAAAGCGAATAAGAAAAATAAGTTCGCGTCTTGAGTCTACTCGACTCGCAATACAGGAAAACTGGCGTGCATCATGTGGGCGGGCAGTGTGATTGAATCACCTCTGCGCTCAAGTTCGGGTGCATAACCCAATACGTGGACGTTGCCGCGAGGGAGTTCTTTAATCGTGATAACCGACGACGAAGATTGCCCGAGGACAATTGCATAGGTGCATTGATCAGCGCCCATCGTGCACCGCACAACGAGACCATCATCAGTTCGCAGCGTCGGCGTGTGGTGTGGACGTGACCCAAATATTGCATTACCATTAGTCGCAAGCCAGTTTCCGATGTCGCGGAGGCGTTGCTGCTGCAAGGTGGGGATTTCACCACTAGCCGTTGGTCCAATATTGAGCAGCAGATTTCCGCCATCTGCAACGGTGTTAATGAGTTGTTCAATGAGTTCTTCACTTGTGGCATACGTAGAGTCGTCCTCAAGTTGGTTGTATCCAAAACTTGTGCCGATACCCCTGCACACCTCAAACTTTTTATCGCTTGCAGTTAATCCCGAGGAGTATTCGGGGGTAATGAAATCGGCGTGTGCTGATCCGAGCGCGACTCCAATCATGTCGAATCTGTCATTGATGACACCGTCTGGCCTTGCATTATAAAAATCAGCAATAAGTTGAGCAGCGCCATCTCCGCCACCGGGCCAGCCAACATCGTTCCACAACACATCGGGGGAGTAACGCTCAATTAGTTCGCGATAATGCGCGGTGGCGTACTCCTTGTACTGGCTTGATTGTGGCACTGCCGACAACATGCTGAGCCAACCATTAAAGCCGAGTCCTTGAAACGTGAGGTCAAGACCCCCGCAGTAATACAAACCCACTCGCATGCCGACGCTTCGCGCTGCATCGCACGCCTCTCCAACAAGATCACGCGACGATGTGTACGCAGGTCCCTTATGTGGATTATCAACACTGCTTGGCCACATCAGGGCTCCATCAATATGTTTTGTTCCCATCACGATGTACTTAGCGCATGTCTGTTTCAAGATGGTCGCCCATTCATTCGGTTGCCATTGGTAAGTGGCATGAAAGAATTCGGTCACGAACTCGTCGTAGGGCTTGTTGCCGTGGACTCGAGCATGATGTTTTTGTACGGATGATCCTTTGATGGCAAGAGAGTTCAGGTACCACTCCGCATACGGTGATTCAGCAAACGCCGTGAGTTCACCGTATTTTTGTGTTTGCACAAAGAGGTCTTCAGTAAGTGGCGCAAATGCCGGCACCGATGCGGGGTACCAGTGAATAAATATCCCAAACTTGGCATCTTCGAACCACACTGGCAATGAATGCTTTTGCAATGATTCAGGCGTTGCAATGAACTCTTTCATTACTTACAAATCTACTAATTCTGAACTGCTGTGTACATGTATAGAGATGTACTGAGTCGTGGCTATATTTATGTATGAGAAATTTATGTATGAAAAGTTCACTATGAAGCGTCTTCAATCAAAAACTATTCTTGCCAGTGTTTTGGTTCTTGTTCTTGGGGTCATCGTCGGGGTCGGAGTCTTTTTGGGTCAGGAGAACTCAAAAGTCAAGCAGCAGGTTGCATCCCGAACAGATTCTTCCTTGAAGAAGGCATCGGACCCGAGTTGCGCACGAGGCGGAGCCTGCATTATCGGAGACCAAGGCCCAGGTGGTGGCACTATTTTTTATGATGCAGGGTCTGTACAAATCTGGGGACGTTATTTAGAAGTCGCACCAGTTACTGCTCAACGGCAAGCGTATTGGGGTTGTACCGGAACCTATATCGGAGGAACGAGTACGGATATCGGGGCAGGTAAATCAAATTCTGACATCATTATTAATGCGTGTTCAGATACAAAAAGTGCTGCACGAATCGCTCGCGACTTTGATGGGGGAGCGAGGACAGATTGGTTTTTGCCGTCACAATTAGAATTAGAAAAACTGTATTTGCAGTTGCAGAACAGTGATGAATTGGAAACAGAGCCTTACTGGAGTTCATCCGAAGCAGATGCATCGCTTGCGCAATCTGAGCCGTTCTACGGTGGTCTTGGTGATTATAAAGACAATGTCTACTACGTACGTCCTGTGCGGGCTTTTTAGTCCACGACCACATCAAGCGGATTAATCACTTCTAATTCCTGATGCGCCGTTTCTGGATATCGAACCCACACGAGGATTGCTGCGATACACGGGGCAAGCGAAAGTAGACACATCACCGCCCCGTAACTCATCGATGTATCTACCAATCGTCCTGCTGCAATGAGTCCGATACTTCCGCCTAGTAAAGATGATGCGGTGATGACGGCACCGGCAGTGCTGCGCCGTCCCGTGGGGAAGAGTTCGCCTCGATACACAGACATAGCCGGGTAACTCAGACCAAATGCGAATCCGCCCACGATGGCGGCGATCCACATAGCGAATCCTCCGAAAACAAAAGACAGCGCAACAAGCGCGGAGCCAATTGGAATCATTGAGGCTGCAAGCAATCGACGACCTTTCAGATCTGCAATTCGACCGCCTAGCACTAATCCAAGTGATGCAGGAGCAGAGGTAAGTGTGGTGAACACTGCGATGACGAGAGCCGAATATCCGCGAATATCTTTGAGGTATCTATTTTGAAAAATTGAAGCACTGGCGATGAAGATGTTGGCAAGAAATGCAACGGATGCGATGAGTCGGAGTCTTGATACTTGGGCACGATCATTGCGAACCTGATGCCCTTCGCGATCGATGAAGCGTTGTGTTTCAGGCAAGTGGCGAGTGAGCCCTGCTGCTACCACGAGCCAGGTCAAAGCAATG
>CANLAH010000125.1 GCA_947488685.1 Acidimicrobiaceae bacterium | reverse complement strand
GGTTTTTGGCTTTGTCTACCCCTGCCAAAGCCAAACCGGCTGCCTCGGCATCAGCCAAAGACGCCTTGGCCACCTCATCGATGCGCCCGACGCGAGCCACTTGTGCCGCCCGATATGTGGCGAGCCAGTCAGAGTCATAGTGGCTGTGCTCTGGCCATGGTCGCCACCCGTTGTCGGGGTTGTACATGTCTAGTTCTGGATCACGACTAAACGGATCGTTCTCATCTGTCACAGATGGGTCGATGACCTGCAGCATGAAGACCCCTTCACCAGGATGTGCCGCCATTCCGATCCAGCCATCACCGATTCCGAGTTGGGCGTTCGCCATTGCCATGAGTGAACCACCACCTGAGTTACCTAACAGCACAACGGCCTCGGCACCTCGACGAACAACTTCATCAAACGCTGTCTTGACATCGATGATGCAATTTTCGTGCAGACAATCTGTGTCGTTGTTGATATAGCGCGTGGAAAATCCAAGCACCGCATACCCTGCCGCAGCCAATAGTGGACACGCATAATGCACACTGAAATCACCGCGAGGATGAGTCAAGATAATTGCCGTCTTCCATTTCTTGCCGTGCGGCGGCGTCCACAGAAGTCCGCGAACAAGCGCACCATCAGGTGAGACAAGCCTGATTGACTCACGCCCAATCTCAACACCCGGATCATCCTCTGGCAGTGGCCAATACCCCAAACCAAATGGTCGACTACCTCCGAGGTGTACGTCAAGATCTTGCATACACCGACATTACGCTCTTGCTATGCACTTAGTGACAGCGCAGGACATTCATGCGTATCAGCATGACGGAGCTGTCCTATTGCGTGGTGTCCTTGCTCAAAAAACTCTTGATTCTCTTGCCGATGGTCTTGCCATCAATATGTCGACACCAAGCAAATGGGCCAACGACTACACGTCGACAACTGATACTGGTCGGTTCTTTGATGACTATGTCAATTGGCAGCGCATCACACAATACAAAGATGCAGCGCTGCAGGGTGTACTGCCGGCTATTGCCGGTGCATTGATGAAGACATCGCAACCGCGGTTTTTTCACGAACATGTATTAGTCAAAGAGGCTGGTACATCAACACCAACTCCCTGGCACCATGATGATCCGTATTACGGCGTCAATGGTCTAGACAACGTGAGTCTGTGGATTCCATTAGACGACATTCCAGAATCAATTGCATTGCGCTGTCTTGTTGGTAGTCATTTGTGGGGCGAGAGATATATTCCGAATCGTTTTATCGATCAATCGCCCTATGCGCTTAATGCCGATGGATTTCTCCCTATGCCCACTGCGCAAGAACTCGAGACACGCGGAGAAATCAAATCTTTCGCCGCTGTTCCGGGCGACGTTGTTGCATTTCATTTTCGTACACTGCATCGCGCACCTGGCACGATTGGCCATAGTTCTTCTCGACGTGTTGTCAGCCTGCGTTATGTTGGCGATGATGCGCGATGGGCGACTCGTCCGTGGACAACATCACCACCCTTCGAGGATGCAGGTTTAGTCAACGGAGATCCTCTTGACATCGAGCGGTTCCCGATCTGTCATCTCTCGTAGATATTTTTTAACTACTCTTTCGAACCACAAGCTTTGCTGTCAGCGTGAGACGTGAGCCTTTACGCAAAACAATGATTGCAATCTCATCTCCAGGAACAGAATCCCGAACAACTGCAATGAGTGAGCCTTGTCCGGTAATGGGCTGACCATTGACCTCAAGAACAACGTCATCTACTTTGAGTCCGGCTTTTTCTGCTGGAGAATCAGGAGCAATTTGCGATACGACCGCACCCTGTCCACCATCACTGCGATCAGAGAGTCCGACCCCCAAATATCCTTCAGCACGTACTGTTCCGCTTGCTTGCTTGCGCAGCGAATCAACGACACGAATAACTTCGCCAACTGAAATAGCAAAACCAATATTGTTTGCAGCAGTTGAGGAATCTCCGCGAGCAACCGCTGTATTGATGCCGATGAGCTGACCACTCATGTTAATAAGTGGCCCGCCAGAGTTGCCAGAAGAAATTGCTGCATCTGTTTGAATGAGCGCGTTCAATGCGCCACTGTCTACCGTGAGCGTGCGATTAAGAGCCGACACGATTCCGGATGTCACACTTGGACCACCATCAAGATCGAGTGCGTATCCAACAGCAACCACCTGATCTCCAACTGCAATGCTGAGTGGATCAGCAAGTGTCGCTGAAATTAATCCGCTCGCTTTTCGTAACTTAATAAGACCGAGATCATTTCCGGAATCGGTTCCGAGCACATCAGCAATTCGGGGTTCGGTCTCGCCACCAAGTCGCACACGAACGGTGGTTGCGCCTTCAATAACATGAGCATTGGTAAGGATTTCACCATCGCTGCTCAAGATGACTCCGGTACCGATTGCTTCGCCTGAGTCACTCACCGAATCAATTGTGACCACACTTGGGGCAATGACATCTGCCGCCTTGGCAATACTGGATGTTCCGACTGATGCACTGTCAACGGGTGGAGCAGTCACGAGTGGAGCCATAGAGGACAGTGTTTGATCTTGGGAATACTGAGCGCCCAAGTAACCAGCGACTCCTGCCGCACTCAGAAAAATCGCCAAAGAAATAAGTTGCGCCACAACACGACGCCCACGTCTGCTCGTGCTGGGCAACTGCGGAGGCTGGTTAATCCAATGCGAATCAGTCATGGCTTATTTTTATCGCACTAGTCGGGCAAAAAACAGACATCAAAATAAGAATTTGGTAAAAATTATCCCTGAATCTTGATCTCAATATCGACGCCTGCTGGCAGTTCGATGCGTTGGAGCGAATCGATGGTCTTGGCATTTGGCTCAATGATGTCAATCAGGCGCTTATGGATTCGCATCTCAAAGTGCTCACGAGAGTCTTTGTCAACGTGAGGTCCACGAACAACTGTGAATCGGTGCTTGTCGGTTGGCAATGGAATAGGACCAATGATTTTGCAATCAGTGCGTCCGACTGTCTCGACAATCTTGCGTGTTGATTGATCGATGATGACATGATCAAATGCCTTGAGGCGGATGCGGATGCTACTTTTTGCCATTGTTTCGTCCTATCACTTGAAAATCTTGGTTACGCGACCAGCACCCACAGTGCGACCACCCTCACGGATGGCGAACCGAAGACCTTCGTCCATTGCAATTGGCTTGCCCAACTCCACTGTCATCATGACATTGTCGCCAGGCATCACCATTTCTGTTCCGGACGGCAATGTCACAGTGCCTGTGACGTCGGTGGTGCGGAAAAAGAACTGCGGACGATAGTTGTTGAAGAAAGGCTTATGACGGCCACCTTCTTCTTTTTTCAGAACATACACGTTGCCCTCAAAGTTGGTGTGAGGAGTGATTGACCCTGGTGCACACAGCACCTGTCCACGCTCAACGTCTTCTTTTTTGGTACCACGCAAGAGTGCACCGATGTTGTCGCCTGCTTGACCTTCGTCAAGCAACTTGCGAAACATTTCAACACCAGTACAGGTTGTCTTTTGTGTGTCACGCAATCCGACGATTTCGATTTCGTCACCAGTGTGAACTTTGCCCTGCTCGACTTTGCCCGTCACAACAGTTCCGCGACCAGTGATCGTGAAAACGTCTTCGATTGGCATCAAGAAAGGCTTCTGGAAGTCACGCACAGGCTCTGGCACTGATGCATCACAAGCAGCCATGAGTACCATGATCTGTTCTTGTGCTGCTTCGTCGCCTTCGAGTGCTTTGAGTGCTGAAACACGCACAACAGGTGCGTCATTGCCAGGGAACTCGTATTCATTCAAGAGGTCACGAACTTCCATTTCGACAAGTTCGAGCATTTCTTCGTCGTCCACCATGTCGGACTTGTTGAGAGCCACAACGATGTAGGGAACGCCAACTTGACGAGCAAGCAACACGTGCTCACGAGTTTGAGGCATTGGACCGTCAGTTGCAGCAACCACCAAGATGGCGCCATCAACTTGAGCAGCACCAGTGATCATGTTCTTGATGTAGTCAGCGTGACCAGGCATGTCGACGTGTGCATAGTGGCGATTTGGTGTTTCGTACTCAATGTGAGCAATTGAAATCGTGATACCACGAGCTTTTTCTTCTGGAGCCTTGTCGATTTGATCGAACGGTGTGTACTCAGCCAAACCGCGAGAAGCCAATGTCTTAGAGATAGCAGCAGTCAGCGTTGTCTTGCCGTGGTCGATGTGACCCATCGTGCCGATATTGACGTGTGGCTTGTTGCGTTCGAATTTTGCCTTACTCATGGGGATTCTCCTTCGTGATATTTTTCGTTAGATGTAATAATTATTTTCGTAGCGACGATCGGGATCGAACCGATGACCTTCCGATTATGAGCCGGATGCTCTGACCAACTGAGCTACGTCGCCATGGCGCACCGATCGCAGCCTGATGGCTGAGCCCTCTGTGGGAATCGAACCCACGACCTTTTCCTTACCATGGAAATGCTCTACCGACTGAGCTAAGAGGGCGCGCACGCGAGAGCAACGCCCTCGAGAGCCGAAATGACAAGGATAGCGTTGAACTTGGCCACTCTGCCACGAATAATTCACCACTTTCATGACCCATCTCGGGCTAGGTTTCAGGCTCGTGGATATTCTTCAGCCTTTCAACGTTCGACCTGCCACATCCGCGGACGCCGCTGCAATCGCCCAGATTTACAACCATGAGGTTGAAAATACAACGGCCACCTTTGATCTCGTCCCACGAACCGTCGCCGAGCAACGCCAATGGCAGGCAGAACGCAGCGGCGCCTTTGCCGTCATTGTGGCAGTCCGCGGCCCAGAAGTCGTGGGATTTGGCGCTCTTTCTCCCTACAAAGAAAGAGCCGCCTACCGCACCACCGTTGAAGATTCGGTCTATGTCCGCCAAGATCTTGCTCGCCAGGGCATCGGTCGCCTCGTTCTACGCCATCTATTAGACACCGCTGTTGAAGGCGGGTTTCATGCCGTGATGGCCCGCATTGAAACTCGTGGCGCAGGCTCAATCGCCCTGCACCATTCTTTGGGGTTTTACACCGTTGGCACCGAGCGCGAAGTTGGTCGCAAGTTTGGCACCTGGCTTGATGTCACTCTGATGGAGTGTCTGCTACACGAACGTCCCGATGCAACGTGACCAGGGGCTAGATCAAAAAGCCCGCACTGGACGCACGTAGTAAGTGAGCGTCTTGCTGAAGTAGTCCTGATACCCGTTGCCGAATTCCTGAAGCCACGCGGAGTTTGCGTAGTTTGCGACGGGCGTGTTACTGCCCTCAGAAGAACTCCAATATCCGTCATCGGCAAAACCACTTGCAAACCTTCGGCCATACATTGCGTTCAGTTCATCTTTCGAAGGCAAAACCCAATCAGACTTCCCCCCTCCTCGATAATCAGCAGCGACACGTGCAGCAATACCAGCTGCTGTGCAGCTTAGAAGGATCGTGTAGGTGTTGGCTTTTCCGGCACCGATTGCGGTAGCCGTCGACCCGTAAAGTTTCTCATTGCAACCCCAGGCAACTCTGGTTCTCACGCCATTTACTTGGTAATCAGTCGGAGCTGCTTCTAAGTAGCGTCCCCATGATTGTGTGAATCCTGCGTCATAGAACACCTTGCCACCACCAGGACCAATATCTCCCAAATTGCATTCAGTCCAACTGCTTCCAGTACACACTTTTGGAGCAACAGTCGGCCTTGTTGTGGTTGTTGTTGTTGGAGCAACAGTCGGCCTTGTTGTGGTTGTTGTTGTTGGAGCAACAGTCGGCCTTGTTGTGGTTGTTGTTGTTGGAGCAACAGTCGGCCTTGTTGTGGTTGTTGTTGTTGGAGCAACAGTCGGCCT
>CANLAH010000124.1 GCA_947488685.1 Acidimicrobiaceae bacterium | reverse complement strand
AGATTATGCGGGGGCACGCGTTGTAACGGCGTGATACGACGAACGTTGTTGTCGGGCGCAGGATTGTTTGCCATGAAGGCTCTTACTATGCCTGCAAATGCCTGTGTATCGCTAGGGGATAAGCCTGCGATTTCACTGTGGATACCGCTGTGGACAGCGGTGGCATCCTGTGGACAACTGTGGATAACTCGAGATTAACCAGGGATCACGCTGAGCGTGACAGCACATTCGACATCGGCATGAAGTCGCACTTTTGCCGAATGCGCACCGGTGGTGCGAATGGGCTTGGTGACGATTTTTTTACGGTCGATAGTGAGATTGATCTGCGCTGCAAGGGCTGACGCAATGTCTGCGGTTGTGACAGAGCCAAACAAACGACCCTCGGCACCAGTTTTAGCCTTGATGATGATTGTCTTGCTGGCGAGTTCAGTCGCAATAGTTTGAGCAGCGCCACGATCTGCTGCTTCACGCAGGTCACGGGCTTTGCGCATAGCGGCTGCTTGGCTGACTGCACCGTCGCTGGCCACTAATCCCTTGCCGAGAGGCAAGAGGAAATTTCGGGCGTAGCCGTCGGCAACTGTGAGGATGTCGCCACGACGTCCGACGCCGGCAATGTCTTCTCGAAGAATAACTTTCATGATCAGGCCTCTACTGTTTCTGCTTCGACGACCGCTGTCGGTGTGGCGACATCGGTTGCCTCGATGGAGATGTTGTCATCGGCGAACACTGTGCTTGAAGCAATTGAAGCGTCATCGAGTTGGAGCAAGGCTTCTTCGACGCCACGACGGTCACCGTCACGGCCACGACCTTCGCCGGAACGAGGGGCCTTAACACTGGAAACTCGCTTGGTATAAGGCAAAAGAGCCATTTCGCGGGCGTTCTTGATGGCATTAGCGAGGTCGCGTTGCTCTTGAACGTTGGTTCCGCTCATGTGCCGTCCACGAATCTTGGAGCGGTCCGACATGAACTTTTGCAACAAGGTGATGTCCTTGTAGTCAATGTAGGGAACCTTGTCAATCTTGAAGGGGTTGGCCTTCTTCTTGAACTTGCGAATTTTCATCTTCGCATTACGAATTTTGTTTGTCTTACTTACCATGGTGTTACTTGCCTTTGTGTGAAGGAAAAATTATGAATATTTAGAACGGTTCTTCTTCGCCGCCGAATGGGTTTTCGTCGCCGCCGGCAGTTTGACCGCCTTGACCACGATTGCTCGCACCGCCACCTTGAGCATTCGCATCACGTGGATTGCGCTCTACTTGAGCGGTTGCCCACTTGAGGCTCGGTCCGATTTCGTCGGCCACAACTTCGATTGCGGAGCGCTTTTCGCCCTCACGGTTGTTGTACTCGCGTTGTTCGAGACGACCACTCACGACGCAGCGCATGCCTTTGCTGAGAGTTGCTGAAGCGTTTTCTCCCAGTTGACCCCACGCTGTGACATTGAAGTACGAAGTGTCTTCTTTCCATTCGCCGTTGACCTGATAGCGACGACCGACTGCAATGCCAAACGAGGCGACGCCACGGCCTGTGGCGGTGAAACGTAGTTCGGGATCCCTGGTGAGGTTTCCGACGAGTGTGATGTTGTTATCTGCCATTTTTTTGTCCTTCTTTGCTGTGTCGTAACAGTGTGACGACTACGTGTGCCAGGGTTGAAAAACCAATAGAGCGGACTAGGCCGCTGCGAGCATTCCGCGACGTTGTGCTTCGTGGTCTGGAAGACGCATCAGCTTGTGTCGAATAATGTCTTCGGAAATGCGCAATCCGCGCTCCATCTCATCAAGTGCTCCACCAGGAGCCAAGACGTTGAAGACGGCGTAGAAGCCATCAGACTTCTTGTTGATCAAATAGGCAAGACGGCGCTTGCCCCACCAATCAGGATTGCCATGCACTGTTCCGCCCGCAGCGGTGACAGACGCGGAAATGTTTTTAAGCCAACCATGAGCGGTGTTCTCATCGAGATCGCCGCTGATAATGACCATGAGTTCGTAGGCACGCATAACGTGTGAGCTCCCTTCGGTTCCAAGTCGCAAATGCTCTTGGAGCCCCCGAAGGGGCAGGGTGAATATGACCCCTGAAGCGTATCGGGCAATCTTGGACTCGCCACACGGGGGTGTTGTTCGTAGCGTTTCCATCGGGAGCAATGTGGGAATCGCTTGGCATCCTTGGAAACGCTGTTGTTTATGGCGCCTATTGGGCAGCAGACCGCCGACGCCGACCAGCAATGGGGAGAACCCGCAACAGATGGTGCCAAGAACAGCCGGGGCAGGCCTCCACCACATAGGCCGCGTAGTCATGGTCGGTGCGTTGCAACTGCTCCACCTCTTTGCGCTCTGTCACGCAACGCCCATGTTTAGGAAGTCCGTGACCAAACACGTATGTCAACAAAACAACATTGACTTCTTCGCAAATCGGACAACGCACTGATGTTGGCTCGCCAAGATTGCGCGCCGCACGGATTAATTCAGAGTTGGCATCGCAGACAGAATCTCGAGAGATGCGACCGCGTTTGTATTCGTTGATAACCGCACGACGTTCAAGACGATGATCTACAACACCCGATGTTCCGGTCAGCATGTCGGCGGAGAAACTCATTGGTACGGACAATAGTCATAGACTTGACCCATGTCCGATACACACGGCACAAATTCATCTATTCATGACGTTTCGTATGGCGCAGATGTCAGCACTGATGGTCAGTTGCGGCTCTGCGGCGATATCCGAGCAAAGCGCACAATTGAACTAGGTCTCTTTGGTGCAGTCCCCAATTGCATCGCACTCGCTCAGCACGGCGCCCGCTCTATTGCTGTTGATCCATCCGCTGACTCAATTACCGCTGCGCGCCGCGCCGCAGATGTTGCAGGGGTTGCAGTTGAGTTTCATACTGGCGATATTGCCGACCTTGGATTCGCCATGAGTTCGTCACTTGATTTGGCTTTATGCGTATACGCCTTAGGCCGCGATGACGACTATTCACGACTCTTTCGTCAAGTGCATCGTGTCTTAAAACCAGAAGCTGGTTTTGTTTTTTGTTCGGAGCATCCAGCCGCTGCAATCTTTGACGGCGAAAACCCAACAGCGCAAAGACAATACGGATCAAGATCTCCTGCTATTGGCGAACTCGTGATGGCCTTGCAACGAGCAAACTTTGCGATCGACACAATGTATGAGTTGTCTTCTGTGCGTCGGCCGCGGGCAATTGCGCCAACTGCATTGTTGTTGCGTGCCCGAAAATTGGGGTCTTAACGGCGCGGGCGCGATGACCCTTTCATCGACGCAGCATCGTTTTTATTTTTTTCCCACCAGTCAATAAGTCGCAAACGGATTTCGTGATCCCCAAGAACACCCTCTTCGAGTCGAATCTCCATGAGATGATCGAGAGCTGCACCCACAATTCGTCCAGCCGGCACATTTAAAATCTCGATGACCTGCAACCCGTCTAGTTCTGGGCGCAACATAGCGAGTTCTTCTTGAGCAGACAGCACTGCAATACGGGCCTCTAGTTCGTCCATTCGTTCAGATAACACTCGTGCTTTGCGCTCGTTGCGCGTTGTGCAATCACAACGTGTCAAGACATTCAGTTCTGCCAACAAACTTCCGGCATCACGCACATAACGGCGCACTGCGCTATCTGTCCAGCCCATTTGATACGTATGAAACCGCAGGTGCAGCGCAACTAACTCTGTGATTGCGGTGACATCTTCGTTGGAATACTTCAGCGCACGTAAACGATCGCGAGACATTCGAGCTCCGACGACTTCGTGGTGGTGAAACGTCACGCCTTTGCCGTCTTTCACGGCGCGAGTACGAGGTTTGCCAATGTCATGAAACAGCGCAGCAAGTCGTGTCAAGCGAAAATCAAATGTTGGAGACGCATCAGGCCGAACATTTTCTACCACTGCAAATGTATGCGTAAGAACATCTTTGTGTCGATGGATTGGATCTTGTTCTAAGCGCATCGCTGGTAATTCTGGAAAAAATATTTCTGCTAAACCAGTGTCCATCAAAAACCACAGTCCCGCCGTTGGCGAATCTGTGACTAATAGCTTGTCTAGTTCGTGATGAATGCGCTCCATCGACACAATCTCGAGACGAGACGCCATCGCCCGAACTGCAGCAACAAGCGCATCGTCAGGAGTGACCTTGAGTTGGGAAATAAACCGTGCAGCACGCATCATTCGCAATGGATCGTCGTTAAAACTTTCTTCTGGTGAGAGTGGAGTTCGCAAAACACGGCCGACAAGGTCTGCCATGCCTCCAAAAGGATCGACAAGTTCTGGAGCGTCGCTCGTCAGTTCGAGAGCCATTGCATTAATTGTGAAATCACGTCGTGACAGATCTGTTTCGATGCTGTCGCCAAAGGCGACATCGGGTTTGCGTGAATCAGGTGAATACGCTTCGGCACGATGCGTGGTGATTTCGTAGGCGCGGTCGCCGATCTTCATGCCGATTGTGCCAAAACGCTCGCCTTGGGTCCAGACGGCATCGGCTAGTCCAGCAATCAGAGTCTTAATCTCGGCAGGTCTGGCCGTTGTGGTGGCGTCAAAATCCATGGTTGCAGAATTGCTGAGTGAATCTGACGACATCAACAGGTCGCGCACGGTTCCGCCCACGAGATACAGACGGTGGCCTGCGTCTCGAAAGCGTTGCGCAACCGGTGCCATTTCTTCAAAAACAGGGGCAAAGCGTGGCGGGATGATGGACATGGCAGACCTAACGCTACGGTCATTACGTGGCAGAAACGGTGAACCCTGGGGGAGCGTCTCAAAAACCTAGTCATGTGTTGTGGAACGGCTCCATCACGGTGAGCCTGCGCAGTTGGCCAGGGGATCCTGCTACGGCATTTTTAGTCATGACTGGTGCCCACGATGACAGTCGATCGCTTCCGTCATGCGATGTCGTATCAACATGGCTTCCTGAGGTTGCACAACGTGGCTACAGCCATATCCGCACGAGTGCCGTTGCTCCATCAATGCAACGTGTTTTACAAGATGCTGGATTTGAGGTGTGTCAAGAACTCTCTTTGTTGCGAGCAATGACGCCGTTGCAGATCGCCCCTACGCGAGTCTCGGATCTGCAACTACGCACAATGCGGCACTTTGGCGGACGCCTCAAAGAAAGCACACGGACAAAAATCCTGAACACCGATGCTGCTGCGTTTGGACCACTCTGGGCGCTGGATGCCACATCGCTTCGAGACGCCCTGCTGGCCACTCAACGATCGCGTCTCTTCTCTGTTGGTACTGACACATGCGAGGGGTTCATTGTTGTGGCTCACACGGGGTCGGCTGGGTTTGTGCAGCGTCTAGCAGTGCAACCACACTTATGGCATACGGGTCTTGGCAGCCTGCTGCTTGCTCATGGACTGCGCTGGCTTGAACGACAAGACTGTGAGCATGTAGTAGTGAATACCGAGTCAAGCAATGCACCGGCCCTGGGTTTATATAAAAAGTTTGGATTTCAAGTAATGCCCTATCAACTCAATGTGCTGGAACGCACAACGTCTGAGCAAGCAGCATGAAGCGTTTTAGTGCGCTTATTTTTGCCGTTGCGTTTTTGGTAGTGGTGCCGTTTAACAACCAAAAATCATCTGCAAAAGACGACTTTACAAACACAATCTTGATTGTCAGTCAGCCTTTTGCAGTCGTTAGTTTTATCTCGAGTGAGTTCGTCATTACATTGCCCCCAGTTGCCGCGCGGGCCACGACAATCGATATCGGCCTTCATCGCCGTGTCAACTCGCGGGATTCACTGCAAGCAATTTCACAGGGTGGTCTTACTCCAAAAATGATCGACACCGTCACATACAACACGTCCGCGCTTTTGACTCGAGGTGATGATTTGGTG
>CANLAH010000123.1 GCA_947488685.1 Acidimicrobiaceae bacterium | reverse complement strand
GAGCAAGCTCTGCAAACGACACTTGATGAAGGCATCGCGATGGTCGCTGACTCTGTGGAGTTTCTGACAGGACACGGACGTCGAGTGCTGATTGACCTCGAGCATTTCTTCGATGGGTATAAGAACAATCCAGAGTTTGCACTTCGAGTGATTGAAGCAGCAGTGATGAAAGGTGCAACCCACTTGGTGATGTGCGATACCAATGGTGGTTCATTGCCGCACGAAATTGAGCGCATTGTGGCTGCTGTGCGTACTCATGTCGGAGGCGATGCCATTTTGGGAATCCATTGTCACGACGATGCTGGTTGTGCTGTTGCAAACTCGATGGCAGCGGTGACAAGCGGCGTGCGTCATGTGCAAGGAACCCTTAACGGACTCGGCGAACGAACTGGCAATGCAAACCTCACCACGATCATTCCGAACTTGCAACTAAAAATGGGCTACATCTGCTTGCCGGCTGGCAATCTTGAGCGACTCACCCCCGTGAGTAATCATGTTGCAGAAGTACTCAATCGCCCACTGAATCCGCAGGCACCATATGTGGGTTCATCGGCGTTTGCGCACAAAGCTGGGTTGCATGTGTCGGCAATTGTTCGTGCCAAAGATGCGTACGAGCACATCGAACCAGAACTCGTGGGCAATGGCACGCGCTTTGTTGTGTCCGAGATGGCAGGTCGCGCCACGATTCAACTCAAGGCTGATGAACTTGGTCTTCCGATGGATGGACCAGCAGTTAATCAAGTCATTGATGACCTCAAGCGACTTGAGCACGAGGGATATCACTTTGAGGCTGCGGATGCATCGCTTGAATTGTTGATGCGACGCGCAGCCGGTTGGGAGCAAGATTACTTTCGTGTTGAATCAATGCGAGTCATCACCGACGAAGCCACTGACGGACGTTTCACAACAGAGGCAACTGTCAAGGTGTGGGTAGGGGACGAGCGATTTGTTCATGCCACCGAAGGTAACGGCCCCGTGAATGCCATCGACGCATCGCTGCGAGCCGCACTTACAAAAAAATATCCGCAACTGTCCAAAGTGCATCTCACCGACTACAAGGTACGCATCTTGGACGGAGCCACGGCAACTGGTGCAGTGACGCGAGTTTTGATTGATGCCACCAACGGTGACCGCAGTTGGACCACCATAGGTGTGTCAACAAACATCATCGAAGCATCGTGGCGAGCACTCGAAGAGTCGCTTGTCTATGGCTTACTGCACGCGTCAGCCTAAGGTAGGGCGTCATGGCTGCTCCTCAGTACTCACCTCCGCCAACAGTTGACACCACGCGCATTTATGGGTCGCCTCAGCATGTTCCGTTCTCGTGGACATCTGATCGTCCCGCAGAGATAACAGGTCGACAACCAACTGGCGAGCGTCTCGGATACCAAGGTCCTGACCAAGGGTATGTCTTGACGTTGGCATCTCATCTGCGCCCAAAAGTAGTGGTTACAAAAAACGAACGTGTCGAAGATGTCTTGCGTGGTTGCACATTGATTGCATTGCGGCGAGCATCGTTGTTTGGTCGTGCGCCAGTTGTGCATGACCTCACACTTGCACTTACGATCTGGGGGTTTCTTCGTGCTGATGTGCCCGCAGACTTAGTCGCAACACGCACCGAACTATTTTCCGGCGTAGACAATGTCTTGCATCACTACTCCCAAGGTCGCACTTTGGCAGACATGGTTCCAGATTCAACACTGCGTTTGTCCGTGCAATTAGTGGAATCTCAGATGCCGATGTCTTGGCGTGCTCTGACCGGTGCCTAATTAGGCATCGAGTGCATGCTGGCGCAAGTCGCCGAGCGAACAAAATTCCAGTGCAGCAAGATGAGTGGATGCAAGTTTGACTTGCGGCGCCATTCCGGCCTCGAAGGCTTCGTGCCAACGGGGGGCACACAGGCACCATTGGTCTCCGGGTTGAAGGCCAGCAAAACCATACTGAGGCATTGGTGTTGAGAGATCGTTCCCGACTGACTTGGAATATTCCAGAAAATCTTTTGTGAGCACCACACATACTGCATGCACACCAACGTCGTCTCCACCGACTTCACAGCAACCGGTGCGATAAAAACCCGTCATCGGGTCTGTGCAGCATGACTCAAGTCTTTCGCCCAACACATTGAGTTGTTCTGTTTGAGAGTAGATAGTCATGTCATGTCACCGTGGTGTTGAGAAGTAGTCCGATGGAGTATGTTACGCCACACGCAACCAACAAAATCAGTACTTGTCGAAGACTCGTGCGCGCAATCGAACGCTCGGCTGACTTGCCGATAAACCCACCGACGATGGCGGCAACGAATACGCCAATCAATACGGATGCTGTTTTGGCTGCTGCGCCAGATCCGACATACCACGGCAGAACAGGCAAGAGAGCGCCGACAATAAAGCAGATAAACGACACGACTGCAACACGTGGAGGTGAGGCCAAATCATCAACATCAATACCAAATTCCTCGCGGGCGTGCACAATGAGCGCGAGTTCTGGCTTTGACATCACCTCTTGAGCAGCGCTCGCCGCTTGTTCTTTAGACATGCCGTGTCCTTCATAGAACGCTGCAAGTTCGAGTGTTTCAAATTCGGGATTGTTAATAATCTCGCGGCGCTCCATCTCAACTTCGCGCTGAATCAGCTCATTTTGCGCCGACACTGATACCCATTCGCCAGCAGCCATGCTGGCGGCACCAGCAACTGCACCTGCAAGACCAGCGAGCCGCACGATTGATGTGCTGACTCCACCACCCGCGATACCAATTACTAGCGACACGTTTGACACCAATCCATCGCTAATCCCAAAGATTGCGGCACGGGCCAAACCGCCTGAGACAGAACGATGCCCTGGGTGTGGATCTCTAGTGCGTGCCATGCCTTGACCATACTCGTCAGCACTGAATACATGCGTTGCTCTACTAACCTGAATACGAGATGAGAGATGTCACATGACCACAGCCCCACGATTTCGGTTTGCCCCGTCACCCACGGGCTTTTTTCATGTCGGTGGCGCACGAACAGCGCTCTATAACTGGGCCCTGGCGCAACATCTAGGCGGCACATTTGTCTTACGCATTGAAGACACGGACGAATCACGCAATAGCCCTGAGTGGACGCAAGGCATTATTGACGCGCTTGGCTGGCTCGGCATCAACTCTGATTCACCTCAGTTCGAGGGGCCGTATTTTCAGTCTCATAATGCCGACAAGCACATTGCTGCTGCACATCGATTATTCGAGCAAGGTAACGCCTATTGGTGTGATCTGACATCAGAGCAAATTCAAGAGCGGGCAAAGGCGTCGGGCAAACAGGGCTACGACGGACACTCACGCGATAGGGGATTGAGTGCTGGCCCCGGACATGTGTTGCGGTTTCGCGTACCCCAAGGCACAACCATCGTGCACGATCTTGTGCGTGGTGAAGTGGAGTTTGCCAATGACACCATCGAGGACTTTGTCTTGCTGCGCAGCAACGGCTCACCAATGTTTTTGTTGGCCAATGTCATTGACGACATCGACATGACCGTCACTCATGTTGTGCGAGCCGAAGAACATCTTCCCAATACCCCGAAACAACAAATGGTGTGGGATGCGTTAGGCGTGGCTCCTCCTATCTGGGCCCATGTTCCAGTGTTAGTCAACGAACAGCGCAAGAAGTTGTCAAAGCGGCGTGACAAAGTGGCACTTGAGCAATACAAATCAGATGGCATCTTGGCTGATGCGATGGTGAACTATTTGATGACACTTGGATGGGCCCCACACGGCGACACAGAAATTGTCCCTTGGACCACAATGGTTGAGCAGTTTCGTCTTGAGGACGTCAATCACTCTCCTGCATTTTTTGATGTCAAAAAACTAGAAGCTTTTAATGGCGATTACATTCGGGCACTGTCACTTAGTGACTTTATTGATGCATGTCAGCCGTGGTTAACGGCAAGCGATGTCGCATGGAGCCCTGCCCAATTTGATGCAGATGTGTTTGAATCAATTGCTTCTCTGATTCAGACACGTGTGGCCGTCTTAAGCGAAGTTGCCAGCATGGTTGATTTCTTTTTTCTCCCTGATGCACCTACGGACGATGCGTCTTGGACGAAAGCCATGACCCCAGAGTGGGCACATGATGTTTTGAATGAATGCGCACGCGAGTATGCAACGTGCGACTGGAACCATGATTCACTGAAACTCGTGCTTGAGACAATCGGCACCAACCGCGATCTGAAGTTGGGCAAAGTCCAGGCTCCGCTGCGAGTCGCCATTACTGGTCGCACTGTTGGCCCCCCGCTCTTTGAAAGTATCGAGTTCTTGGGTCGCCAACGCACGCTTTCGCGTATTGGTGTTGCCTTGCAACGTCTTGGCTGATCGATGGCAATGAAGTTTGCTCGATTTTGTGCTGTTATTGTGGCTGCAAAAATACTGACGGTTGCGGTCTATCTATTCATCACATTTATATCGGTGCTGAGTGTCGGGAGGTACGCAGATACTCAACATGCTGACGCCATTGTTGTTATGGGTGCTGCACAGTACGACGGACGTCCTTCGCCACAACTTGCCTCTCGACTTGACCACGCTTTTGATTTGTGGAAGAAAAATCAAGCGCCACTTATTGCGGTCACTGGCGGCAAGCAACAAGGAGATCGTTTTACTGAAGCAGAGGCATCGCGGAAATATCTTGAAAAACTAGGTGTTCCTCCAGAAAAAATTATTTCTGAAGACAAGGGGCATTCAACATTTGAGTCCGTACGAAATTTGAAACCCATCTTGGATGCACGCGAGATTGTGTCAGTGGTGATTGTCTCAGACACCTTTCATATACAACGCAGCGTATTGACATTACGTGAGTCGGGCTTTCGTGCGCGTGGGTCGGCCACGTCAACGAGTCCGGTCAGGGGATGGGAAGCGTTCGGGCGCAGCATCAAAGAGACAGTTGGTGTGGGTATTGGACGGCTCATTGGATTTGAGCGCCTTTGGCGCATGACTGGCTAATGATCTTGTGGGTAGTTTTGGCGCGCACCGATACACTTGCGATGTTCCACTGGGGAATGGTGTAA
The DNA here is from genome assembly GCA_947488685.1 of Acidimicrobiaceae bacterium. Lineage (GTDB taxonomy): Bacteria > Actinomycetota > Acidimicrobiia > Acidimicrobiales > Ilumatobacteraceae > UBA2093. The sequence goes on along the minus strand of CANLAH010000123.1, from coordinate 981 downwards.
TTGGCAACACAGCAGTTTCTGGAACTGTTATTCAGGGTTCGAGTCCTTGTTCCCCAACTAAACCTCTCGCCAGTAGCGGTATCGTGTGTTGTGCTACTTGGCCCCATCGTCTAGTGGCCTAGGACACCACCCTCTCAAGGTGGCGGCACGGGTTCGAATCCCGTTGGGGCTGCTCTGCATGCTGGCTCGTTGTTAGTGTTGCTTCGTGCTGACACGACAACATAGACGTTGGACCAGAATCATTTGTCCACTCGGAATTGTTGTCGCTATGGCGACATCAGCAGTGTGTTCGACGACAGTCCTAGCCCAAGGCGTGCCGGTTGACACCACGTCCACGGTGCCGGTTGACACCACCACTACCACCACGATAACTGTGCCGCAAGTGACAACGACAGTTGTAAAGCCGAAACCGAAAGTCTTAAAGGGCAAAGATGTCAAGGTTGTCTACAAAGTAAAGACAACAGATCCAGTTGTGTTCATCACGATTGATGATGGAAGTACTGTGACGCCATCTCTGGCAAAGTACTTGGATAGAAATAAAATTCCAGTGACAACTTTTGCTGTGTCAGTGATGCTCTGGAAACATCGTGAGTGGTTTCGAGATCGCAAGCGCATGACGTTTGAGAATCACACATGGAATCATGCCCATATGACGTTAGTTTCGGCAGCCCAGAGAAAACACGAAGTATGTGGTGCGTCGCAAGTAGCAAGAAATGTGGCGAAGGAGAGTCCGATGTATTTTCGGCCACCCGGTGGCTCGTTTAATAGCAAGGTGATTGACACCGTGGCCCAATGTGGAATGAAGTATTTGGTGATGTGGAACGTTGAGGCAGATGGCGGAGTTGTTCGCATGGCCGGCAGAGGAAAACTGGGACCAGGTGACATTATTTTGATGCACTACTTACCAAGTCTTGAGAGATCCCTCGTGCATCTTATGGAGCAGATTAAAAGAAACGGATTAAAGCCCGCACTGTTACGGGA
>CANLAH010000122.1 GCA_947488685.1 Acidimicrobiaceae bacterium | reverse complement strand
ATATACGCAACTGCGGGCCAGAGAATATAGAACTGCCCTTCAATTGAGAGAGACCACAGTGACACGTTGTCTAAAAACAAATTCGGATGCTTATAAATTGTCCAATTAGCGTATTGAAAAATAGTTGATCTGACCATTGTCAACTCATCCGCAACGACACCCAGCGGCGGGTAATCAAAGATCACCGCATACACGAAATGCGCCGCCAGTGCAAAAAGCATGGCAGGGAAAAGCCGCACCGCTCTATGCGCATAGAACTGACGCCAGCGAAAACGACCGTCGTGATGCGCCGTCCCTAAGAGACGATACGTAATCAAGAATCCACTCAGCACAAAAAATCCGTTCACGCCGAGATACCCACCCCGTGTGAACACCCGATACCAGGTCTGACCGAGCAATATTGGGACGGCAATAAAGATGTGTGAGATGAATACCAGCATCACCGCGAACGCCCGAACTCCATCGAGGCCATCTATTCGCTTCAAACGTGGCATTAGAGTTTGTTCTACGCCTGATGCTTCAGAAATCGTCATTGCTTCACGCTGCGAAACATGAGACGAAGCGCTTTCGTCCCTGAAGCAAAATGCAGATGACTAATGCGAGTAACCACCTGAAGAAGAAGATGTAAACGAATAACCGTTGCTCGCTGCGCATGGCGTTGTGCCGTCAGCCACCGACGTTCTTTAGCCGCACGATACATCTGCGCATAAAATGAAAGTTCTTCTTCAAACCTAGTTAGTTCATTTGTCAAAACTCGAGTCTGTGCTGCGTCATGGCGCCGATAGCGATACAACTTGCTCGTCGTACCAATGAGCTGTTGTCCATTTAAAAATATCCGTGCGATTAAATCAAAATCAAGCATGAAACGCCAGGAGTTATCAAAAGGGACACTGGGGAGTTGACTGCGTCGAAAACATAAAGTTGGGCAATATATCCACGATCCACGCAGCATCGAAGCAAGACCATCTTCTCCAGCGCTCACGACTAAACCCTTTGCCTTTGGTTGGATAATCCGCTTCACTGCGTCGGTCAATGTCCGGCGAGGAAGTCCGTCCGCTCCGATAATGGAAACTCTGCAATGCCCTGCGGTGGCTTCTGGAGTAGCAGTCAATAGTTCAATCATGGTTGATGCATAATTGGGCTCAAGAAGATCGTCGCTATGCAAAATACAGACCAATGGCGCAGTCGTCAGTCCCAGCGCTTTATTCCAATTTGCGGCAAGACCCAAATTTGTCTCGTTTCGAACATAGGTAATGCGTCGGTCATTTAACTCTGTAATTAAGTCCGCAATGGGCTCCGGACTTGCGTCATCAACAACAACAGCCTCCCAATTGAGATGCGTCTGGTTGCACAGGCTCGCCAGAGCTTCTCGTAAATACTCCGGCGCGCTGTAATACGGAACCGCAAAAGAGATATCGGCATTCACCTGCCAAGATTACTTGTCTAGGTATCCTTAGGGCTATGTCCGTTGTTACCCGCCAAGCCATTATTTTGGCCGCTTCTGGGTTGATGTTCTCAGTCATCATTTTGGTCATCTCACGCCAGAGAAAACTCTCGTTTCGATTCATTGTCGGGTGGCTCTTCCTTGGTCTTTCCATCATGCTGAGCGCCGTCTTCGTATACGGAGTCATCCCCCTCTCTGATGCACTGGGTTTAACACCAGCCACTCTGGGTTTGGCTGCCGGCGTTCTCATCCCTGTTGGTATTGCTGTTGAATTATCAGTCACCGCATCGCGTCAGCAGAATCAGATTCGCCATCTTGTCGAAGAACTGGCTCTCCTAGATGATCGCCTCAACGAACTCGAAAAGCAAAAATCAGGAACTCCACCGTGACCCCATCGTGTCCTCTCCTAGATGATCGCCTCAACGAACTCGAAAAGCAAAAATCAGGAACTCCACCGTGACCCCATCGTGTCTCGTCATTATTCCCGCACTCAATGAAGAACTCTCGGTCGGCACGGTGGTGCGCCGAACGGTCGAATCTGGGTTTGCTTGTCTTGTAGTTGATGATGGATCTCGGGATAACACAGCAGATGTCGCACGACGGGCAGGTGCGCATGTCGTGACGATGCCGATCAATCTCGGCATTGGCGGAGCGTTGCGTTGTGGTTTTCGTTGGGCGGTTGCCCACGGCTATCACTCCGTTGTGCAGTGTGATGCCGATGGTCAGCATTCACCAGAACTCATTTCCCAATTAGTGACAACACAAGAATCAACGGGGGCCCACCTTGTCATCGGAAGTCGATTCCTTGAAGCCGGGAATTACGATGTCGGTATCGCCCGTGGATGGCTCATGAAGCGAATGGCCACGCTCGCATCTCGTGCCGTAGGGACTTCAATGACAGATACGACCTCTGGTTTTCGTTGCATCGCTCAACCACTGCTCGGAGAATTCGCGCAACACTATCCAGTTGAATATATGGAATCATTCGAAGCTCTGATGGTCGCTGCTGATGCAGGCTACACAGTGGTCGAAGTCGCATCCCAAATGTCTCACCGAATCGCCGGAACCGCTAGCAACAATCCACTTCGATCAATGGGCTTCACTGCGCGAGTACTTCTTGGCGGCTTTCTTGGAACGCGTGAAATCCCAAAAATGAAGCCCCGCAGGCTGTCTTTTCCATCAGTGTGTGGCGCGCTCGGAGAGACTTGAACTCCCAACCTTCTGATCCGTAGTCAGATGCTCTATCCATTAAGCTACGAGCGCTTGTATTACGAGTCCAGTCTAGGGCGAATCGCTAGTTCCACGCAGCCCAACTGCCCGAGCGTTGGTACAACTTGTAGGCCGCCCTGACGTTGACATAGGCATCGAGCAACTGTTCTGGTCGAGTCACCCCCATCGTGGCCAGCCAGGACCTATGGGCGGAAAAATTGATCTGAAATAGGCCAACGCAGCAAAAGTTGTAGCCGGCAGCATTGGTATTTGACTCTCGGGCCACAATCTCGAGTGCCCGCTTCACTAATTTTGCTGGAAAAATCTCACGAATAATTTCCTTAGATTTGGCCGGTGAATAAATGCGTGTTGGTGGCGGAAGTGTTAGCGACTTCTGAGAATCTGCAATCACAGCATTCTTTGGCAGACATACTACGTCGCCAATCAAGAGCATCGATGACATCGTGGCGTGATTCGCGGTGAGTACGTCTTTCATCGGCACCTTTACGCGACCCGCAATACGACTCCAGGAATCATTGCGCTTCACCACATAGGTGTGTGAGCACTTCTCTGTTGAGTGCGCAGATACTTCGCTGATTGACGTGCTGACTGATGCCCCGATTGAGAGACAGAGTGATACCCCAAAACCGATGAGAAGGCGACGATGGTTCATGGAAGCCATAAGTAGTAACAGTCTGGACGCACAAATGGCCTACTGCCACCAGTGTGACTTGTACCCTTTTGAGCCTACTGGGATGAAGCAAGGCTGACTCCAGGAGCTCCGACAGGTAAGACTGTTGATTATGTCTGATATCGCCATAAGCGCCAATGAAGTATGGAAAAACTATCGCCTCTACCAAGAGAGAAATCGCTATATCAAGGCCGCAATTCTTCGTGGTCGGCGTGCTCAATATGAAGAATTCTGGGCGCTCAAAGATGTGTCATTTGAGGTCAAACATGGCGAAACATTCGGAATCATCGGATCAAACGGATCGGGCAAGAGCACGATGCTTAAGTGCCTCGCTGGCATCCTGTATCCAAACAAAGGTTCCGTCAAGGTCAATGGTCGACTCGCTGCACTACTCGCACTCGGTGCCGGATTTCATCCCGAGTTGTCAGGGCGTGAGAATGTGTATCTCAATAGTGCAATCTTAGGAATGAATCGTAAAGACGTTGCTCTGAGATTTGATGACATTGTTGCATTCGCCGGTCTAGAGAAATTTATTGATACTCCCGTTAAGAACTATTCCTCTGGAATGGCTGTTCGACTTGCCTTTTCAATTGCTGCGAACGTTGAGCCTGAGATTTTGCTTATCGACGAAGTCCTCAGTGTTGGTGACGAAAGTTTTCAACGTAAAAGTTGGGAAAAAATAGAAGAGTTTCGGCGTGAAGGACGAACCATCGTGGTTGTCAGCCATGGCATGGGCCAGTTGCAACAACTCTGTACAAGTGTTGCGTGGCTAGATAAAGGCGTTCTGCGCGAAAATGGCAACACCAACAACGTCATTGCCGGCTACACGGGCAGCAGTTACGACACTCAGGCCTCCACCGAATCATCAATGGGCCAACGTTGGGGCACCGGCGATGCACTCATTTCATCGCTCGAGATTCGCAATGCGGCCAACGAACTGAGTGAAGTCATCAACACGGGCGCTGGAATGAAAATTGTTGTGAACTACGACAGTCACACACTCATTGAAGATCTTGTTGTGTATATCAAGTTCACAACTCTTCAAGGTGTGGACGTGTGGGCAACAAGCACCCGCAATAACGGAATCGCACTGCCGCGAGTGCATGGCGGAGGCTCTGTCACGCTGTCGGTAGATTCGCTTCCGTTGCTCGAAGGAACATACCTGCTTTCTGCAGCACTCAGAAATGCGAGTGAGACAACTGAGTTTGATCATTGGGAGCACGGATACAAGTTTGATGTATTCCAGAGCAATCGTTTTGATGAGGGCATCGTTGGCATTGACGCCAAGTGGTCTGCTGAACGACGTTAAGCCGTGTTGGCTACACCTCTTCGGCAAGTCGTCGCACGCCGCGACTAAAGACCAATAATCCAAAAGCCATCGATAACGCTGCAGCCGCGAAGAGACCAGCGATGTTGGCTGCCTCCGGTGCACGACCGTCATACATGGTGTGTCGAAACGCATCAACAAAAACAGACATCGGATTCCAGCGCAACAAACTACGAATGAGCGGTGTTGCTTTATCTTCTAACAGTGAAGGGTCATAGATGATTGGTGTCATAAAAAAATACACCTGATTAATGATTGTCCAGAGATACGTCAGGTCGCGGAAATACACAAGCATCACTGACAAAGCAAGCGCTATTCCGGTTGAGAAACAGGCCAACAACAACATCTGCAAGATCGTGAGTGGCAATAAATGCAAGAGTGGTGATCCTGCAAAAAGCAAAATAACAGTGAGCAAAGTCATTTCAATTGTGAACTGCACTAATGAAAAAATTGATTGAGCAAAGACCAGTGTCTGACGCGGAAAAGCAACCGTGCGCACGAGACCACCATTACCCAACAACGAACTCATCCCTAATCCCGTGATAAGGCTGAAGAAAGACCACGGCAAAAGTGCACACAGTAGATACAGCGCGTATGTCTTGATGCCAGATGGGTTGCCAATCGGAGGCTGAGATCCAAACACCACCGAAAAAACAAACCAGTAAATACCAACCAGGGCCAAGGGATTCAGCAGCGACCATGTCCAACCCAGAAAAGAACGACGATATTTTCCGCGCAATTCGCGCAAAGTGAGATTCCAGAGAAGGTCCTGCGATGCCACAAGATCTCGCACTGGCTTCGGCACTAGCATCTTCATAACTGCCATTGTACTCACTTGCAACCTAGACAACTTATTACCAAGATGGTTCATCTGAAGTAGGCTTGGGTCATCGAATCTCATTACACCAACACAGTCGATAGTGAACGTCCTAACGATGCGCACGCATTCGTTTTGCAACTCACTGGTCAGGGAAAAAATGTCCTCGAATTAGGGGCTGCCTCCGGACATGTCACGACGGAATTGACAAAAAGAGGAAACAGAGTCACAGCAGTCGAGATAGATATTTCCAACCGAGATCTTCTGAGTAAGGTGGCAGAAAAAGTCATTATCACTGACCTTGATCGACTTGATCTTGTCAAGAAACTTCAAGGTGAAAAATTTGACGTGATAATTGCCGGGGACGTATTAGAACATACAACTAAGTCTGAGCTCATCCTCTTACAGCTTCAAGAGCTCTTAGAAGAAGACGGATATGTCGTGGCATCAATTCCTAACATCGCTCACGGTGATGTGCGGCTTACGATGTTGGAAGGAAACTTCCCATACGCAGAAAGTGGGTTGCTTGACAAGACCCACCT
>CANLAH010000121.1 GCA_947488685.1 Acidimicrobiaceae bacterium | reverse complement strand
TGGACGACCGTCCATGATGGCATCAACAGGAGTTCCACATGTCCACCCATCGACACTTCTGCTCACAAGTTGTTGCGCTCCTGGCTGCACGCCGCATGATCGCAACACATCGGCAAGCAAAACACCACCCCACTGAGCAGTGCCAATCAGATTTCCGCCGACTTCATTTGACACACATCCCATTGTGATGTCATTGGTTACTTGAGGTAGTGAATTTATATCGTCAAGTGTGAGACGTTTTTCTGTATCGACCATGCCATGAATTCGCAGGGTCCATGTCGAAGCATCAACTTGTGGGATCTCGAATGCAGTGTCGATGCGATAAAAATCTTTGACGGGAGTAATGAACGGTTCGAGTGTTGGAGCAGGCAATGTTGTTGGCGTTGCCAATAGGGCTGACCCAGTGGAAGCGGGTGTTGCGTTAAACGAACGAAACGCGGCGGCAAGCACGCCTGCGCTGCCGAGCGCAACTGCTCCTCCAATAAATTGTCGCCGAGAAGCCCTGGGTGCCACGCCACTATTCAACACGCATTCATTGACAGGTGTCTCACTGTGGTGGGCCAGGCAGGGCTCGAACCTGCGACCAAGGGATTATGAGTCCCCTGCTCTAACCAACTGAGCTACTGGCCCGCGAATGGGGAAAAGCTCCGGGGGTGGGGCTCGAACCCACGACAAACGGATTAACAGTCCGTTGCTCTGCCAACTGAGCTACCCCGGAAAGGACGGGCGCGACAGATGGTGAACCGTCTGAACATGCCCGTGTTATGGCATATTCACTCTAGTGGCACTGGCCCCGACCGACACATTTAGGTCTGCCTTGGGTCATTCTTCGTCTATTAATCCACGCAATTTCAGGCTGTTGTTTGGATGCCGCAAGCGAGCAAGGGTCTTTTGCTCAATCTGGCGAATTCGCTCGCGCGTGACGTCTTCTTCAAGTGCCACATCGTCAAGCGTCATGGGTTTGCCATTATGAATACCGAAGCGCTTCTCCAAAATACGTCGTTCTCGCTCTGGCAAATTTGAGAGTTCAGAGCGAATAACTTCGACTAAGAGGTTTCTCTCAGCGATATCAAGGGGTGTCTCTTGTTCATCGTCATACACGCGTTCATAGCCAGCAGAACTGTCTTCGTCTTGTGACAATGGAGCGTCGAGACTCATCGTCACAGTAGAAAGTTGCATGAGTTCTGAAATCTGATCTGGTTCAAGAAATGCTCGCTCGGAAAGCTCTTCAACGGTGGGTTCTCGATTGAGTTCAACCACGAGTTCTCGCTGTGCTCTCTTGAGGCGGTTCATTCGCTCCACCACATGCCCAGGGATGCGGATAGTTCTCCCCTGCTCAGACATCGCCCGCATCATGGCTTGTCGGATCCACCAAGTGGAATATGTTGAGAACTTGAAGCCCCTCTCCCAGTCATACTTTTCGGCGGCACGCATGAGACCTATATTTCCCTCTTGAATCAGGTCTGCTAATTGAAGTTCTCGCCCGTTGTAGCGCCGAGCAACAGAAACAACCAGTCGCAGGTTTGCTTTGACTAGTTCTTCGGTTGCTCGCTCACCTTCGCTAATAATGGCGCGTCTATCGCGCTTGTCACGCAGTGATGCTGTCTCTGGCAGTTCCGTGAGTTTGGCTGATAGCCCTGCTTGGATCGCCTTGCCGAGTCTTCGTTCGTCATCCACGGTGAGTAATTGAACTTGACCAATTTCTTGCAAGTACAGCCCGATCGCATCACCTTTTGTTGATGCACTTGATTTGGAAGATGATTTCTTTTTCTCGACAATAATTGAGTCAGGGACTTGCGTGACAGCATCGCTTTCAGAATCTCCAACAATGGTGTATCCCGCGTCTTTAAGAGTTTTGGATACCGTTGCAAGCATTTCTTCGGTAAGAACAACGTTGATTAAGACCTTGTCGACGTCCTCCGCCGCAATGTTGCCGTTTGGATCGCGAGTCGCCAACAGAGAAAGCCACTCGGAGGGCAATACTCCCTCAGGAGGCAATGGCGTCAGGAATTTCTTTGTCATGCCGTTGATGTAGTGCGATTCGTTAGCCACTGTAGCAACTGCACTGCGGCGTCGTTGGCCTTGCGTGGGTCATTGAAATCAGCCAGTGTGATTCGAGCTTGGCGGTCTTGTCGAATTTCGTCTGAGTCGGTGATGTGCACCCGTTGAGCTAACTCACGCCGAACTGCCGCGGCTAAAAGAGCGCGAGATTCCAGAATAGGATCGGTCTCAAAATCAGAAACGGCTGCACGCTCAATAATGTCTCGCGCCTCACCCTCAACGAGCAGTATCGCCGCTTCGACATTGCCATCAGTTTCAACAATTGCCCTAAACGCAGCACGGTACGTGTCCTGGGCAAACAACGCTTCGATCAACCAGGGCGCAATATCGTTCCAGCGATGAATCAACATTGTCAGGGCCACAAAACCAGCACCTTCTGCTTGTTGTCGCACTGGCGTTGCCACCACGACTCGCGCGTTACCGCCCCGCTCCACCATGCGCACCAAGTCTTGAGCAGGAAGATTCGTAAATACAGCTACTTCACTCGCATACAGCCGACGAACGTTGATGTCGGGGTGCTCATTAATAATCACGATGGCTGATTCAGCGGTACGCGCTCGGCCTTCTGGTGTTGTGATGGTTCCGGCATCGAGGGCGCGTTTGACCCGAAATCCCAAAAATGGAGTTGCTGTAGAGACCGCTTCGCGAAGTGACTCTGGATTGCTTGACGCTAGGTCACCCGGATCTTTGCCTTGTGCAAAACGTGCAACCGACACTTGCACGTCGTATCGCTTTTCCCATTCGTAAAACCGTGCTGCCGCACCTTGCCCTGCGGCATCTGCGTCGAATGCAAGAACAACTTTAGTGGCGAATCGTTTGAGCAAGCGCACGTGATCTTCGGTCAGTGCGGTTCCGCATGTTGCAACAGCGATACCCACCCCAGAACGATGGAAACCAATCACATCGGTGTAGCCCTCGCAGACCACGACTGTGTCGGCTTTGACGATGTCATTTTTTGCCCAGTTCACACCGTAGAGGGTGCGGGACTTTGCATAAATCGCAGTCTCACTTGAGTTTTTGTATTTAGCGGGATCATCACTACCCGGCAAGACACGTCCACCAAAAGCGACAGGGGCGCCAGTCTCGTCAAAAATCGGAAACAACACTCGAGCGCGAAAAGAATCTTGCATGCGACCACGCTTGTTTGTAAAGCCAAGTCCGACATCACGCAGAAGATCGTCGGCGACACCAATCTCGCGACACAGCGTGTCCCAGTCGTCTGGGGCCCAACCTAAGCGAAACTGGCGAGCGATCTCGCCGGTAATGCCACGAGACCGCAAGTAGTCACGAGCAGCCCTGCCATCGGGGGCCTCCAGAAGTCGTTTTTCATACCAGGCAACTGCTTTTTCCATGACTTCAAGAAGTTGTTGGCGTCGCTTGCGGTCTTTGCCCGCACCTGGACCTGTTGTGTAGTGCAGTTCAACGCCTGCTCGAAGGGCTAGGCGCTCTACCGATGCAACAAAGTCAAGATGCTCAATATCTTGAATGAATTTGAAGACATCACCACCGGCATTGCAACCAAAGCATTTGAAGCGTCCAGTGTCTTCGCGAACATTAAATGAGCCTGACTTTTCAGAATGAAAAGGACACAGACCTACAAGACTTCGGCCGACTCGTCTGAGGGTGACGTACTCGCCCACAATGTCAACAATGGAGATGGCAGTTCGCACTCTCTCAATGTCGTCGTCAACAATGCCCATTGTTGGATACTAATGCTTCGGCGTGCCCTCATTGGCAGGGGGTGCACCCCACCGAATTGATGCCGCAATAGAACCTGCCAGCACGACGACGATCACCGACAGTGATATCACAATTGACAAGTGGTGCCAATACGAGTACACCATCTTGGCGCCGACAAAAACCAAGATAATGCCGAGACCCGTCTGAAGATACTGAAAACGCTCCCTCATCCCCGCGACCACGAAGTACAGGGCGCGAAGCCCCAAGATCGCAAAAGCATTCGACGCGAAGGCAATGTATTGCTCGTTCGTCACGGCAAGAACTGCCGGTACCGAGTCAACTGCAAAGATGACATCAGAAACTTCCACCATGACAAGCACGGCAAGTAGAGGCGTTGCTACCCTCTTGGCATTGACGACCGTAAAAAGTTTTTGACCATCTAGATCATCGGAGCTAGGAACAATCCGATTAAAGGCCTTTAAGACTTTGCTGTCCTGGGGATCAAAATCATCATCACCACTTCGTAGCAACTGCACTCCGGTATATGCCAAAAAGAGACCAAAGACGATAAGTGAGACTTTGAAAGTGTCAATGATTGCGACACCAGCAAAAATAAACCCAAGTCGCATTACTAACGCACCAAAGATTCCCCAGAATAGAACTCGGTGTTGATACTGCGGCGGCACTTTAAAGTGCGAAAACAACACCGCCCACACAAACACGTTGTCGATACTGAGACTCTTTTCGATCAAGTATCCACCGAAGTATTCGCCTCCAGCTTGATTGCCGAATTCGAATACCATCCAGCCACCAAAAGCTAATCCGATTGCCACCCATACGATTGTTTCGATTAACGCTTCTTTGGGCTTCGCCACATGTGCTGTGCGATGTACTACAAGAATGTCAACTAATAACAAAGCACCGAGTAGTCCGACTAAAAAAAACCAGTGCCACGCGGCAATCGTAAGATCTACTTTGGCTCCCAAGATAAACATCATCGATAGATCCTAGTTGATTACTTTGTGTCGGACTTGTTTCCGCCGATTACTGCTTGTGCTGCAGACAATCTTGCAATAGGAACTCGATACGGTGAGCAACTGACATAGTCAAGACCTGCTCGATAGAACAGTCCGATTGATTCGGGGTCGCCACCGTGCTCGCCGCAAACACCGAGCTTCATTCCGCGCTTGACTTTGCGTCCTCGCTTAGCGGCAATTTCAACGAGTTCACCAACGCCTGTTTGGTCAATCGTTTCAAATGGATTTCTTTTCAGCAAGCCAGCCTCAAGATATGCGGGCATCATGCGGCTTTCAATGTCATCCCGACTAAAACCAAAAGTCATCTGAGTAAGGTCGTTGGTGCCAAAACTAAAGAAATCAGAAACTTCTGCGAGTTCATCAGCTCGCAAAGCAGCACGCGGAGTCTCGAGCATTGTGCCGATGGTCACTTTTGGTCGCACGACACGCTTTGCGCCTTTTTTCGTCTTTGGAGCAGGTCGTGAATTGATGTCTGCAAGAACTTCTTCTACCCAACTGCGAGCCAATGCCATTTCTTCGCGCGTTACTGTGAGCGGAATCATGACTTCGATAACAGGCTTATACCCTTCGGCAGCCACTTGATCTGCTGCCTCCATCAGTGCCCGCACCTGCATTGCATAGAGGCCTGGCTTCACGACACCGAGTCGTACACCGCGGGTTCCGAGCATTGGATTGAACTCTGCCCAACTGTGTGCTGCTTTTAAGAGAGCTTCTTCTTCGGCGTTCAGGCCGGACACGGCTTTTTTGATCTCTAGTTCTTCTACCCGCGGCAAAAACTCATGCAGAGGTGGATCGAGCAAACGGACCGTAACTGGCAATCCAGACATCGAGCGTAATAATCCTGCGAAGTCTTCTTTTTGTACTTGCCGTAGTTCCTCAAGTGCTTTTGTTTCTTCGGCGGGTGTATTTGCCAAAATCATTCTGCGAACTACTGGCAGTCGGTCTGGAGCCAAGAACATGTGCTCTGTACGACAAAGACCGATTCCCTGTGCGCCGAGTTCGCGTGCTTTGTCTGCATCTTCGGCGGTGTCGGCATTTGCACGCACGTCGAGTTTGCCTTTACGTACTTCGTCGGCCCATTTAAGAATGGTCCTAAACTCTTTTGGAGGTTCTGCTGCTTCAAGCAGAAGCTCTCCGAGTACAACTTCTCCCGTTGTGCCATCAAGAGAAATAATGTCGCCCTCTTTGACGGTGACGTCACCGACAGAAAAAGTTTTTCCTTCGATTTTTACCATGTCAGCACCAACAATTGCTGGAGTGCCCCAACCACGAGCAACGACCGCGGCATGACTCACAAGCC
>CANLAH010000120.1 GCA_947488685.1 Acidimicrobiaceae bacterium | reverse complement strand
TACTGGGTTGGTTGTGCCGGAAGTTTCGATGACAAAAATAAAAAAGTAACGCAGTCAATGGCAAAGTTGTTGAAGCGCGCAGGTATCGATGTAGCAATTCTTGGACCAAGCGAAATGTGTACAGGCGACAGTGCCCGCCGAAGCGGTAATGAGTATCTGTTTCAGATGTTGGCAATGCCTAACGTTGAAATGCTCAACGGCATGGGCGTTCGCAAGATCATCACACAATGCCCACATTGCTTCAACACTCTGGCTAATGAATACCCTCAACTTGGTGGCAACTACGAAGTCATCCATCACAGTCAGTTGTTAGAACAACTTATTGATAGTGGACAACTTGACATGCGCAACGCTTCATTAGATGACCGCATCACGTATCACGACTCGTGCTACTTAGGTCGACACAACGACATTTATATCGCCCCACGAAAAGTGGTCGGCTCGATCAAAGGCTTGCAAATCATTGAGATGCCACGCAACGGTACAAAAGGAATGTGCTGCGGTGCTGGCGGTGCACGAATGTGGATGGAAGAAAGCATCGGAACCAAGGTCAACGATGAGCGCGCCCAAGAAGCGATCAGCACTGGCGCCACACGTGTAGCAACGGCGTGTCCGTTTTGCTACATCATGATGGACGATGGCGTAAAAGCAGCAGGCAAAGAAGAAAGCGACGTCAAAGTCGCAGACATTGCTATCCATGTTCTGGATGCGCTCGAAAACGGTGAGCGACTATTTCGTGAGCAACAATCGCCAGTTGTCACTGCTGGCGAATAATTAATTACTTAAAGTTTTCAAAATATCGACTTGGAGTCGGACCGCGTTGTCCTTGATATTTTGATCCGCGCGCACCTTTGCCATATGGCTGCTCGGCGGGCGTGGTCATCATCATGAAACTCACTTGACCGATTTTCATATTTGGATACAGCGTGATGGGCAGGTTTGCCACATTGGATAACTCAAGCGTGATGTGTCCGTCAAACCCCGCATCAATGAAACCGGCTGTTGAGTGAATCAACAAACCAAGTCGACCAAGCGAACTTTTTCCTTCGACGCGCGCCACAAGATCGTCTGGTACAGCTATTCGCTCAAGCGTGCTGCCCAATGCAAATTCACCAGGGTGCAACATGAACGCATCACCATCGGCGATTTCAACTAACTCAGTCATAGATGTCATGTCTTTTTTTACGTCAATCACGCTGGCCGTGTGATTACGAAATACACGAAATAGGTTGCTGACTTTGACGTCAATCGAAGACGGCTGAATACAGGACTCATCAAAGGGGTCAATGACGATTCGTCCTGCTGTTAGTTGCTCACGAATGCTTCGGTCGGACAAGATCACCTCAAAACCATAGTCAACGCAGCGCTGATAATCTAAGGCACAGCAATCTGCGGGTGTAGTTCAGAGGCAGAACATCAGCTTCCCAAGCTGAGAACGCGGGTTCGATTCCCGTCACCCGCTCTCGTGAAGGCCCAACACATCCCCGCCCTTGATGGTCTCAGAGGAGTCGCGGTACTGGCTGTCATCGGCTATCACTACGACATGCTCCATTTGAGTGGAGGGTTCTTAGGCGTTGATTTGTTTTTTGTTCTGTCTGGTTTTTTGATTACGTCGCTGCTCGTGAATGAGCACCGCAGTTCAGACAACATCAATTTCAGGGCCTTTTGGGTGCGCCGATTTCGACGACTCATGCCTGCATCGTTGCTCGTATTGGCAACGGTCTCTATTTGGTCATGGTCTCAAGTAGAAGCAATTCAACTGCGCTCGTTGCGAATGGATCTCATGGCCACCCTCGGGTATGTCGCCAACTGGCGCTTCATCGCCTCTGGTCAATCATATTTTGATCTCTTTAGCGAAGCCTCGCCTCTGCGGCACGCTTGGTCGCTCGCGATTGAAGAACAGTTCTACGTGGTGTGGCCACTCATTGTTTGGCTGATTCTGCGTAAAACAAAACTCGGCGAACGCGGGTTGCTGGCGTTTTGCGCAGTGGCCGGAGCGGCATCAACGGTTTTGATGTCTGTGTTGTATTCACAAGCAGACCCATCTCGGTCGTATTACGGAACCGACACACGTGCTGCACAGTTACTTGTCGGTGCAGGCCTCGCCGTATTAGCGGTTCGCCACCCCAAGGCGTGGTCGCCAACTGCTGCCTCACAAGTACTGACCGCTTCTGCGATTGCCATTGCGATGGCGTTTTTATTCGTCGATGATCAAGAATCATTTCTTTACCATGGCGGATTTTTGGCTTTCGCACTCATTGCGGGCGTCGGCGTTCTTGCATCTACTCGCACCACACATGGCATTTTGTATCGACTTCTTGCGTCAAGAGGGTTACGTTACGTTGGCCGAATTTCATACGGATTGTATTTGTGGCATTGGCCAGTACAGATTGCTATTTCAGACTCGCATACGTCGTTAAACGGCGTGCCGCTTCGCGTTGCACAACTTCTTGTCACGTTTGCTTGTTCTGCAATTTCATTTCATTTCATCGAATCACCCATTAGATTCCGCACTCGGTGGGGGGTCTTGACTCGACAGCGCGGACTTGCTTTTGCAGCAGCTTCAGTCATCGTTGTTGCCGGGTTAAGCATTGCTGCAACAACTGGAGCAAAAGCCCCGCCTGATTATTTGACAGCACCGCAAAGTGACGTGTTGTCCGTTGGTGATTTTGATCTTGATTCTGTGCCGTCGTCCAGCACAACCGCAACGGCGGTGACGCCCGTTTCATCTATGCCGTCGTGGCGCGCACTTGGTCGAACGGTTTTCATCGGCGACTCCGTTGCTGCGTCATTGCAAACTGCTCTCAACATCGAAGCCAAAAAGCGTGGTCTGAAATTTATTGCTCGTACTCGTCCTGGATGTGGCGTGCTTGTCGGCGCGCCCGCCACTAGCGAAGGCAAACTTTTTTCTTGGTCACAATTATGTTCGGACCTCACACCTGAATATATGAAAAAGGCCGTCATTAATAGCGCTCCCAACACAATTGTCTGGTTGAGTTCGTGGGAAGCAGGCCCACGCTTTTATAACGGGGTCTTGTACCAGCCAGCCACACCTGAATTTCGCCAACATATTCTTGATCGTCTTGACGAACAAATATCTACCATCACTGCGAACGGCGCGATGGTCTATTTGGTCACAAACTCTCCACGTGCCAACGAGAATTCGTTGCATTTTTCTGATCCACTTATTGACACACTTGAAGAAAACCTCAACGACATTTATCGGGACTATGTTGCAGCGCATCCGACTCAAGCAGCCATCGTCAACCTTGCATCTGTCGTGTGCCCCTATACGCCGTGCCCTGCACAGGTGGGTGGCGTGACATTGCGACCTCGCGATGGAGGTCATTTTGCAGGAGACGGCCCCACATGGGTTGCTCCGCGACTTTTAGATTTGCTCGAACACGCCGTGCCCCGTTAGCCCGCAAGCAAACTTGCAATTGCCCAGATAGACGCAATACTTCCGACCACAATCATCAGTACTGTTCGAGCAATCGGTGCTTTTTCAAGGTCCCCGTCATCGTGGGCCGATGGAGGCGGTCGCAACACCGCCAGTAGGTTGCCAATTGCTAACGCACCACCCAACGCCAGCACCATCCACGCCAAAAGATCTTCGCCTAAGAACACCCCTACATACTTATCGCTACACTCAGGCTTATGGGGTTTCATCACGTTGCACTTGCCACACACGACACAGCCGCAACCCATCGCTTCTACACAGACCTGATGGGTTTCTCTCTCGTCAAGACCGTCGTCGCCCCTGTTCCCGGGTCTGATGGCTGGTCACGACATTATTTTTATGACACCGGATCAGATGGCATGATCGCTTTTTGGGAACTGCACGACAAAACAATCGGAGCCAACTACCCCACCAATCTCAATGCCACGGCAGGCCTGCCAGGGTGGGTAAACCATTTCGCATACAACGCACCAACGCGTGAGTTTTTAGACGAGCGACGCGCAGTGTGGTGCGCAGGTGGTCACACGGTCGCTGAGGTTGATCACGAGTTCTGCATCAGCATTTACACATCTGATCCCGACGGCAATACGGTCGAGTTCTGCCATACATTGCGCGAGTTCGCAGAAGACGAAAAACGCTATGCCTACGAGTTGATGATGCAGGACGCACCCGCCGCAGACAAAGACGCCAAACTCACGATCTGGCCTTCGACCAAAGTTTCTGCAACCGTGTAACTACACCTCGCCGCGAGCGGGGTTGGCAAATGTTGTGAGGTGTCCCAAGAAGAGCAATTTCTTAATGCCTGTTGGCCCCGAACGATGTTTGCCAACGATGATTTCAGCCCAACCACGTGTTTCGTCCGTTGGAGGGTTGACCATTTCGTCGCGATAAATAAACATGACGACGTCTGCGTCCTGCTCGAGAGCACCTGATTCGCGCAAGTCTGATAGTTGTGGTCGTTTTTCTGTTCGGGATTCAAGCCCTCGGCTCAATTGACTGAGCGCAATGACAGGGATATTAAATTCACGTGCAAGCAGCTTTAATTTACGGCTGATTTCGCTGACCTCTAGTTGGCGACTTTCTCCGCTATTACTGCCGCCCATCAATTGCAAATAGTCAATGACGATGAGTGCTGGCGCTGCATCGCGTTGCACAATACGGCGAATTTTTTGGCGAATCTGCGTCACGCTAATTGCAGAGTTGTCGTCGATATACAACGGCACATCAAGTCGCCCAATCGCTTCGCTAATTTTTGTCCAATCAGGCTCCGTCAAACGGCCAGAGCGCAAACGGTCTGAGTCCACCTGGGACTCTGCAGATAAAATTCGTTGCGTGAGTTCGGTCGCACTCATTTCTAATGAGAAAAAGACCACTGGTTGACGAGTTTTTTTGGCCACATTGACGGCGATTGCAAGTGCGAAGGCGCTCTTTCCCATGGCGGGACGCGCACCAACGATATTGAGAGTTCCGGGCTGTAGTCCCGAAAGCAGGTTGTCGAGTTCGTAAAAGCCCGTCGCAACTCCGGTGATATTTTGCTTCTTGTCAAAGCGCTCCTGCAAAATATCTGACACTTCTTGAGTGAGAGCATTGAGTTTGTGCAATGAATCGGAGACGTCTTCTTCGGCAATATCAAAAACCATTTGCTCAGCGTCATCAATTGCTTTAATCACATCATCTGGTTCGCCGTATCCGATGTCCGCGATTTGTGTTGCGGTCTGAATCAATCGCCGCAAGCGAGCAGTGTCGCGCACGATCTTGATATAACGATCAGCGCTCGTGACCGAGGGTGTTGAGTTTTGAAGCTCCAACAAATAATCCATACCGCCGAGTTCGTCAAGCATTTTAGAACGACGCAATTCGTCGCCAACAGTGATGGGGTCAACAGCTTGAGCCGAACCAACTAACGAACGCATCGCTTCGTAAATCGATTGATGCGCTGGTTTATAAAAATCTTCAGCGCGTAGTTGTCGCTCAACTGTGAGACTGATCGCCTCTTCTGACAAAAACATTGCACCCAATAGCGATGCTTCGGCATCGAGATTATGCGGTGGCACGCGTTGTAACGGCGTGATACGACGAACGTTGTTGTCAAGAGGATTGTTTGCCATGAGGGCTCTTACTATGCCTGCAAATGCCTGTGTATCGCTAGGGGATAAGCCTGCGATTTCACTGTGGATACTGTTGTGGACAGCGATGGCATCCTGTGGACAACTGTGGATAACTTGAGATTAACCAGGGATCACGCTGAGCGTGACAGCACATTCGACATCGGCATGAAGTCGCACTTTTGCCGAGTGCGCACCCGTGGTGCGAATGGGCTTGGTCACGATTTTTTTGCGGTCAATAGTGAGATTGATCTGCGCTGCAAGGGCTGACGCAATGTCTGCGGTTGTGACAGAGCCAAACAAACGACCCTCAGCACCAGATTTAGCCTTGATGATGATTGTCTTGCTGGCGAGTTCAGTCGCAATAGTTTGAGCAGCGCCACGATCTGCTGCTTCACGCAGGTCACGGGCTTTGCGCATAGCGGCTGCTTGGCTGATTGCACCGTCGCTGGCCACTAATCCCTTGCCAAGAGGCAAGAGAAAATTTCGGGCGTAGCCGTCGGCAACTGTGAGGATGTCGCCACGACGTCCGACGCCGGCAATGTCTTCTCGAAGAATAACTCTCATGATCAGGCCTCTACTGTTTCTGCTTCGACGACCGCTGTCGGTGTGGCGACATCGGTTGCCTCGATGGAGATGTTGTCATCGGCGAACACTGTGCTTGAAGCAATTGAAGCGT
>CANLAH010000119.1 GCA_947488685.1 Acidimicrobiaceae bacterium | reverse complement strand
GTTCTGCCTGATCTGTGTAAATAGTTTTTTGGATCAATCGGCGGTGCATAGTGAATAACAACGCCGATGTCATCAATATCGATACCGCGTGCTGCAACATCTGTGGCAACTAAAATATTAATTTCACCTTTTGTGAATCGTGCAAGCGCTTTTTCTCGAGCAGCTTGCGTAAGGTCACCATGGATTGCCGCAACTTTTGTCCCAAGATCTTGCAAGTTCTCCGTCACACGATCACACAAACGTTTCGTGTCACAAAAGACTAGGGTCTTTCCGCCACCAGCGGCGACCACATTGATCACCCGATCTTTGTCTAGTTTGTGCACTGCTAGAAACAAATGGTGCATTGTTCCGACGGTGTCGGTGGGTGCGTCAATTGATACTTCTGTCGGAGATTTCATGTATCGACGAACCAGGTTTCCGACCTGACCATCAAGCGTTGCCGAGAACAACATCGTTTGGTGTTCACCAGTGACATGTCGCAGGATCCATTCCACTTGCGGAGTAAAACCATCGTCGGCCATACGATCTGCTTCGTCAAGAACGACGACTTGAATATCTTTCATGGACACTTCGCCAGCCTTCATCAGGTCAATCAAGCGCAGTGGTGTTGCCACAATGAGTTCGATTCCTTTATTGAGCGCGTCGATCTGATCATCACGAGAGGCTCCGCCGTAGACAGCGAGCACACGACGTCCACACGATTTTCCGATTGGTTCGAGCACCTCTGCTACTTGCAAGGCCAATTCACGAGTGGGCACCAACACCACGCCTCGTGGTGCACGCACCTGCGCAGCAACATCCATTCGCGCCATCATCGGCACTCCGAATGCAAGTGTCTTGCCAGAGCCAGTTCGGGCGCGTCCACACACGTCGACACCACTCAGTGCAACAGGTATCGCTTCTGTCTGGATTGCAAATGGTGCAGTGAAGCCGGCTGCGAAGAGGCCGCGATCGACATTCTCGGGTACGCCGATTGACGCAAATCCGGTGGGTTCGTAACGGTCAGCATCGGCCTGAGGGGTCTGATGGCGCTGAGGCATGTGTGTCACAGGCTACCTGCAGCAAAGCCCTAATGGCTGACTCACTGCTCAGTATCGGCTGATAGGTCAGACAGTAGATAAATGTTTTCAAAACAAGTATGGTCACTCTGCCTGTTGCGGAATCTCTCCGCACAGAAAGGAAACATCAACGGTCAGAGCCCGATCACACATCGAGCAAAGCCACCCCAGGTTTGGAGTAATTCATGAATGCAGTATGTAATGGTTCACAGACATGTGGCCGCAAAGGACAGCCCTACGATTGGCAGTCACTCTTAGTGCCAACAGAGCCCGCATTCAGCGATGAACTCGACGATCTCGTCACTCGTCACTCCCCAGTCGGGGCAGATGCGAGATCTGACATTTCCTGATTTCTCCCCCAACACGCTTACTGGTGTTGGGTTCTAACGAAGTACTGCAGTATCCGCGTGGCAACGCCGGCGTGATCCACAAACCCTATGGCAATTTGTCGGTTTCTTGGTGTAAGTTAGAGACGTGACGTACAAGAGCCAGAACCTCCTACTTATGTAACGGCGACAGCCCCATACTGCTGTTGTCGAAACCTCCTGCGCTCTGGCCAGGAGGTTTTTTATTTATCCGAACTCATTGATTCTCTCGACTGCAAAACCAACGAACACCAGACCCACAACAAGGACTAAATATGCCGCCCAATAATGTGACTCCCAAGAAGATGGCTTTTGATAAATATGCGCCCACGGTTCCGGTGGTGCTCACCGACCGCACATGGCCCAACACAATCATCAAGAAGGCGCCTTTGTGGTGCAGTGTCGATTTGCGCGACGGTAATCAAGCACTGATCGACCCAATGGACCCAGAGCGCAAGCGTCGCATGTTTGACACTGTCGTCAAGATGGGTTTCAAAGAAATTGAAGTCGGCTTCCCTTCTGCTAGTCAACCTGACTATGACTTTGTTCGTCAATTGATTGAAGAGGACTTAATACCTGACGATGTCATTATCCAAGTGCTCGTGCAGTGTCGCCCAGAGTTAATTGAGCGCACATACGAGTGTATTAAAGGTGCACCGCGTGCGATTATGCATTTTTATAACTCAACGAATCCATTACAGCGCAAAGTTGTCTTTGGACTCGAAAAAGAAGGTGTGATCGATATTGCAGTCAATGCCGCAAAATTGTGTCGCAAACTCGAAGAGACTATTCCAGAAACAAAAGTGCGCTACGAATACTCGCCAGAGAGTTTTACGCTCACCGAGCCCGACTTCGCTATCGAGATTTGTACGGCTGTGATGGATGTTCTCGAACCAACGCCAGAGAATCCACTCATTCTCAATCTGCCAGCAACTGTTGAGTGTTATTCCCCTAATGTCTATGGCGACGTTATTGAGTGGTTCATTCGCCATATTCCACGACGTGACTGTGTTGTCATTTCCTTGCATCCCCACAACGATCGTGGTTGCGCGGTTGCGGCTGCAGAATTCGGCGTCATGGCCGGTGCTGATCGTGTTGAAGGAACTCTTTTTGGCAACGGAGAACGCACTGGCAACGTTGATGTTGTGAACTTGGCCATGAACTTGTTCATGAACGGCGTTGATCCTGAGCTTGATATCAGCGACATTGACTCCTTGCGTCGTGTCGCTGAATACTGCAACCGTTTACCTGTTCATCCTCGGCATCCGTATGTTGGTGACTTGGTGTACACCGCATTTTCTGGCAGTCATCAAGATGCCATTAAGAAAGGCTTCCAAGCGCTTGCAAAGGACTACGACCAATGGGGAGTTCCATATTTGCCAATCGACCCCAAGCATGTCGGTCGCAGTTACGAAGCAGTCATTCGTGTCAACAGTCAGTCAGGAAAAGGTGGTGTTGCATACATCATGCAAGCAGAGCATGGATTCGATCTGCCGCGTCGATTACAGATTGAATTTTCGCAGACTATTCAGCACATCACTGAAGACTCGGGCACCGAGATCAGTCCTCCTCTGTTGTGGGTGACATTTCAAAATGAGTACTTGCCTGCAGAACCGACATGCATCCTGCACGGACATGAACTGCATAGCGACTCAGACTCTGGTCTCACCAGCATCACGGCGCAGTTGGTGATCGATGGTCAACATCAAACTCTTCGCGGCGAAGGCAATGGACCAATTGATGCCTTTGTGCATGCGCTCCGAACAGGGCTCAACGCTCAGATTGATGTCGTGGACTATGCAGAACATGCCATCGGTCAGGGCTCAGAGGCCACTGCAGTTGCCTATGTAGAGACCGTCGACAATGATGGCAACACTCGTTGGGGGGTCGGAATTGACCCAAACATCATCTCTGCCTCACTGCGCGCCGTGCTCGCAGCTTACGAACGTCAAGGTCGCGTCTCTTGAAATACACAACTTGCGTGTTCTGCGACTAGTTTTAACGTAGACCTTGTATATCAATACGCAGGGCCAACAAATCGACCAAAGAATACCCAGGAGGATTCAAGATGAAAGTAAGCGTTGATTTTGATATTTGTGCGTCAACAGGAGCATGTACACAAGTTGCTCCTGAAATCTTTGAAGTTCGCAAAGATGGATACCTCTACATTTTGCAAGAAAACCCTGGCGAAGAACTGCGCGAAAAGGCAACACAGGCAGCAGACCTCTGTCCAACTGCAGCGATCACGATCGAAGGCTGATACCCGTCCGTGAGTTTTCTTTCTACACTTAACGCACGCTGGGCAGCGACCGGCTCGCTGTTGTGTGTCGGACTAGATCCAGATCCAGACAAGTTTCCGAGCGCTCTGCGCAATGACGTTGGCAGTATCGCAAGATTTTGCATTGACATTGTCGACGCCACTGCTGAGTTTGTCTGCGCCTTTAAACCCCAGATTGCTTACTTCGCAGCAGTTGGAGCAGAAAAACAACTCGAAGAACTTTGTCAACATATTCGCGCCAATCACCCCACTATCCCGTTGATTCTTGATGCCAAGCGCGGAGACATCGGAGACACTGCCGCACTATATGCGCGCGAAGCATTTGACCGCTACGGCGCACATGCTGTCACCGTTAGTCCGTATTTAGGCACAGACAGCATCGAACCCTTCTTGGCCCACGCCGGAAAAGGTGTGTTTGTTTTATGTCGCACGTCCAATGTCGGAAGTGGCGAATTTCAGTCTCAAGTCAGCAATGGCATGCCTCTATACCAACACGTCGCTACTCGGGCGGCCACTGATTGGGCAACGAAAGGCGAAGTTGGACTTGTCGTTGGGGCCACGTATCCAGAAGAACTCAAACTTGTTCGCGAGATTGTTGGCGATATGACATTGCTTGTTCCTGGTGTCGGGGCCCAAGGTGGCGATCCGCACGCAGTTGTCACTCATGGCTCCAACAGCGTGGGTCGTGGTTTGATTGTCAATTCTTCTCGCGCAATCTTGTATGCAAGTGACACAGACTACGCATCTGGCGCACACGATGCCGCCCGAGCAACGGCAGCATCGCTGGTGTAATAGTTGCTCGCTAAGCGTGCAGTGAGGCGACTTCAATGATTCCGGGCGCTTGACGAAGAGCATCTAACACATCGTCTGATACTGCAGCAGACGGCGAAATCACCATCAGTGCTGTGCCTGCAGTCAGGGCACGACCAACGTCCATGTCTGCAATATTGACTCCAGCGTTTCCGAGCAATGTTCCGACTAAGCCAATCACGCCTGGACGATCATCATTGCGAACAACCAACATGTGATCAGACGGTGGCACATCAGTGATGTGGTCATCCACCATCACGATGCGAGCCTGTCGTCGTGGTCCAACAAGAGTCACTGCCAAGCTATGGCTTCCGGCACGCAGTGTCACCAAGTTGACATAGTCGCTATTAGAAGAACCAGTTGCTACTTTTGTCTCTTTGATTTCTATACCTGCAGCCGCAGCAATCTGGGGAGCATTTACATACGTCACCGGATCGTTTTGCACAATCGAGAAGAATCCTTTGAGAGCACTCAGCGTCAAAATGCGAGTGTCATAGCCAGCGATTTCGCCTGTGGCAATGACTTCGAGTTGTCCAGGCTGAGAGCCCGCCATCGAAGCAAACAATCGACCAAGACGTTCGGCTAGCGGTAAGAACGGTTTCAGTGTTTCGTTTGCATCTGCAGCAGAAATATTGACGGCATATGGCACAAAGTCTCCGGCCAATGCCAAATTAATCATGTCAGCGATGTCATCGCCAGCCTTGTCTTGTGCTTCGCGAGTGCTCGCACCCAAATGCGGAGTGACAACCACACCGTCTAGGCCAAAAAGTGGTGATTGGGTTGTTGGTTCTTTATTGAATACATCAAGCGCAGCGCCCGCGATTACTCCAGATTTGATTGCTTCGGCAAGTTCTGCCTCATCAACGATGCCGCCACGTGCAACATTGATCACACGCAATGACGGTTTTGCCTTTAGTAACATCTCGCGACCAATGAGGCCAATTGTCTCTTTGTTTTTGGGTAGATGCACTGTCAAGAAATCTGCTTCTGTAATGAGGCGATCCATATCCATCAACTCAATATTCATTGCACGTGCACGCTCTTCAGAAACATACGGATCAAAGGCAATAATGCGCATTCCAAAAGCGGCAGCGCGCTGGGCGACTAGTTTTCCGATTCGTCCAAGTCCGGCGATTGCAAGTGTCTTGTCAAGAAGTTCGACTCCTTCCCATTTGCTTCGCTCCCATCTGCCTTGTACGAGTGCAGCATGTGCTTGGGGAACATTTCGAGCAACAGCCAACAACATTGCCATTGTGTGCTCTGCCGCTGACACGATATTTGATTCAGGAGCATTGGCGACCATCACCCCGCGCTTTGTGGCGGCCTCAACATCAACATTGTCTAAGCCGACTCCAGCACGTCCTACCACAATGAGATCTGACCCTGCCTCGAGCAAACCCTCGTCTACTTGGGTAGCGGAGCGCACAATCAACGCGCGTGCCCCCTTGATGGCAACACGCAACTGCTCAGGTGTGAGATCTATTTGTACGTCCACGTCGTGTCCGGCCTGACGAAGTCGGTCAAGACCGCGTTCGGCGAGTTCTTCAGAAACAAGGATTCGTGCCATGTATCTATTCTCGCTGACAAACCAGCAGAAAGTGCTATTGATTAGGTCCACTTAACAAAACGTTCACATCTGCCACTAGCGTTTGGAGCGTTCAGACCACATCTCAAAGGAGAATCCCATGACACATAGTTTTTTATCTGATGACTGGATGGCCGCAGCGCGTGCAATCCGCGAAAAATACGCCGCAGAGGCAGCCAAAATTACCGTCTCCCTTCGAATCAATCAGACCATTAC
>CANLAH010000118.1 GCA_947488685.1 Acidimicrobiaceae bacterium | reverse complement strand
TTGCTGGCAACGCCCACACCGAGCGCCATTCCAATGGCGTCATGGTGCATGTATACGGACCGCATATTTTTCACACCAATCACGAACGGGTCTGGGAATACATCAATCGCTTCGGCACAATGTTGCCCTACAACCATCGGGTAAAAGCAACATCTGGTGGCGCCGTATATTCATTGCCAGTAAACCTGCACACGATTAATCAGTTTTTCGATAAGACACTGACGCCAGCAGAGGCGCAGGAGTTCATTACATCCCAAGCCGATAACAGCATCGGTACTCCTGTGTCGTTTGAAGACCAAGCAATGAAATTTGTTGGTCGCCCACTCTATGAAGCCTTCTTCAAGGGATACACACAGAAGCAGTGGGGAGTATCCCCGACAGAACTTCCGGCATCAATTTTGGCGCGACTTCCGGTTCGGTTTACGTATGAAGATTCATATTTCAATCATCCGCATCAAGCAATTCCAGAAAATGGCTATACGCCAATCGTGCAGGCGATACTTGATCACCCCCTCATCGACGTTCGCCTCGGAGTCACTGTTGATCCTGCAACAATTTCGGATGCAGAACATATTTTTTGGTCCGGGCCAATCGACCAATGGTTCGCCCAAAGTTTTGGTCGACTCGGATACCGAACATTGGACTTCGAGCAAGAAGTTTTAGATGGCGATTACCAAGGATGCCCCGTGATGAATTATTGCGACGAAGATGTTGCCTATACACGAATAACAGAACACAAGCATTTTGCACCGTGGGAGTCTCATGACGCAACTGTCATCTATCGAGAGTTCAGTCGCTTGTGCACCGATCAAGACACTCCGTATTATCCGATTCGATTGGTCAAAGAAAAAGAACAGTTGTTGCAATACGTCCAAGCAGCAAGGGCTGCAACAGGGGTGACATTCTTGGGTCGCTTGGGCACCTATCGTTACTTGGACATGGACGTCACGATCAAAGAGGCCCTTGAAGTGGCAGATGAGTTTTTGTCTTGCCACAAGCACGGACGAAAGATGCCGTCATTTGTGAGCGATCCGATGGGGGCGTAACCCGTGACCCAACTCAACCTTCTTTCGCGAATCAATATCCCTGCTCCTGATTTCTCAGAGCCCTCGCTGTATTTCAGAAGTCCATCTGCATCAGTAGATGTTGACGGTTTGGTGCTGGGTTCTGGCCAGCGAGTTACATTCGATACGTCTTTTGGAGTACTTCCGATTGGGCAATGGCGAAGTTTGACGGCTGTTCGCCATGTCGTAGCGACACTTGACATCACAGGCAACGCGCTGATTGAGCTCATCGGGGCCGGTGCTCACGGAGAGTTTGTAATTGATTCGGCAACGTCCGGAACCGCACTTGAGTGCACAGATATCACAACATGTGGTGCAGACGTTTTGTATGTAGCAGTGAGCGCGCTCGAGGCAGGTGTAGTTGTGCGCGGTGGACGTTGGAGCACAACAGATGAATTTGTGCGTGAGGTACGACTCGGCGTTGCGATCACTACTTTTAATCGCCAAGAGTATGTGCTCAAAACTATTGACCGACTGATTGACATCGAGTCCTCAGTGCCAGAACTCAACGGAAACGTCAAGGTTCTCGTAGTTGACAATGCGCGTAATTTACAACCGTCATTGCCTTCAAGTGCGCCAGTGCAGTTGTTGCACAACCCCAACTTGGGCGGCGCTGGAGGATTCGCTCGCGGAATCATGGAATACCGTTCCGCTGGCTGGAGCACTCATGTGGTGTTGATGGATGATGATATTTTGCTTGAGCCAGAATCAATTGTGCGAACTGTGCAGTTGCTCAAGTTTGCAACGTCTCCTGACTTGTGTGTGCACGGAGCAATGCTCAGCGAAGAGCGTCCGTGGATGCAGTTCGAGGCCGGAAGCATGTACAAATTCAAATCGATTTACCCATTGCGTGCACTCGGAAGATTCATCGATCTGCGTGAGCGATCAGAGGTACTAGGCGAATACAAGCCCGAGCAATTTGATTATTCGGCATGGTGGTTCACGGTGTTTCCAATGCATCTCGCCAAAGAGAATCCACTTCCAGTTTTTGTTCGTGGTGATGACGTTGCTTTTGGGCTAATGCATACCGGAAAAACAACAGTCACAATGAACGGAATCGTTGTATGGCATGCCGACTTTGCTCTCAAGAACAATCCATCGTCTTTGTACTATGAAATCCGAAACTTTGCACTTATCGACACATTGGTCTTTGATAATCACCATTGGTGGCATCTAGCAATGCGTTACGTGGGCTTTGGGTTCCGAAATGTCTACTCTCATCGATACGCCAGTGCCGATTACATGGTTCGCGGCATGAAACAGTTTCTCGAGGGTCCCGAAGCATGGAAAAAAATAGATCATGCTGCATTGCATGATGAGATACGTATGGTGAACGAAGAAAAGGCTTCGCCGTTGAGCGACGAACAAAAGGCTTTAGGTTTCACAGCACCTCGTCCAAAGATCGTCAGACTCATTGGCTACATCCTTGCCGTGCCCACGATGGGCGGCCATCTAGTGCCACCATTTCTTCGTGCTCGGGTATCGGGCGTTGCCCAGATTGATGTGCGAGCTGTCGGATTAGCCATTCGGCATAAAGAAATATTGTACCGACATCCCCGTATTGACGAAGGTTTCGTTGTGAGCCGTGATTGGCAGCGCGTGCGTGTCTTGCAGCGCGAAGTCTTTACTACGACGTGGCGCTTGATTCGTACGTATAAAAAACTCAAGCGCGACTATCGGGCGCAGTATCCGTCAATGGTGAGCGATGCCGCCTGGCAAGCAAGGTTTAATCAGCCCGTCTGAACAAGAGCAGCGGTTGGCATCAGCACCATCCATGTATTGCCAGAGACATTTCCGGTTGGCTTCATTCCCACACTTGTTTGAAAGAGTCGTACGTCTGCTTGTGTAGTCGCGGTATAGACACCTGTCGCAGCAATTTTCTTCTTTAACACCTTGGCGAGTGCAACTTGAATTGTTTTTACCGAAGAATGTCGGCTTCCAACTTTGAGCGCAGCAAGCCAGGGTTTGTCTGCCAGTCCCAACATCTCCCATGTCGCTCGATCAACAGAGCCAGAAACAGTTAGAGCTTTTTGCCGCTGAAATTTTTTGACTGCTCGGGTTGTGCGAGCCCCGTACACGCCATCAGCAAGAAGTTGCTTATTCTTGGGCGTCGCAAGTGCCACATTGAGAGTTTTTTGCAAGGTCTTCACCATCGATCCGCGGTCGAGTTCTGTTAAGGGCAGTCCTGGCAGAACCGCAGCAGGGGCCGTCGTGGTCGGAAGCAACCCTTGAGATCGTAAGTTGTCAAGTTGCGCTCGCAAAAAGAGTGCAAACTCAGTTTGTCCTGTGCGTGTGAGGTGAACGTAACAACACACTGATGAATTATCAAACCACCGCGTTGTTGTGGCATCAGTGCTTGCTGTGTTCCAGTCCAGCACGGTGATTTTAGGATCAAGTGCAGCCGCCGCATAGAGCGCTGCATTTGCTGTCGCATATGTGCGTTTCGTCGAGCGAGTAGACATCGTGACAAAAATTATTCGTTGCACGCCACGTGTTGTGAGCGCTGAGATCATTTGGGCAAGCTCGGCGGCATATGTTGTCGGGTCGTCGTTGTAACCCAATGCAATGAGAGCGATTGCTGGAGTCTCAAGCGCATTGAACACGTTGACGCCATCAAGATTGAGACTGGGTGCTGTTTGCGGAAACAAACATGCAGCCCCGACGACGCCCCTGCCAGCACACGCTTGAATCACAGTGTTTGGGTAGGCGGGCGTGATGAGCGATGAAAACTCGTCGACCACACTTTGGGTCACGGAGTCGCCAATGACGAGCATGCTTCCAACAGGTGCAGCGAGTGAGTCGGCGCCAAATTGCGCAATCGTGTCGTACCAGGATGAATTGAGGCCAAAGTCGCTGCGGAATTGTCCTGGCACACGAGTGACAGTGGCAGCAGTGCCAGTGATAGTGACTGATGTTGCATAACCACCGAAGTCACCGCCAAGACCATCATGCGCTGTCGTGATCGATGTAAATATGCCAATGGTGGGATATTTTTTTTGAATATCGGCCGCCGATAAAGTAACGCTCCAGTTCAGTAGCGCCGCGTTTGCCGCAATGTCTCCTTCATCTGTAATTCCACTCGAGATTGTGCGTCCACCGTTGGTAGCGGAGTATTCCGTGCGCACGACTGCACCCGCAGCACTGCGAATGATGACATTGGCGGTGTCAAGCACTGCTCGATCGGTTCGAGCATCTTCAATAACTAGGGTCGTTCCCCCAATGTCACGAAGTGCTGATCCGCCGTAGACCTGACAGTCTGTGGTGTCGCATGTTTTGGCGTATGCGCCAACCGTTGTGTATCGATTTTCTGATACTGCGTAACTACGTGCTGCCACAGCCTGCGCTCGCAGTGCGTTCATTCCGGCGCCAGCGGCAAGATCGCCCCAACCAGCGGACGACTCTCGAGGAACGACACCGCGCACGTAAGACTCGGTATCAACCACGTTGACTGTTCGTTGATTGTTTTTTGTGTCACTGATGGCCTGAATTGAACCGCGATAGTAACGCACGCGACCCTTGGCGTATTTCTTTGTCGGTGGTTCACAGACTCCCAAGAGATCTGTAGGAGAAACTGCCGTACTCAGCGATCCGTTAGTACTCGTAAACGTGATGGGTCCTGCGATGTTGTCGCCAATCAGGGTGAACCCTGTTGGTTCTCCTGTTGTCGCAGGGCAAGTACTCGCACTTGATGAATAGATGTCGTAGATGTTTTTTCCGACTTGCCGAGCAAGCAGCGCTGCAGATGTTGCGGTTGCGCCGCTCCACATTGCCGTGGCATTGTCAGAGACCACAGCTGTTTGTATCCCGTCAAGAGTCTGGAGACGAACTGTCATTGCGCCGGCAGGAGTGAGTGCTGCGTCCGCAGGAGTCAGCGCCGACACGATGCTTGAGTCAGCGCCGTAATAAAAAGCAAGAATCTCTTGCCAGGTCTTGGCGTATGTCGTGGCCCAGCCCAAGGCGCCGTATTGGCTCATCCCTCGTCCGTGTCCGTGTCCGTGTCCGCGCACAACGACCCCAACAGGTGTCAGTACTTCAGCGCGAACAGGTGCCGCAAGATCCACCAAAAAAAGAGATGTTGCGAGTGCAATCGTGGCGAGGGTGCGCGTTGCAATGATGCGCGTGTGACGGGGGGTCATACTTCCTACACGCTACGGGGTTTGGGCCACCTCGGGGTGTCGATCGATCTCATCGCGTTCTTGCATACCAACACCTGCCAAAACAAGGGCCATTCCAAAGACGTCGGTGAGCGTGGGATTCTGATCAAGAAAAACCACTCCAAAAATCGCTGCCGTCACTGGCAGCAAAGCCAGCATCACCGAAAATCGGCGCACCGGAATTCGGCGCAGAACTGCTTGGTCAATGCCATACCCCAATGCGCTTGATGTTGCACCAACAACGATGCAGGCAAACAATAAGTGGGGAGTGGTCAACACAACTCCTGATCCACTCGCTCCAACAGGCAAAAGCACGAGCGCTCCGATTGCCAGACCAACGCCGAGACCAGCAACACCCCGATCCGACTGCGCAACCGCTGAGCCCAACACGATGTACATCGCCCACATAACTGACGCAATCAAAATACATAAGAGACCGAGTGGTTCGCTACTGAGTTCGACACCACCGAGCGCCATGACTCCGAGCGCGGCTAAACCAAGCGCCCAGAAATTGCGCACTGATTTTGTGCGAACTGCCGCCACCACGATCGGGCCGATGAACTCAATCGTGACACTTTTGCCAAGAGGCAGCCGATCGATACCCCAATAAAAAAAGACATTCATCAGCGCAGTAGAGATTCCGAATAATCCTGCTTGTGTCAGATCTCGGCGAGTCCATCGAGCATGATTGGATCGGAGAGAAAAGAGAATCAAGAAAACTGCAGCGCTGATGACTCGAAATAATGCGACCGTTGCTGGATTAACTTCGTCAAAGAGATTGACTGCTACTACGGCTCCTGTGTACTGCGCAGCAGCCGAGAAGAGAAAAAAGATTTCTGGTGGAGCAGTATCAAAGAAGCGCGCGGGGCGGCTCTTGGAAGTCACTCGAACAATTGAGGATCTGTGTGGCAAATCTCTTGCCAAAGTGGCTGAAAGTTAAACCAGCCAGCAATTGAGTGAGCAGTATTTTCGCGAGTGTATGTGGCGGCTTTGTCTGCGATAAGCAAAGGTGTTCCGGCTGCTTCGGCCATCAGTTGTGCTTGGCATGACCGCTCCATTGTGATGAACCAAAACGCTGCTTCATCAACTGTGCTTCCGACAGTGAACAGTCCGTGGTTCTGATGAATCGCCGCTTTTCCTTTCGGAAACTTCGAGGCAA
>CANLAH010000117.1 GCA_947488685.1 Acidimicrobiaceae bacterium | reverse complement strand
CGCTACTCGTTGTCATTTTAGGAATAGTGCTAGTGCGAATGGTTCCCCAATTTCGTTTGATGCAAGAGCGGATTGATCGCATAAATCAGATGTTGCGTGAACAGCTCACGGGAGTACGAGTTGTGCGTGCATTTGTTCGCGAACCACAAGAGTCTGAACGTTTTGCTCACGGTAACGAATTGCTGACTGACACGGCGCTTCGATCAGGCCGTCTTATGGCTTTGATGTTTCCGATCGTCAACGTAGTGGTAAATATTTCTAGTGTCGCCGTGTTGTGGATCGGTTCCAACAGAATTGCCGATGGTTCGATCTCGGTCGGTTCAATGATTGCCTTTTTGACGTATCTCATACAGATTTTGATGGCGGTCATGATGGCAACTTTTATGGCTGCATTGTTGCCGAGAGCGACTGTGAGTGCTGAACGAATTCAAGAAGTCCTGAACACGCCGATATCGATCCTGGTAGCCAAAGACCCAATCACGCAAGTGTCAGATATCGCGTCACTCGAACTCAAACACGTCGGATTTAGTTATCCGGGGGCTGCTCAACCAGTGTTACATGACGTCAGTGTCACGTGTCGTGCTGGCGAAGTTTTGGCAATCATCGGAAGCACCGGCTCAGGCAAGACAACGTTGATGAACCTGATTCCCCGCTTGACAGACGCCACGACGGGTGTCGTGTATGTCGATGGAGTCGATGTATGCAAACTTGCGCCACACGTGTTGTGGTCGCGAGTGGGGGTTGTTCCACAAAAGCCGTATCTGTTCTCCGGAACCGTTGCCTCAAACCTTCGTTATGGCAAACCTGATGCAACGCAAGATGAGATGTGGGAGGCATTGCGCATTGCTCAGGCCGTGGATTTTGTCGAACAAATGCCGGGTGGGCTGAACGCAGCAATTTCTCAAGGTGGGGCCAACGTTTCGGGGGGACAGCGACAGCGACTAGCGATAGCGCGAGCTCTTGTACATCGGCCAGAGATCTATCTATTCGACGATTCATTTTCAGCTCTTGACCTAGCGACTGATGCTCGTTTGCGCTCTGCCATGATTCCTCATGTTTCTGAATCAATTGTGGTCATGGTGGCGCAGCGTGTGTCAACAATTCGCAATGCACATCAAATTATGGTTCTAGAAGACGGCCTCGTGATGGGGCTTGGCTCTCATGACGACCTACTCGTCACATGTCAGACCTATCAAGAAATTGTTTCATCTCAATTGAGCATTGATGAGGGGGCAGCATGAAAGAGTCGCCCGACTCAACCCAAGCGCAAGAGGATCTACACCGACCACCTGTATCTGAAACTCGAGGTGGCCCAGGTACCGGGAGAATGACCAATGTTGGCGTGCCGATGGAACGCTCGAAAGACTTTGGCACAACATCGAGACGTTTGATGCTCCGAATGTCCCAAGAGAGTGTTCTCGTGTTGTTGGTCCTGGTTCTGGCTGTCACCAGTGTGACGCTCGTTGTGCTTGGGCCGCGGATCTTGGGTCATGCAACAGATGTTGTGTTTGACGGACTGTTGCGCCGAAACGGTGTCAATAAAATAGATTTTTCAAAACTTCATAATATTTTATGGTTAGCGCTCTTGCTTTATGTCTCGTCATTTTGTCTGGCGTATCTGCAGTCCTACATCATGTCTGGTGTGGTGCAGCGAACCATGTATCAATTACGACAAGACGTCGAAGCGAAGTTACATCGTCTGCCACTCAGTTATATCGACAAGAATTCGCGCGGAGATCTATTGAGTCGCGTAACAAACGACATCGACAACATTGCCCAAAGCCTGCAGCAATCACTAAGCGGATTACTGACATCCTTGCTCACAATCGTCGGGGTGATTGTGATGATGTTTCTAATTTCACCTATTTTGGCTTTGATTGCCATGCTTATGGTGCCAAGTTCTCTCATCACCATGAAGCAGATTGCCTCACGATCGAAAAAACGGTTCATAGCCCAGTGGATGCACACCGGAAAACTCAATGGTCTCGTCGAAGAGGCGTTTACGGGCCACGCAATCGTCAAAGCTTTTGGTCGACAAGGAGAAGTTGAAGATCGCTTTGCCGCTATCAATGAAGAATTGCATGATGCAAGTTTTGGTGCGCAGTTCATGTCTGGTGCGATTCAGCCAGCAATGATGTTCATTGGAAATCTTAACTACGTCGCGATTGCGGTTGTCGGTGGAGTTCGCGTTGCCTCGGGATCGCTGGGACTCGGAGACATTCAGGCATTTATCCAGTACTCACGTTTGTTTACCGCACCTTTAACGCAAACTGCCTCAATGATGAATGTCTTGCAGTCGGGTATCGCGTCTGCTGAAAGAGTCTTTGAGTTACTTGACGCGCAAGAACAATCACCCGATGTCGAGTCTCATATCGGAGACGGTCTCGTCACCGGACGAGTCGAGTTCGTCAATGTTGGATTTTCCTACAGCAAAGAGACGCCACTGATTGAAGATTTGTCGCTCGTTGCTGAACCCGGAACAACGGTGGCGATAGTCGGACCTACAGGAGCGGGCAAAACAACGCTTGTCAATTTGCTGATGCGTTTCTATGAGCTAGACAGTGGCTGCATCACGTTGGACGGTCACGATATTGCCAAGATGCCCAGGCGTGATCTGCGATCCAACATTGGGATGGTGTTGCAAGACACGTGGCTGTTTGGCGGAACCATACGAGAAAACATTGCATACGGTAATCCAGGTGCTTCAGAAGATCAGATCATGGCAGTGGCAAAAGCGACCTATGTCGATCGTTTTGTGCACTCACTTCCGGACGGATATGACACGATCTTGAGTGACGAAGGAGGAAGCGTGAGCGCGGGAGAAAAGCAATTGCTCACTATCGCGCGAGCCTTTCTTGCAGATCCAACAATTCTGATCCTTGATGAAGCGACTAGCTCTGTTGATACACGCACTGAAGTGCTGATCCAAAAGGCAATGTCGGCGCTTCGGTCGAAGCGCACCAGTTTTGTCATTGCGCACAGGCTTTCAACCATTCGCGATGCAGATGTTATTTTGATGATGGAAAAAGGTCGTATTGTTGAGCAGGGTTCTCACGAGGTCTTGCTTGCACGCAAGGGGCCCTATTATGAGTTGTATCAGTCACAGTTTTTGGCCCCAGCAGAAGAGATCATGTAAAGGAATACCAAAATGACAAAGGTTTTTGTACACGGCAACCCAGAGACCAGCGCAATCTGGAGCCTCGTTGTGGCTGAGTTGGCACGTCGCGACATACATGATGTTGTTTTGCTTTCGCCACCAGGCTTTGGTGCGCCAACCCCAACAGGCTGGGATGCGACTCAAACGAGTTATACCCAATGGCTCATCCAACAGCTTGAAAATATCGGTGGTCCCATCGATCTTGTCGGACATGACTGGGGTGCTGGCCATACCTATGGCGTGGCAGCAACGCGACCAGATCTTCTTCGCAGTTGGGCGGCGGATTGCGGCGGATTGCTTGATCCCGAATACATCTGGCATGACAACGCTCGCGTGTGGCAAACCCCAGGAGCAGGAGAAGAAGCAATTGATGGTTTCATCAACATGTCAGCATCGGACAAGGTGGCTGTATTGATGAGTTTGGGAATGACACACGACATTGCGCACGATGTCGGGTCGGCCCTCAATGCGGAGATGGCTCGTTGCATCTTGGCTCTCTATCGCTCCGCTGCACAACCTGCGATGAAATCTCTCGGTGAACGCCTCCGCACTACTCAACAACCGCGCGGCCTTGTCATTATTCCGACAGAAGACCATTTCCCCGGAACTCCCCAGATGGCAGCCAACACGGCCGACGCGTGTGGGGCTAAAACGGCGACACTTCAAGGCCTTGGGCACTGGTGGATGATTTCTGATCCAATTCTTGCTACTGATGTGCTCACGCAGCACTGGCAAAAATGATTCTGCTAGCGAGCAGTACGCACTAGGTCTCGCGTAATTTCAGAAATAGTACGAACGCCACTGAGTGCCATCGTTCGCGTCAGTTCATCTTGGAGCATCTCGATTGCCCGCACAACTCCTTGTTCACCAGCAGCGCCGAGTCCGTAAAAGTGGGCTCGTCCGATTGCACAGATATCAGCACCGAGCGCAAGCGCTTTGAAAATATCAGAACCCCGACGAATGCCACCTTCACAGATAATTGTGAGTTGACCCTGTACGAGTTGAGCGATTGGTTCAATGAGATCAATTGGTGCAGGCGAACCATCTAGTTGGCGTCCGCCGTGATTTGACACCATGATTCCGGCGACTCCCATCTTGGCGGCAATCACAGCGTCTTGCGTGTCTTGGATGCCTTTGATAAAGAGGGGACCGTTCCACTCAGCCTGCAACCACTCAACTGCATCCCACGTGATTGATGGATCAAACTGTTCATTGATATATGTGGAGAGCGAGACTGCTGAGCCACCAGATCCGCGTGAGTCTGTAGCGACATTTGCAAAGGTAATGGGTTCATTGCGAATGAAGTCCCATGTCCATGACGGATGACGAATGCCGTCAACAATTGTGTCGAGTCCTATCTTGGGTGGCAGAGTGAATCCCCGACGCACGTCTCGTTCACGACGCCCAAGCACAGCGGTGTCCACGGTGAGTGCGAGTGCGGTATATCCGCAGGCACGAAGACGTTGCAAGATGTCTCGCAACATCCCCCGATCTCTCCACATGTAGACCTGAAACCACTGTTCACCACTTGATACAGCAGCGACTTCTTCGATCGATCTTGTTGCCAGTGTTGAGTGGCAATACACCAACCCAAACTTGTCTGCCGTTCTGGCAACTGCGAGTTCTCCTTGTGAGTGGGCAATGCGTGAAAAACCAGTTGGAGCAAGAATAAAAGGGAGTGGCGTCTTTTTTTCGAGAAGCATTGTGCTGGTGTCAATCACGCTGACATCGCGAAGGATCCGAGGACGAAGTTCGATACGAGAATATGCCGCAACGTTGTTGCGCGCAGACCACTCATCTTGTGCTGCACCGTCGATGTAATCAAATATTCCACCAGGTAGGCGCCTTTGAGCGATTGCTCT
Organism: Acidimicrobiaceae bacterium; assembly: GCA_947488685.1. Taxonomy (GTDB): domain Bacteria; phylum Actinomycetota; class Acidimicrobiia; order Acidimicrobiales; family Ilumatobacteraceae; genus UBA2093. Next base: position 1,422 of record CANLAH010000117.1, on the reverse strand, counting down.
TAAGTCGTCAATGTTGGCAGCACGATCAAATCTGCGCCGACTACGGGAGAATTCAGGTTTTCGAAAGCGAATTACGCTTTGTAGATTGCGAAAAATTCCCACAATGAGAAACTATCGCATTGCGCTTTTTATTCCCTAGATGACAGCAATCGCCTTGATAACTGAGGCAAACTCGCCATCATGGGCTGGGTCAGACGGCGGTTGCACCAAAACTCCATCGAGCAGACCGGAGAACCACGACGAAAGCACAGATGGAAGGTCAGCCCATGTGGCTTGAGGCACCAAAGTTTCAAAGATGTCATCGGTGATGAGTTCGCTCAGTTGCGCCCAATCATTTTTTCGGGTCATGTGCTGAAGTTTTTCACCGAGTTCTTGCCAACCAAATAGTTCAAGTGTTCGTCGGTATGCGGGTGTCGAATACAAAAAAGCGAGTACGGCGCGTTGATGCCCACGACTGTCTTCAAGGTCATCAGGTGTGCGACCCGTCACAATTGGAATTGCGCCAACAAGCGGGACAGAGTCAATTGCGCGACCAACGGATTGCTGTCCCTTGCGTAATGCAGGTAGACATCGTTCTCGAAGGTATCGCGGATGCGAATTAGTCGGATGAGTCACAAAGCCATCGGCAATAGCGCCACCCAATTCGCATGCTTTGTCATTGACGCCGCCTAACCAGATACGGGGAGGATCATGGGGTAGTGGTCCAGGATTAAAAAATGGTTGCAGACGGGTGAGCGTGTAGTTGTCAGTGTGCACATTGAGTGGTTCACCAGTGCTAAAAGAATTCCAACAAGCGTGCACAGCGGCAACGTAATCACCCATGCGCTCTGCAGGAGAACTCCAAGGCACGCCAAAACGGCCTTCGATATTTTGCTTGATTTGCGTGGCAAGTCCAAGATCAAATCGCCCACCACTCATCAACGATAAGTCCCACGCTTGCAATGCCAAAAGCATTGGGCTTCGCGGAAACGCGAGCGTCAGGCTTGTCTGTACACGCAGGGTCGTGGTGTGCTCGAGTGCAAGCAGCGCCACCGCCATGGAGTCATGAATTGTCTCAGGCACATGCAACACGTCATAGCCGAGTGCTTCGATTCGTTGCGCGTAGCGAGCCGTCTCGTTAAGAGGTACTCGATCACTCATGCCCGCGATAACGCGCATGGTTTGTCCTATTGAACGCGAGCTGGGCGGGGAGAAGATCGTTCTCCGCTACCTTCACGACGTGGACCATCAGAGCGTCCAGCAGAACGTCCGCCTTCACGTGGGCCACTTGAGCGACCGCCACCGTAGCCACCGCCGCCTTCACGACGTGGTCCACCCGAACGACCGCCACCCGAACGACCGCCACCATAGCCACCGCCGCCTTCACGACGTGGTCCACCCGAACGACCGCCAGAGCGACCGCCGCCTGAGCGACCGCCGCCT